>JAUHZF010000245.1 GCA_030426145.1 Polyangia bacterium
TGCTCCCGGTGTTGCCGTCTTGGAGCAGCTCGTCGCCGACGCGGGTGGTGATGCGGAGGCCGGAGGCGCCGGGCGGCAGCTCGTCGGGGGTGACGAGCTCGGGGCCGAGGGCGCCCGTGCCGTGGTAATTCTTGCCCAGCGTCCACTGCGTATTGCGCAGCTGGGCGGTGCGAATCGTCCCGTCGTTGAAGACGGAGTACCCCGCCACGTGCTCGAGCGCGTCCGCCTCGGCGATGTGCCGGCCTCCCCGCCCGATGATCACCGCGAGCTCAGCTTCGTAGTCGAGGCTCTCCGCCCCCCGCAGCATCACACAGCGATGGCCGATGAGGGAGGAGGCGACCCGGGTGAAGACCTCGGGGAAGGTGGGCACGGGGAGGTTGGCCTCGGCCGCGTGGTCGACGTCGTTGAGGCCCAGGCAGAGCACCTTGCCCGGCCTGGGAACCAGGGGTCGGTAGCGCACGTCGCCGACGATCGGGGGGGCTTCCGGCAGGGCGCGAAGGACCCGCTCGATCCCGTCCGGTCGCGCGAGCATCGCGCCCACGTCCGAGCCCATGTGTGGGTCGTGGGCGGTGAGGTCGACGAGCACGCCGTCGCGACGGCCGGCGAGAACCGGGAGATCATCCACGAAGAGAGAGCTGAGACGCATGCCCGCAGAATGATGTCCAGACCCCAAAATGTCGACATTTTATTTCTGGAAAACATTTGCCCTCAGAGACTACGATTCACGGGCGATGGTCGAAGAGACCTCACCACGAAGAACCGACGCCACGTTGGCGGCCGAGCGCCTTCGCCACGAGATCCTCAGCGGCGGCGTCGCGCCCGGGAGCAAGCTGAAACTGGCCTCCCTCGCCGAGCGCTACGCGATGAGCCGGGGCCCGTTGCGCGAGGCGGCGACGCGGCTCGCCGCCGAAGGTTTGGTCACGATCGAAGACCAGAAGGGCTTCCGGGTGACGGCCATCTCACGCGAGGACCTGCTCGACCTCACCGCGACCCGGAAGCGCATCGAGCTGCTCGCCCTTCGCGACAGCATCGGTCACGGCGACCTGGCCTGGGAAGGACACGTCATGGCCGCTTGCCACGTGCTCGACCGGGTGACGGGGTCCGACCCCGCCCAAACCTTCTCCGACCGGCATCGCGCGTTCCACGAGGCCCTCGTGGCTGCTTGTCCTTCGACCTACCTGCTGCGCTTTCGCGAGCAGCTCTACGCGCTCACCGAGCGCTACCGGAACCTCGCCCGCCACGGCGATCACCGCGTGCGCGACGCGCGCGACGTCTCCGCGGAGCATCAAGCCATCGCCGAGGCCGCGGTGAGCCGTCGTGCCGATGAGGCCTGCACGCTTCTCGGCGAGCACCTAGCCCGCACCGCCGAGGTGCTCATCGAAGCTTATCCCGAGCTGTTCGGAGCCTCATGAAGTCAGAGATCTGCAACATCGACGGCCGCGAGGTGAAGGTCTACCGCGCCCCCGCCGACGGCCCCGCGGTGGTGCTCATCCACGGTGCGAGCGGCAGCGGCGCGACGTGGCCAGCGGTGGCCGACGCGTGGCGTTGGGCGAACGTGTGGGCGCCTTCGTTGCCAGGACGCGACGGAAGCGAGCCCATTGGGCACGGCGACGCCGAAGCCCTCGCGGACTGGCTGTGGCCCTTCGTGCAGCGCTGGGTCACGCGGCCCGTGTGGGTGGTGGGGCACTCCCTCGGCGGAGCGGTGGCGCTGACCCTCGGTCTACGCGCCCCCGACGGCCTCGCTGGGATCGCGATGGTCTCGTCGAGCGCCCGCCTCAAGGTCGCCCCCGCGATCCTCGAGCTCGCGGCCGCCTCTGGTCCTGAGGCGCCCATGTCGCTCGACGTCGCCTTTGGGCCCGAGACGCCGCCCGAGGTCGCCGCGCGATACCACCGGGAGGCATCGGGCCTCCCCACCGCCTCCGCCGTCGGGGACTGGAAGGCGTGCGACACCTTCGACCGCCGAGCCGCTCTCGGTGCGATGACCCTTCCGCTCCTCGCGGTGTGGGGCAGCGAGGACACCCTCACCATCCCCAAGCACCAACGGCGCCTCGTCGAAGCCGTGCCCGGCGCTGAGGGACACGAGATGACGGGAGGCCACATGCTGCCGTGGGAACGCCCCGACGCCGTGGCGGAGAGGGTACGCGCGTTCATCTCGGCGCGACTGTGAACCAGCTCACATGCATGCTCGACCACCCTGGTTACGTTGGTGGCATGACTCGAGCAGGTAACGCAGCCGTCCTGAGCTTCATCGTCCCCGGGGTCGGCCAGATCTACAACGGGGACTTCCTCAGGGGTCTCTTCTGGCTGATTATCACGCCCGGCTTCTGGATCGGCACCGGCGGCTTCTTGGGCTGGGTCTGTCACCTCATCGCGGCCTACACCGCCTACCAGCGTGCCGAGAAGCGCCTCGAAGCCTGACTATTCCGCGAGCCGTCGGGTGAGCTCGAGCCTGAAGGTCACGCCCACCGGATCTTGGCTCGGGCTCCCCATCCACTTTCCCTTCAGCAGGCGGCGAACACAGCGACCTGCCTCATCGGACACGTCGCGTCGGGCCAAGACCTCGACCCCCTCGGCCTTGCCCCGTGCACGCACGAGGAGCTGCATCGATAGGATCCCCTTCGCCGCCGCCACCCCACCATGGCGGTGGATGCACTGGGCGATGTCGGATTGGGCGCGCGTGAGAAAGAGCTCCGCCCGGCTGACCTCACCGCCCACGAAGGTGAGCTCTTTCAGCGCCACCGCAGGCGGCTTCTGTGCCGGCGGTGGAGGCGGCTCCGGCTCGGGTGCAGGCTCCGGCTCGGGCGCCGGCTCCGGCTCCGCTGCGGGCGGCGTATCCCTCTTGGGGGCGGGCTCAGCCGGAGCGTCATCCGGTGCGTCGTCCGAGGAGGAGGGCTCCTTCTCGGCCGCGTTGCCCTTCTCGGGGGCAGGTTCGGCTGGCTTATCGCCGTCGGGGTCAGCCTTCTCCGGGTCCTTCTTGCCCGCGTCCTTCTCATCGTCGGACGGCGACGCCTTCGGAGCATCGTCCTCGGGAGCGGGATCTGCAGCTGGCTTCTCGTCGTCGGCCTTCTCCGGCTCGGCCGGCGCCTGAGGCTCGCGACGCGGCGCACGACGGCGCTTGGAGGGACCGCGCCCCTCGGTCGCCTGCTCCGTGTCGTCGGCGACGGCGTCTCCCGGCAGGAGCGTCAGCGAGAGCGCAGCGGCGAGGCAGAGCGCACGAAACGACATGCTTCGGGGCTACCACGCGAAAACGGCGTGGGCCCAATTTCGGACCCACGCCGCAGCGTGCTTCAGAAGCGATGAGGGCTCAGCGACCCATGGCTTCGGCGCGGTTGACGATGCGCGGGGTGAGGAAGATGACGAGCTCACCGCGCACGTCGCTGGAGCGGCGACGCTGGAAGAGAACCCCGAGGATGGGGATGTCGCCGAGGAGCGGGATCTGGTCGAGGTTGCGACCCGAGTTGCGGGTGTAGATACCACCGATGACCGCCGTGTGACCGTCGCGGACCAAGAGGTCGGTCTCGGCCTCACGCTTGAGGATGGTGGGGTCGCCTCGCGCAGACGTTTGGTTGAAGTCGGGCTCGTCGCGATTGATCTTCACGTGCATCGACACACTGCCGTCGGCGGTCACGTGCGGCACGACCAGCAGCTGCAGCTTGGCCTCCTGGAAGACCGTCTGCACGCCCTGGGCGCTGACCTGCGAGAACGGGATGAGCGTACCCTGGTTGATCCGGGCCTCGTGATTGTCGAGGGTGAGGATGCGGGGACTGCTGACGATGCGGAGCATGCCGGTCGCCTCTGCCGCCGACAGGCGGACGTTGAGGTTGACCGTGTTGTCGAGCGACCCGAAGCTCAGACCGAGCGCACCACCTTGCCCGGTGCCGACCGTGGCGGGGAGGTTGACTGCGAAGTTCGGGTTGGGGACGAGGGTCTGCGTCGGCGAGAGACCTCCGGTGGGCGTCTGAGCGTCCGAGCCACCGCCGACGACGCCGATGCTCGAGGGAAAGAAGAGCCCGGTCTCGTTGCCCGTCGCCGGGCCGAAGGCGACATCGCCACCCCACTGGATACCCACGTCGCGCTGGAAGCGACTCGTGGCCTCCACGATGCGGGCTTCGATGAGAACCTGCGGGGTCTGCGTATCGAGGGCCCGCGTGAGCTCCTCGATTTGGTTCAGGTTGCCCGAGACGTCCCGCACGATGAGCACGTTGGTGCGCTCATCGACGGCGATGGACCCGCGGGGCGAGAGCAGCTCTTTGGCCCGCGCCTGGAGGTCGGTCGCGTTGGCGTAAGAGATGGGGATGAGGCGCGTCTCGATGGGCGCGAGCTCGAGCTCGCTCTTGCGGCGAGCGAGCGCCAGCTCCCGCTCCTTGTTGAGATCGCTCATCAGCGCGACACGAATGATGTTGCCGCGGCGCACCATACCGAGCTTCTTGGCCTGGAGAATGGTGTCGAGCGCCTGGTCCCACGGCACGTTCTTGAGCCGAATGGTCACGGTGCCGGAGACGTTGTCGGCGGCGACGATGTTGACCCGTCCGGCTTCCGCGAGAATGCGGAGCACGTTGTGAATGTCGGCATCCTTGAGGTCGACGTCGATGCGCCGCCCGGTGTAGCGCTGCACCTGGCCGGCCACGGTCGACGGCAAGAATGCACCCGCCTGGTCGGGCTCACTCGACCACTCGTCGGGCTCGATGCCGGGGCCCTTGGTGGGCAGCGACACCGTCTTGCGGGCCGCCTTCCCGTCCGGCGCAACGCCGGTCATCGTGGCCGGGGTCTCCGCGGTCGAGAAGACGAAGTGGAGTGCCTTGCCGTAGGGCACCACGGCGCCGTGAACGTCGGCGTCGTGGTCCACGTCGATGATGACGGCGGAGCTGGTCCGGTAGGTAGAGATGGCGCGAACGAAGCCCCCGAAGGCGTCGACGTCGAGCTTGCGCTGGAGCGTCTTGGGCAGGCCGACACTCGGAATGCGAAGCACCGTGCGCGTGTCGCTCTTGACCGTAGTCGTGTAACCGGCGGTGCCGCTGAGCTCCACGATCACGCGGTCACGGCTGGCGGCGTGGTCGAAGCGCACGTCCTTGACCGCCACGACCTCGACCTCCGCCTGAGGCGCCGGCTCGTCGGAAGGATTGGAAGCCTCCTCCGCACGCGCCGGGCGACCAGGCTTTGCCGTCTTGCGCGACGCAGCCTTGGTCTCCTTGGCCGGATTGAGCACGATCCTGACCCCTTCGTCGTTGGTCAGGATGCGGTACTCGGCGTTCTTCAGGAGCTGAATGAGCAATCGCGTGGTGCGCCGCCCATTCTGTTTGAAGCCCTGGGTCATCACGCCGCCGACCACCCCCGCAGCGTCGGTCAGGGCCGGCTCGGCGCCCGAAACCACCGTGTCCCGAAGGTCCACGATGAGGCGCTTGCCTCCCTGGGCGACGCGGGCCGTGTAGTCCGGCTCGCGGTCGGTGCGGATGAAGACCTCACTTCCCCCCTTGGGAAGGCGAAGTAGCTTTACCGCCTTCACCCGGTTTCGCGCGGGTTTGGCCTGCGCGGCTGTCGTCCCCGTCGTGAGCAGGACGGTGACGAGCAAAAGGACCACCGCGCGCCAGATGGCGACGGGAGACCTACCCCGGGCGACGAGGCCCTCGAGCGCTTCCACTCTCATACCGCTGTCGATGGTAATGAGCGGATCGCGGCCGGGCCCAATTTGCGACAAAGCGAGAAACGCCGCGCCCCCGGAGGAGGACGCGGCGCGCTGCGGGCGAACGCGGGTTCTAGGAGTCTTCGCCGGCGGGGTAGAGCGGCATCACCCGCGTCGTGGGCGGGATGTCGGGGTGGGTGGTGTCCTCACGAATGAAGACGACGTCGGAGGGACGAATGCGGTCCACCCGCCAGTTGATGGCGACCTCGGTGCCGTCGGTTCCGCCTACGCTCACCAGCTCGGGCTTGCCCACGAAGTCACCGGTGTAGAGCACCCACCCGTAACCATTGGGATCGGTGAGCATCACGCTGGACTGGCCCCGCGTGATGATGCCGACGAGCTTGAGCTCGTCGAGCGCGAAGGTATCGGCCTTCACCTTGCGCTGCTTCTGCACTTCCCGGTCGGACTTCTCGACGAAGAGATGGGCGTAGTCACGGAAGGGGTCTCGGGACTGCTCCGACTCCACGAAGTCCGCCTCCGTGAACTCGACGATAGGCATG
Organism: Polyangia bacterium; assembly: GCA_030426145.1. Taxonomy (GTDB): domain Bacteria; phylum Myxococcota_A; class Polyangia; order Polyangiales; family Polyangiaceae; genus JAPYTK01. The sequence goes on from JAUHZF010000245.1 coordinate 6,181, forward strand.
TCCTTCGCCTTCTCCTCCTGCTCTTCATCGCCCTTCTTCCGATCCTTGGCGTTGGGCGCTGGAGCGGCGGCCGGGGCAGGGGGAGCCATCATCTCTTCTTCGCCGCAGCCCGAGAGGACCACGGAGGCCCCGAGCAGCGCGGTGGTGAGGAACTTGGATCCTTGCATCACTACTTTCCTCCCCGGCGGCGCTTCCGCTTCTTGCCGGCTTCGTCGATCTTGAGCGCCCGGAAGGCGGTCGCGAGGCAGGTGACGTAGACGTCGGTCGACTCTTCCGTGCCGAGGGTCGTCTCGTCCTTGGCCTTCGTCTGGTTCTGCTTCACCTCGATGACGATGTTCTCCATGTTGATGATGCGGTCGACCTGACCGATGCCATAGAAGAACTTCGCGACCTGGTGGTACTTGCCCTTGAGTCGCAACTCCATGGGCACTTTCGCGTAGAAGTCGGCCGGGTTCTCATCCTTGGGGTTCCAGCTCGCGAGCTCGACCCCCGAGATGGTGGCGACCGTCTGTACCGCCGACAAGAAGGCGTGTGATTGCGCCTCGTCGGGGAGGATCTTGCGCTGCTTCAACTCGAGCTGGCGACGTCGCTCGAGCTCGGTGAGGTCCTTGTTGTAGGCCGCGTCAGCCTCCTTGGCCTGGGCGAGCTCGCCCTTCTTGGCCTCGAGTCCGTTGCGCTTGGCTGCGATCGCGGAGTCGATCTCGCCGTAGAAAACGACGAAGTAGGCCACGCCCACGAGGGCCACGAACATCAAGCCGATGAGGAGCTTCCCCACCAGGTTGAGGCTCTCCAGACCGCCGCCACCACCCTTTAGCTTGAGGCCAGCCATCAGTAGTTCACCTTCACCTGAAGAGCGAACGTGACCATGTCCGGCCCGTCACCCCTGTTCCCGTCTTTCTGCTTACCGGGCAGCAACTGCACGTCGTCGAAGTAGCGCGAGAGCTTCAATCGCTGCGCGAACTCGTAGACGTCGCCGCCGTCGCGGGCGAGGCCCTCGAGACGGACGTTGCGGTTGGTCTCGGTGTAGCCCGTGAGCCAGACCCGCTTCGGGTCCCACGCGGGGTTGAAGACCTGCCCGGTCCGAACCTGCTTCTGCGCCTCGAGCTTCTCGGGGTCGACGGTGGGCCCCTTCCCCACCGTGAGCACGCGACCGAGCTCGAGCAAGACCGCCGTCGGACCGCGCCGGGCCGCTTGGAGCTTGGCAATGGCGTCCTCGCGGGCGCGCAGCACTTCGAGCTCCTTCTTGATGTTCTTGTGGTCTTTGACGCGAGCCTGAATGTCCGAGATTTGACTCGTGAGCTTGGTCACCTCGGCGTTGACCTCGTCGTACTCGTCTTGTTTCGTCTGGTGGACGAAGAAGAGCACGACGATCTCCACCACCACGGCGAGCATCACCAAGAGCAGCCAAGCTTGGCTCGACTCGCTCGATGCAGCCGCCGTGCGACGCTCGTTCGCGTTGGGGAGCAGATTGACGCGAATCATGCTCGCACCTCCTTGGTCTTGCGCATGGCGAGGCCGAGCGCGACGGTGATTTGAGCCGCCCGCTGCTGCAGCAGTGGCTGGTCGATCGCGCCATCGAGGCTCACCCGCTCGAGCGGCTGAATCACCTCGGTGGTGACACGCGACCGGCGTTCGATGGCCTGCGCGAGCTGCGACAGATTCGCCGTGCCGCCCGTGAGGTAGACGCGACCGATGCGCTCCTCACCGCTCGTGGCGAGGAAGAAGTCGAGCGAGCGCTGAATCTCGCCGGCGATGGTGTCACAGACCTGCTCGATGACCTGGGTCAGCTTGGGAGGGAGCTGGGACCGGTCGGCTCCAGGGGTCCCCACCGTGCACTTCATGTCTTCGGCCTGCTCGTAGGGTACACCCACCTGCTTGATGATCTGCTCGGTGAGGTAGTTTCCGCCGTTGGAGATGTCGCGGGTGAAGGCGCTCGCGCCACGGGAGATGATGTTGATCGAGGCCTGGCTGGCGCCCACGTTGATGATCGCGACGGTGTCGTCGGGCGGGAGGCCACGGTTGTATTCGAAGACGTTCTGGATGGTGAACGCGTCGATGTCGACCACGAGCGGCTTGAGCTTGGCCTGCCGCGCAATCGAGACGTAGTCGTCGATCTCCTCGCGCTTGGCCGCGACCAACAGAAGGTCCATCTGCCCGGCCTCGGGGCGCTTGCGGAGGATCTCGTAGTCGACGTAGACGTCCTTGATGTCGAAGGGGATGTGGTTCTCCGCCTCCCACTGGATCTGCTCGTCGAGCTCGGCCGTGGTCATGATGGGTACGGTGATCTTACGGCTGATCACCGACTGACCGCTCACGCTGAGGGCGATCTCCTTCTGTTTGATCTTCGCCATCCGGAAGGCTGCGTGCAGCGCGTCGACGACGGCGCTCGCATTCATGACGTGCCGATCCACGATGGTCTGCGGCTCCAGGGGCTGGAAACCGAACTTCATCAAGCCGAATCCGCCCTTCTTGTCCTTGAGGTGGCAGACCTTGATGGACGTAGCCCCGATATCGACGCCAACCAGGCTCTTCGCTCCGCCGAACATTCCGCTCTCCTCAGCCCTCCGAAGAGGACTCCCTCCAGTTCACCAGAATTTTGTCCGATGCGGACCCTTCGATCCAATTCTCGGACGCGATGGGTCGCGGCCCGCGACCCACATCTGGGGCCTCGAGGCCCTGGTCGAGCTTCAGATCGGGGAAATTCATCTCGGATCGAAGCTTGGCACCTCCGCCTACCCCGGGGCAAAAATACACAGCCGCCCGCGGGGCCCAGCGCCACCGAAAGACCGTCATGCCCGCCCGCCGCACACTCGCATCCGCTCTGCTCGCGTTGTCTCTGATCGCCGGCTGCCTGGTCGCGAAGAAGGTCCAGGCCCGAGAGCTGACCCACGAGGTTCGTTCGGGGCAGTACCTCTCGCTCATCGCCCGGCGCTACCACACGAGCGCTCAGGCGATTCAGAAGCACAACCACTTACGTAAGGGGCAAACCCTGCGTCCGGGCATGGTGCTCAAGATCGTGGAGACGCCCGCTCACCGGCGTTGGCAGAGCTTCCTCGACGCAAAGAAAAAGGCGACCGACGACGCGAAGCGAAAGAAGGAAGCCCAGAAGAAGAGGGCAGCCGAAGCCAAGCGCAAGGCGGCCGAAGCGCGAAAGAAGCGAGCCGCAGAGGCGGTCGCAGCGCGAAAGCGAGCCCAAGCGCGGGCCGCGGCTCAGAAGAGAGCCGCAGAGAAGCGGGTCGCAGAGAAGCGAGCCTCGGCCAAGACAGCCAAGGCGCGCAAGCCAAGTCCGCCGAAACCCAAGGCCGCCAAGCCCAAGCCGCGGCAGGCGTCGGCGAAAGCTTCGAAGCGCGAGTCCGCCCCCTTCTCGCGACGACCCCGGAAGCCGGGACGGCTACGGCTCGTGCGGCACCGCGAGGTCATGACCGTGCAACTCGTCGACGACGACGGGAAGCTCGTCACGAAGAACCTGTCTCGGGTCCAGCGCCTCTTGCGCTCGTTGCGAACCGGGAAGAAACACGACATCGATGCACAGCTCTTGCGCAACCTCGCCGTGATCAGCGACCACTTCGGCGGTCGTACCATCGTCGTGATCAGCGGATACCGGCCGCCGTCCCCCAAGCAGTTCACCAAGAACTCTCGCCACAACCACGGCAAAGCCATCGACTTCAAGATCATCGGCGTGCCGCACCAGGTGGTGTTCGATCGCTGCCGAGAGCTCTCCAACGTAGGTTGTGGCCTGTACCCCAACAGTCATTTCGTGCACATGGACGTGCGGTCTCGGAAGACCCAGTGGACGGACATGTCCTTCCCCGGCCAGGCGCCTCGCTACGTGCGCAAGAAGAAGCCGGCGCTCAAGGAGCGCAAGGTGGCCGGTCGCAAGGCGAGCAAGCACCGACCGAGCCAGTAGCGGCCTCGCACCGCGTTCGCCCCCACAGAGGTCGTGCGCTCAGAGGTCGTCGTAGATGTCGCCAGACGCCTTCTTCTTGGCTTTGGGCTGAGGCTTGAAGACCGGTCGGGGCTTCGGCTTGGGAGCCGGAGCCGCCGTCGCCGTAGCGCTCGGCGCCGGGTCGTCGGCGTACTCGCGCTGCTCGGTGCCGACGTTGACGCTCGCCGGGTCGTCGTCGCCGCTGCGTTTGGTGACGGCGAAGTAGACGATGGCGCCCACGAGGCCCACCGCGGCCACCGCGAGGATGACCGTCATGAGGGTACGCGAGCCCCCCGACCCCGTTTCAACGGGTGGCGGTGGCGCCGGCGCGGCTTCCGGGGCCCCCGACTTGAGCACGTTGGCCGACGGAAGAACGTCGGCCTCGAAGCGCTTCTCGGCCGACCACGGGCTGTTGGTGGCCGCCAGGTCGACCTCTCCGGCCGCTTCAGGCGGTGAAGCGGGCGTGGGTGCCGCGGCCTCATGCGTCGGTGCAACGGGAACGGGCATGATGCCGCTCGGCCCCTCGGGGTTGGACCCGACGGGGGGCGGCACGGCATCGACGACGGCGCCAGGCACCACGGGAGGCGTTCCTGGAGGTGCGGCATACCCCCCAGCCGCCGGCGGCGAATGTGCGGGGGGACCCGCAGGTTGGGCCGGCGGCGTGCCTGGAGGGGCCGCAAACCCAGACGCGGCGGCGGCCGCGCCGGTGAAACCACCCGCGGCCGGTGCGGCACCAGGTGCGATGGCACCGATGAGGTGCGCGTGGCCGTGGAAACTCCCCGCACCACCGAGCATGCCCGGCGAGGTGAGCTGCATGGGGGGCTTCTTGGCCTGGGGCCCGGCGTGATGCGCCTGCACACCCCCGTGGGGCGCGGCTGCAGGAGCATGAGACGCGGCAGCCGGGGCTACGTGATGCTGGACCGCGGCGGGGGGCGCGACCGGGCCTGGCGGCACCACCGGTGGAGGTTGGAAGGGCAGCGCTGCGGCAGGCGCAGGTCGAGCGGACTCGAACGGGGTCGCAGGACCACCCGGCCCACCCATCTTGCCCGCCATGTGCGCCTTCACCTCGTCGGGGATCGGCTGCATGGGGACCGTGCCCGGCGTAACCGGCTTCACCGGTGCCGGCATCTTCACCGCAGCGACCTTGACCGTCTCTGGCGGCATCACGGCGCCATCGACGCTGTCGGGCGTCTCGATGCCATTTTCGTTGGATTCCGTCATGCTACGACGCGCGACGCCCCCTGGAACCCGTCCCGGGTCCGACGTCGCAGCCAGCTTACCAGAATCTCGATCCGCAGGCCGACAGCACCGTGCAATCTGGTCTGACTTCGTCGGTCACGAATCGAGGTCGAACGTGACGGTGTAGCCGCCTGCGCTCCCGTCGAACCCGTCGACGAAGACGTAGACGGTCTCGCCCGCTCCGACCGCCGTCTCCACGATCTCGTCGCCTCCTTCGAGGCCATCGTCGGCGCACCCCACCTGCGTCGTGCCACTGCAGGTGCCGGAGCGGATGTAGACCTTGGCGTCGAAGCCAGCGACGGGCTCGACGAGCACGATGAGGTTGCCCGCGACGCCGGCCGTCACGGCGTAGACGGCTTCCTCGGCGTTGGTCCCGATGGCGCCACAGGCCCCCGAGCCCTCGTGCTCGGCCGGCGCCGACAGCGCAAACGTATTGCCGTTGAGGGCCTCGGAAGCGCCTAGAGTCGGCAGTGAAACCGGGACCCCGGGGCAGTCGTCCTCGTCGGGAGCCTGGCCACAGGTTCCCGCTTGGTTGCACATCACTCCATCGGGACAGTCGGCGCCGTCGTTGCAGCCGTCACCGCAGTCGCCGTCGGCGCAGATCCGCTCCGTACCGTCGAGGCCGAGGTTGCACACCACGTCATCGGTGCAGATGAGGTCTCCTTCGGGGTAACCATCGGGGGGCAAGAGGATGGTATCGCCCCAGTCGGCGCAGACCACGACGCCAAAAGCAGGCAGCGAGTCCTCCGTGTAGCTGCAGAGGCTGTTCGGTCCGTAGGCCTCGCAACCCGCCTGCTCGAGGCAGTAGGGTACGCACACGCCCGGCTGGCCGCCGATCGAGGCCCCCGGCACCGTGACGCAGTCGCCCGGCGCGGCCGGCTCAGGGGGCGCGCACTGTTCGAAGTCGTCGCAGCCCTTCGTGCAAAAGCCCATCGGACAATGGCCTGACTCGCAGTCGGCGTCGCGCTCACAGGACGCGAGCAGCTCGCCCGGGTTGGGGGGAGGCTCGTTGCCGCCGCCCGGAAGCTGACTGCCACCATCGCCCCCGTTGCCGGAGCCCGTGGAGGACAGCTCGGTGCAGGCGCCACTCAGGGTCTCACATTCCCCGAAACTCTCCCCATCATCGAGGCAGAGCTTGGTACCCGCCGCGCCACCGCGGCAGCGACAGAAGATGTTCTCGCCGGGCACGCAGAGGGTCTCGGCCTCGCCGTCGTTTCCGCTGCACGAAGCCACCGCGATCCCCGAGGTGAGAAGGGCGAGCGAGAACCCCACCAGTCGCATCAAGCTCATGGCCCATGTCTATCACAGGCGCCCTGCGTGGCCCCTGCGGCGGCGGCGTCATCGTGCTTCGACGACGAAGGGGAAGGCCACCACGCGGATCGGGGCGTCGGGGTCGATGGGGACCTCGATCGCGCTCAGGGCCTCGACGATGCACCCGGAGACGGCCGCCGCGACGGGAGGATCTGCGCTCACGGCGGGCGCGCGAAGCCGCCCTTGGTGGAGCTGGGCCCTCACGCGCACCTGGGTCCTCACGCTGCGGGAGGGCACACACTGCTGCACGCGGGGCAGTTGGCGCCGAATGGCGGCGCGGGCTTCGGCGGAAAGATGTGCTTGCCCGGTCTGCACCATGGCCGCCTGACGCTGGGTCGAGCCGTCGGGCGGGGGCTGATCTTCGCCCCCGATCTCGCCGGGGTCGGCCCCACCTCGAGCGAGCTCGTCTTCGGGCTCTTCTTCGAGAATGCCATCGTCGTCCTCGCGCGGGAGGAGGTTCGGCTTCTCCTCCCCGTCGCCGAACAGGCCTCGGAAGCGGTCCTGCACCGGCTTGTCGTGGCTGCCCCTGCTCTTCCGACGCCCTTCGCTCTTCTTCTTGTCGCGCCTGCGGAGATCGCCCTCGAGGGAGGCGCTGAAGTCGTCGCGGCCCATGCGCTCGAGCTGGGCTCGCATGGCGGCGAGAAGTTGGTCTTTCGACCAGGTGGTGGGGGGCTCCCCCGGAGCGGCTCGGTCGAGCGCCGACAGCGCGGCGAGGATCACGAGCCGACGGTCGAGCAGGGCCTCGTCGCTCGAGGAGAGCAACTGCTCTTCGACCCGTGCGAGCTCGGCCTCGAGCGACCGCTCCAGCGACGAAGAGACCTGTCCTTGGGCCGCCGTGGGGGTAGCGGCGCTCTCGGCGCTGGTGGACCCCCAACACCCTCCGAGGGCGACAGCGAGGGCAGGCAGGAGCAGGAGTCGGCGCATCTCCATCGTCGGTACCCATGACGTATCACGAGGCCAAAGGGTCCTTAAACCTGCGACGGGGACATTCTGACGAGCAAGACTTACACTGTAGGGATGACCACCCAAGCCCCCCGCGTGACCGACAGCGACCACGTCATGCGGGCCATCACCGACGACGACAACTTCCGCGTCATCACCGCCTCCACCACCCGGACCGTGGAGCAGGTTCTTCAAGCCCAGAAGGTCACCGACCCCGCCACCGCGCGCCATCTCTCCGACCTCATCACGGGCACCGTGCTCGTCCGCGAGACCATGGCCCCCACCTATCGCGTGCAGGGCGTGCTCCACGGCACCAACGGCTCCACGAGCCTGGTCGCCGACACCCACCCCGACGGTGTCACCCGCGGCCTGCTTCAGAACGTCGATGACGGCCCCTTCGCCCTGGCCGCCGGATGTCGCCTCCAGATGATGCGCGTCATGGCCGGCGGTCGTGTGCACCGCAGCATGGTGCAAGCCCCCGACGACCGCGTGGCCTCCGCCATCATGACCTACATGCAGGAGTCCGAGCAGGTGGTCGCCATCGTGGCCACCGGCCTCATCCGCGACGACGACGGGACCATCCACCATGCGGGCGGCTTCGTGGTCCAGCTCCTCCCCGGCGCCGACCGGGGCCCGCTCATGATCATGACGGAGCGCCTCGAGAGCATGCCGTCCACCGATCAGCTCGTAAAGGACCTCGACCCGGAGCGGCTCCTGGAGGAGCTGCTCTACGGCATGCCCTACGCCCAGCTCGAGACGCGGCCCGTCTCCTACGGCTGCCAGTGCAGCCGCGAGCGCGTGGTGATGAGCTTGTCGACGCTCCCCCGCCAGGAGTTGAACGACATGATCGAAGAAGACGAGATCATCGAAGTGAGCTGCGACTACTGCAACACCACCTACAAGCTCGGCCGCACGCACCTCGAGGGCCTCTTGCGCGAGAGCTGAATGCCGTCTCTACGCTGCAGTACCATCGGCGTCGCGTTCCAGCCTTGCTGACGGGTTGTGACCAGCTTGTGGCATGCGCCAC
>JAUHZF010000610.1 GCA_030426145.1 Polyangia bacterium
TGGCCTCATGGACGCGTACGACGTAGCCGTCATCGGCGGAGGTCTCGCCGGTAACCTCGTGGCCCGGCAGCTTCGTCGGCAGCTTCCCGACGTGTCGGTGGCGCTCTTCGAGAAGGCACGTCGGCCCAGCTACAAGGTCGGAGAGTCGACCGTCGAGATCGCCTCGCATTACCTCATCCGGCGCCTCGGGCTGTCCCGCTACCTCTACGAGCACCAGCTGCCAAAGAACGGCCTTCGCTTCTTTTTCGACACCGAGGCCCGGGACGCCGCGCTCACCGATCTCTCGGAGATGGGCAGCACTGCCTTCGGATACCTGCCGTCGTTCCAGGTCGACCGGGCCCGGCTCGAGGTCGATCTCCGGGCCATGAACGCAGCCGATGGGGTGGCGCTCGTGCCCGGTCGGGTCAAAGCGCTCGACCTCGAGACGCGCCGCTTCGAGGTGCTCGCCGAGACGGGCGAACGACGGCCGGTCCAGGCTCGCTACGTCATCGATGCCTCGGGCCGGGCCGGCGTCATCGCCAAGCGACACGATCTCTGGCAGCCACGCGACCACGCCATCGGCGCCGCCTGGGGACGCTATCGCGGCGTGGTCGACATGGACGACCTAGGTCCCGCGTCGTGGCGTGGCCGCGTGAACCACACGAGCCGGGTCATGTCGACCAACCACTTCTGTTACCCCGGCTACTGGGTCTGGTTCATCCCCCTCGGGGGTGGGCTCACGAGTGTCGGGGTCGTCATCGACAAGGCCCAGTGGTCCCCCGCGATGCAACGGGCCGAAGGCTTCGAGGCCTTCCTGAAGCAACACCGCGCGGTGGGCGAGCTCCTCGCGCCCGCCGAGCTCATCGACGTGCTCAGCTACCGTCAGCTCGCCTACGGCAGCGCACGGTACCTCGGGCCCGGGTGGGCCTGTGTCGGCGAGGCGGCGGCCTTCAGCGACCCGCTCTACAGCCCGGGCAGTGACTTCATCGCGCTCGAGAACGACTTCGTGGTCGACCTCGTGGCGCGTGAGCTTGCCGGCCAAGACGTCGGCGAGCGTCGGGCCATCTACGACGCGTTCCTATCGTTCCGCTTCGAGGCCACCATGCGGCTCTACGAGAAGCTCTACGGCACGCTCGGGAGCTACGAACTCTATCGGCTCAAGTGGTTCTTCGACATCGGCTGCTACTACGACCTCTGGCTCGAGCCCTACATGCGAGACGAGCACCTCGACCTGGGGTGGCTGAAGCGGCAGCTCAAGCAGCGGGATCTCGTGCTCGGCGTGCTCGAACGGTTTCGGGATCTCTTCCTCGAGGCCGAAGGTGAGATGCGCCGTGATGGGCGATACTTCTCCAGTAATCTCGAACACTTCACCGGGTCGTTTCCCACGATGCAGAGCGCGGCCGGGCTCGGAAGTGACGACTCTGCCCGCCGTGCGCTGGCCCGTACGGCGGAGACGTTCAATCTCACGCGTCGCGAGACGCTGGCTCTGCTCGACCGTCCTGCGAGCGCCGATCTGTCGATGCGTCACTTCCTGAGTGGCAAACCGCTGCTGTGAGCTCCGATCCCCGTCGTGCGTTGGGACGATGCTGGCCGGCGGTCGTCAAAGCCACTAAGGGCTACGTTAGGCATCGCGCGGAGGATTCTTCGTACCTTTCTCGTTGGGGGCAGAGCGGCGAGCACACAGATGGCGAACAAGTTCGATCCCAGCGACCCGGGGCTGCCCGGCTCGCCCCCTCCCGAGGACACTGCCGCCGAGCGGACCGAAGCCCCTCTGCGCGGCCGGCCCGTTCGAGAGGACGTGTTCACCTCGCTCCTCGACGCCCAGCGCCTCGCCTTCGCGCCGGTCGCCTTTGCGGTGGCCAAGGCCATGCGCGACCAGGGTGTGCTCGCCGCGCTTCGATTCGGCGGCGGCGGAGGGCGCACCTTCGAGGAGCTGGCTGAGGCCACTTCGCTCAGCGATCACGTGCTCAAGATGATGGTCGAGGCCAGCCTCAGCTTCGGACTCGTGCGTCAGACCGAGCGTGGCTACGCCCTGACGCGCACCGGATTCTTCATCCTCAACGACCCCATGACCCGCGCGAACATGGACTTCGTGCACGACGTCTGCTTCCAGGGGCTCTTCCACTTCCAAGAAGCCATCACGTCGGGGCGGCCGAGCGGCCTCCAGGCCTTCGGCGAGGAGGGGGCGGGTTGGGGCACCCTCTACCAGGGGCTGTCCCAGATGCCCGAGCAGGCGCGCAAGAGCTGGCTCGACTTCGACCACTTCTATTCCGACGCTGCCTTTCCCCCCGCCCTCGCCATCGTGATGAAAGAGAGCCCGCGGCGGATCCTCGACGTGGGGGGCAACACGGGCCGCTTCGCGCGTTCGGCGTGCGACGTCGACCCCATGCTCAAGGTCACCATCGCCGACCACCAGGGCCAGCTCGACCTCGCCCGCGAGGCCATGGCGGACACGCCTTACGCGGCGCGCATCGACGGTTTCGCCATCGACCTCCTCGACGAAGGGCAGTCGTTCCCCGTGGGCTACGACGCGATCTGGATGAGTCAGTTCCTCGTCTGTTTCTCCGAGGCGGAGATCGTCAGCATCTTGCAGCGCGCGCGCCGCGCCATGGGCCCGAACACCGTGCTGTGGATCCTCGACACCTACTGGGACAACCAGCGCAACGCCGTGGCGACCTACTGCCTGCATGGCATGTCGCCGTATTTCACCTGCATGGCGAACGGGAACAGTCGGGTCTACCGGACCGAAGAGATCATCGCCTGCGTCGAGAAGGCGGGACTACGGGTCACGGCCCAGCACGAGGGGCTCGGCCGCGCCCACACGCTGATGCGCGTCAACCGCGTTTGACGCGGCGCTTGCGTCGACGTGGCCGTCGCCAGCGCCGGAGCGGAAAAAGCAGCGCGACCATCGAGAGGGTGATGGCGCTCAAACGTGGTCGCCGACGGCTGCCGCGGCTGATGGTGCAGCTCTCGC
>JAUHZF010000246.1 GCA_030426145.1 Polyangia bacterium
TGGATGGCGACAAGGTCTTCGAGATCGGCCTCGAGGCCTCGTACCGCTCCGCCGATCAGGCCTGGGTACCGGTGGCCAATGCCGCCGTCGATGTGCCCTACGTGGGGCGGCTGCGGCTCGGTGGCACCTTCCTCGACGCGACGGAGGGTCGCTTCACCGCGTCCGCCGCGATCGACGTGAACATCGATCGCTTCCAGGTCACGGCGGGGAGCGTCTTCGGAAATGCGCAGGGCTACAGCGGCACCGGCCTCGTGGCCTCGGCCGGAATTCGGCCCTTCCGCGAGGAGCCAGGGATTCCGATCCCGCAGCACGTGGCCAAGATCCGCTTCGAGAGCACCCCGAACGCGCGCACCCATCTCGCTTGGCTGCGGGCGCTCTGGAAGCTGGCCGACGACCCCGAGGTGGCGGGCGTGCTCTTGGAGATGCGCGCCGCGCCCGCGAGCAGTCTCGCGCACGCCGAGGAGCTGGTCGACGCCATCGAGCTGCTCAAGCGGCGCGGCAAGAAGGTGATGTGTCACCTCGAAGATGCGGGCGGTCGCGAGCTCTTCGTGTGCTCGGCGGCCGACCGCGTCGCGATCAACCCCGCGGGCGGGATCCGCTTTGCCGGGTTGTCGGGGCGCTACTTCTACCTCGGCGGCCTCATGCGCAAGCTAGGCATCCAGGCGGACTTCGTGCGTATCGGGCGCCACAAGCTCGCGCCCGAGCAGTTCTTCGACGGCCCGTCGAAGACGGGGCGGGACGACCACCGCGAGCTGCTGGGCGAGTACGAGAAGATCTACGTCGGCCAGGTGGGGCGAGGGCGAAAGATGAAGTTCGGGGCGGCCAAGAAGGTCATCGCCAAGGGGCCCTTCATCGCCACCGAGGCCCTCGACGGCCAGCTCGTAGATCAGCTGGTCTACGAAGACGAGATCAACCGCTTCGTGCGCGAGACGATCGGCTTCCCGGTCAAGGTCATCGACATCGGCGAACGACCCAAGCGGGCCCCGCGCCTGTGGCGTGACCGCACCAAGGTGGCCGTCATCTACCTCGAGGGCACCATGATCGACGGCAACAGCCGCACGATCCCGCTCCTCGGCACCAAGCTGGCGGGGAGCTACACCATCGCCAAGGCGCTCAAGCAGGCTCGCACCGACAGCTCGATCGGAGCGGTCGTCTTCCGCATGGAGACCGGCGGCGGTTCGTCGCTCGCCAGCGACGTGATCCTCCGCGAGGCCACGCTGCTCGCCAAGGAGAAGCCCCTCATCGTCTCGATGGGGAGCGCGGCGGCCAGTGGCGGCTACTACGCCTCCGCGGCGGGCAAGGAGATCTTCGCCCTCCCGAGCACCATCACCGGATCGATCGGCATCTTCTACGGCAAGGCCGACGTCTCGCAGCTCCTGAGCAAGCTCAACGTGCAGATGGACGCGGTGCGCAGCGCCCCGCGCGCCGACGCCGAGTCGCTGTTCCGCCCCTTCACCGATGACGAGCGCAAGGAGCTCGGGCGCAAGGTGAAGCAGTTCTACGATCTCTTCGTGGGACGGGTCGCCGAGGGCCGCAAGATGGACCCGGCGGCGGTCGATGCCGTGGCTCGCGGCAAGGTGTGGACCGGTCGGCAGGCCAAGGAACACAAGCTGGTCGATCAGCTCGGAGGGTTCCGGCAGGCGCTGCAGCGTGCGCGCGAGCTCGGAGACCTCGACGAGGAGTCGGCCATCGTCGAGCTCCCCCCGCCGGATGGCTCGTTCCTGACCCAGGTCCTGAAGCTCATCGGGGTGCCCGGGATCAGCGCCGAGGACCGCGTGGGATGGGTTCCGCCGCCCGTGATGGACCTGGCTCGGGTGCTCATTCCGTTCACGGTCTTCCGTCCCTATCAGCCCCTCGCGCTGATGGACGTGATGATCACCTGGCCATGAGCGACCCGCCCGTGCTCGAGGTGCGGGGGCTTCGCGCCACCTACGACGGTGCGATGGCGCTCGATGAGATCGAGCTGTCGACCCGTGGCGCACGCGTGCTCCTGGTGGGCGATGTGATGCCGATGGTGCGTCTGTTGAGCGGGACCAGCGGTCCTGGGGGAGCGCGCGCGGCGATGGCCGCCGGCGAGGTCGAGGTGACGGGACGGCCGCTCGGCCAACACCACGGCCACTTCGGCGCCGCGCCGGACGACCTCCCGTTTCCGCCTCGGACCAATCTGCGGGCCTTCTTGCGGGTCGTCGCGCGCGTCGCCACGGGAGAGGGGCGGCGGGGCGCGGCAGCGCTAGCGGATGCCACCATCGAGCGCTTGGGCTTGGAGGAGATGGCGAGCCGACGTCTCGACCGGATCGACCTGAGCGCCCGCAAGGCGGCCCTGGTCGCGGTGGCGGCGGTGCAGGGGGCCGAAGCGCTGCTGTTGCACGAGCCCTTCACGGGCCTACCCCCGGCCGGGGTGTCGGCCGTCATGGGGGTGGTCGGCAAGGCGGTTGAGGGCAAAGCGGCCCTGGTGGCCGTGGCGGACCTACGGCTCGAGGGGGCATCGGCCGCGTTGCTTCCGCACGCCACCGACGTGCTCGTGTTCCGCGGCGGACGACTGCTGCTCCACACCGATGGCGCGCACCTGCTCGCCGAGAGCCGGGTGTACAGCCTCACGGTGGTCGATGCGGGTGAGGACTTCGCGGAGGCGCTGCGTGGGGAGGGCGCCGCGCTCTCGGGGGGACCGTGGCACTACGCGCTCACCCTGCCCGAGGGGCGCGACGTGGCCGACGTGCTCAGACTCGCCGACAGCACGGGGGCCGTCGTGCTCACCTGTGAGCCCATGCTGGGGGCGATGCCGGTCGCGTCGTGACGGGCGCGCGACGCGGCAAGACACGTCCGGGTCGGCTCCGTCGCCTCGACCGCTACCTCCTCCACGGCCACCCCGAGGTGGTCGATGCACTGCGCATGCGGCCGCTCGCCGTCGACGTCGGGATCGGTGCGGTGCCGCACACCACCCTCGAGCTGGCCCAGCACCTGGCGCCGCGGGTGCCCGCATTGCGCGTGCTAGGGACCGACATCGACGCCGACCGCGTCGCCGCGGCCCGTCGCACGGAACGCGTGCGCTTCGCGGTCGCCGACCTCGTGCCCCCCGGGCTCACGCCAGGACTGGTGCGGGCCTTCAACCTGCTGCGAGGTTTCTCCCTCCAAGCCGCCGAGGTGGCGCTCTCCCGCCTTCGTCAGTCCCTCGCGCCAGGCGGGGTCTTGCTGGAGGGAACGAGCGACAAACGAGGCCGCGTGCTGGTGGCGGCCATGCATCGACGCGACGAAGCGGGCTCGGTGAGCCTCGACCGCGTCGTGTTCCACCTCGACGTCGCGCTCGGCTTCGCGCCCCGCATGCTCCGCGTTCGCATCCCCAAAACCCTGCGCCACCAGCGCCGCCTCGACCCCTTCTTGGAGGCCTGGACCGCATCGTGGGCGGCAACCCGGCCCGCACGCGCCGCGACCACCGAAGCACGTCGAGCTTGGTTCATCGCCACCGCCCAACACCTCGCACCACGCTGGCCCATCGCCCAAAACCCATGGGGATGGAGACACGGGTACGTTGAAGTGCGGATGGAGGACTGACCCTCGATCTCGTGCTCGTGCTCGATCTCGTGCTCGTGCTCGTGCTCGATCTCGTGCTCGATCTCGTGCTCGTGCTCGATCTCGTGCTCGAGAACCTGGAACCTCGAACCTGGAACCTCGAACCTGGAACCTGGAACCTGGAATCTGGAACCTGGAACCTGGAACCTCGAGAACCTCAGGCCCCGAGACTGGCCCCGGTGGCATCTGCGGCGGGGGCGCCGCGGCGCAGGGGCATGGTGAGGCAGCGGCCGCCGCCTCGGGCGCGCGAGAGCTCGCTGCCGGAGAAGGAGAAGACCGTGCGGGGGCGAGCCAACCCCGCGGCGATGCGCTCTGCGCGCTCTTCGGGGGTCTGCGCCACGTGGAGGCGGACCTCCTCGAAGCCCTGGCGGCGGAGGGCACCGATGGTGTGCACGTTGCGTGCGTACAGGATGATGTGGCCCGGCTGCACGCAGACGGCGTTGGCGCCATCGGTCCACTGCTCTCGCTGTTGGTGGAGGTAGTCTTCACCGCCGCACGGCACCAGGATCACGTCGTCGCCGAGCTCGTCGCGCAGCACGTCCAGCATCGTGGCGCCCTCGAGCAGACGCGGCGCGTGGTCTCTCTCGAGGCGGGCGACCGCCACCGGTGCCTCGCTGTGTCCTTGCTCGAGGAGCGGCGTGAAGCCGAGGAAGAGCTTCTCGTCGACCTGGGTCAGCATCGTGTCGAGGTGCATGAGCGTGCGGCGCTCGGGCATCATGACCACGTAGATCCGCTTCAGCTTCGGCAGGGTGGGGAACAGCGCCTCCGTCGCGAGACGCTCGATGGTCGGCGCCCGCGTACGCTCGGAGCATCCGATGAGCAGCGTCTCTTCGGAGACCACCAGCACGTCGCCGCCTTCGAGGCTCCGGTACGGCGCACCACGTCCGGCGTCGTCGTCGTCGAAACAGAAGCGCGGTTGGTCGAGCGATTGGCTGTGGGCCAGGCTGAAGGCCACCAACAGCGGCTCTCGCCGACGCGCCTCGTGGGTCATGCGCCCGACCACGATGCGATCGTGAATCGCGATGCACGGGTCCCGCATGAACATGAGGTTGGGCAGCGGTGGAAGCGCGAGCGGACCCACCTCACGGGTCTCCGCGCGCACGCGCCCGAGGCTCACCGAGGCATCCGGAACGTCCCGCCAGGACAGACCGCTCACCATCGCGAGGCTCAGTCGCTCGGCCGGCCAGCCCAGGAGCGGATCCACGAGCTCTCGCACCCCGTGCGGCTCGCAGCACCGCTCCAGCAGTCGGCGGCGGGCTTCGACCGGGGCGCGGTCGAGGGCACGTTGCAGCAGCTCGCGAATGTCGACCACCGTCGCGCCGGCGCGCCTCAGGATCTCCACGAAGAGGTCGTGCTCACGCACCGTCTCCGGCGGAGAGAGGATGTCGTCGAAGAGGAGCTGATCCAGGTCGTGCTGGGTCATCCGGACGATCTCGTCGCCGGGGCGGTGCACGAGGACCTGGCGCAGGGGCTGGACCTCGGACGTGACCGATACGGAGAGCGCTCCGGCGAACATGGTCGTCCACCATACACGTCCGACGTTCCTGGATGGGGTCGCGGTTTCTTCGACGAGGCACTACGATGGGCCATGCCCAGCGACCGGCGACAGCACGATCGCTATCGCTTCTGGATCCCCATCGAGCTCGTGGTGGGCGATCAACGCCTGCCCGCCATCGGTCACGACATGAGCCGACGCGGCGCGGCCCTCGTTTGTCGCCGCTCGGTGGACGTCGACGTCGAGGTCGAGCTGCACTTCCAGCTCCCGCCCGGCGAGGGCGACATGCGACGGGTGGGTGCGATCGTGCGCCGCGCCGGCCCGAACGCGGCCGACCCGCGAGGTCTGTGGCCGTTCGAGCTCGGCATCGAGTTCACCGCGGAGGTCCCGGGCCTCGAGGACGACCTGCAGGAGCTGCTGTCCCGTCTCGGTGGCCGGAACCCCGCGCGCTGACGGCCGTCAGATGAAGAAGTCGGGCTGGAGCTCGTGGCCCGGCTCGACGGCGTAGCGGTCGAAGTCGGTCACGCCGTAGAAGCGAAGGATCTCGTCGTCGATGTAGAAGTTGCCGCTGTGGCCTTCACCGGTCGCATCCTGGGTGAGGATGGCATGGGCCGCGTCGGCCATGATGCTCGCCTTCCGGCTTCGCTTGGCCGTCTCGTCCCCGCCGAGCAGGTTGCGCACCGCGGCGGTGTCGATGGCCGTGCGCGGCCACAGCGCGTTGACCGCGACCTTGCCCTTGAACTCCTCGGCCATGCCCAGCACGCACTGGCTCATGCCGAACTTCGCCATGGTGTAGGCGACGTGAGGCCCGAACCACCGCGGGTCCATGTTCAGGGGGGGCGAGATGTTGAGGATTTGCGGATTGTCCGCCTTCAGCAGGTGCGGCAGCGCCTTCTGCGAGCACATGAAGGTGCCGCGGGTGTTCACCTGGTGCATGAGGTCGAAGCGCTTCATCGGCGTGTAGAGGGTGCCGGTGAGCATGATGGCGCTGGCGTTGTTGATCAGGATGTCGAGTCCCCCGAAGGTCTCGACCGTCTTCTCCACCGCCTGGAAGACGGCTTCTTCGTCGCGCACGTCGACGATGCAGGGGAGGGCCTTGCCGCCCGCCGCCTCGATCTCCTCGGCCGCGGTGTAGATGGTGCCGGGGAGCTTGGGGTGGGGCTCGGCCGTCTTGGCCGCGATGGTGATGTTGGCGCCGTCCTGCGCTGCACGGAGGGCGATGGCCTTGCCGATGCCGCGGCTGGCACCGGTGATGAAGAGGGTCTTGTTCGCGAGGCTTGCCATGACGTTTCCTTTAGGGACCGGGACCTTACCGGAAGCAGAAAGTTTGACCAACGGAGGCCGGTCGCGATGATGAGGGTCGCATGGGCGTCACGCTGCGCATCCTCACGGGGGGCGAAGAGTCCCTGGGCGCGGTCGTCTTCGACGGGCCTCGCATCGTCATCGGTCGTTCCAAGGGCTGTGATCTCCAGCTCTTGGATCCCACCGTGAGCGCCCGGCACGCCTGCATTCGGCTCGAGGGGGGCAGCAACGTCATCGCCGACGAAGGCAGCACCAACGGCCTCGTGGTCCGGGCCGAAGGGGGCGCGATGGTCAAGCTCCCGCCGCGCACGCCGCGCTTCATCGCCCCCGGTGAGCGCTTCCGCGTGGGGCGGGTTTGGCTCGCGCTCGACATCACGGCCGGGATGGCCACGCCCCCAACGAAGGTTCGGGCCCTATCCCGTGCCTTCCTACGCCACCTGCTGGCCGATGAGGGCGAATCCACCGATGCCTACCTCGAGGTGTCGGATGGCCCCGATGCCGGCCGTCGGGTGACCCTCTCCCTCGACGAAGAGACCGTCGTCGGTCGTGCGCGGGACGCAGGTCTGCAGCTCACCGACCCCAAGCTCTCTCGTCGCCACCTCGCCGTCGAGCGCGATGGTGACGGGTTTTTGGTTCGCTGCCTGTCCGATCGGGGCGCCGACCTCGACCAGCGCCCCATCGAGAAGAGCGGCGGTCGTTGGAAGCCCGGGATGTCGCTCAGCATGGGCGACACGACGCTGATTCTGCGCGACCCGATGGTCGACGCCGTGGCCGAGCTGACCAGCGCCTCCGATCTGAAACTTCGCCGCGAGGAGGAGGACGCCCCGCCGCCGGGCGAAGAGGCGCCGACCGAGGTGGTGGAAGCTCCCGCCGATCCCGAGCCGGAGGCGGTGGTCGAGGTGACCCCCATCGAGGCGCCCCTGGCCGTGGAGGCGGGCCCCGCAGAGCTCGCCACCCACAACGGCTGGTTCGTCACCATGGATGTCGTCGTGACGCTGGTGGCCCTGGGTCTGATCGCCCTCAGCGGCTTCGGGCTCGTGTACGTCCTCGGGTGATGGCTTGACCGGCGACGAGGTGGTGCGTAGGAAATCGCCCATGTCGGTGCCGGACATTCCGCTCGAAGACCGACGCTTTCTCTTCATCACGGGCAAGGGAGGCGTGGGCAAGACCTCCTTCGCGGCGGCTCTCGCCTACGCCATGGCCCAGCGTGGCAAGCGCGTTCTCGTGGCCATGTGTGGCGCACACGAGCGCCTCAGCGGCATGGTCGGCGCCCCGCCCATCGATCACGAGATCTCGAAGATCGGCGACGGGATCTGGGCGACGCGCATCGATCCGACGCGCGCCATGGAGGAGTACGGCGAGCTCGTGATCAAGGTGAAGACGCTCGCCCGAGCGGTCTTCGACAACAAGTACACGACGACCTTCTTCCGCGCCGTGCCGGGCCTTCACGACTGGGCGATGCTCGGCAAGGCTTGGTACCACACCACCGAGACCCTCGACGACGGGCGTCCTCGCTTCGACCTCGTCATCTTCGACGCGCCTTCCACCGGCCACGGGCTCGACATGCTGCGCGTACCCAAGGTCATTCTCGACATCGTGCCGCCCGGGGTGTTGCGCCGCGATGCAGAGGCCGCTTGGGCGCTGTTCAAGGACCCCGTTCGCAGCGGCGTGGTGGTCGTGAGCCTGCCCGAGGAGCTGCCCACCACCGAGTCGGTCGAGCTCGTGACCGCCTTGCGCGATGAGCTGGAGCTCCCCGTCGTGAAGCTGGTGGTCAACGCCGTCCAGCACCCGCTCTTCTCCGCCGAAGAGCACGCGGCCTTCGCGGCCCGTCCGGCGCTGCTCGAGGTGCTGCAAGACGACGCCGTCGACGCTGGGGAGCGCGCCCTGTCGGTGGCCGCCCGACGCGCGGCGCGGGAGCAGCTTCAGGCGGCTTGCATCGCGCGCCTCGAAGCGGCCGTCGGTCTCCCCGCGACGCGGCTCCCATTCCTGCTCGAAGGCGCCGGCACGCCCGAAGGCACGGCCACCCTCGCGGCGGCGCTCTAGGATGCGTTGACGGGGGCGGGGTGGAGGTCGTCTTCGTCACGGGTTTCCCCGGGCCCAGGGCCCGGCTCCTCGCGGAAGCGGTCTTGGCCGAGGAGCCCGACACCCAGGTGTGGCTGCTCGCGGACCCATCGGCGCTGGCCGACGCGGCGGCGGTGGTCGACAGCTGGCCGGAACGGCGTCGGGTGCGCATCCTCGAAGGTGATCAAGCTGGGCTCGACTTCGGGCTCAGCGGGACCGAGTACCTCGAGCTCGTGGAGGCGGTGACCCTCATCCACCACGTGGCGGGACTGCACGCCCACCGTAAGGGTCCGCGTGCGGAGGTGTCGCGACGCATCCGCGGCGCGACACAGGAAGCCATCGAGCTCACGCGAGCCACCGGCGCGCGCCTCGTGCATCACTCCACGGCGTTCGTGTCGGGGGATCGTTCTGGCGTCGTCTACGAGGACCAGCTGGATCAGGGTCAGAGCTTCTTCACCCCCGCCCAAGAAGCGATGGCGGAGGCCGAAGCCCAAGTGCGTCGAGAGATGCGGGCCAACGAGGTCGTGGTGTTGCGACCCACGCTTCTGCTCGGAGACCGCGGCATGGCCCTCGAGGCGGGTCCTTCGCTCCTCGTCATGCTCGCCCAGGGTTTTCCCGGTCTCAGCCTGCCTCGTCCCACCGCGCGTCTAGACCTCGTGCCCATCGGCTACGCCATGCGGGCCGCGCACGTCATCGCGCGGGCACCCGCGGCCCCGGGCAAGACCTTTCACATCACGTCGGGAGCACCGCAGACCACCGAGCGCGTCTTCGAGCTCATCGCGTGTGAGGTCGGGGAGCGCGCAGCTCCTTCCCTGTCCGCGGGCGCGGCCGAGGTGCTGCTGCGCACACCCGGGCTCGATCGCGTGCTCGGCGAGGCGCGCACCTTCTTGCAGCAGCTCGGTACCGGCGCCACCTACGACGCGCGAAACGCCGACCGCATCCTCGGGCCCGCCGACCTCCGCTGCCCCGACCTCGAGGCGCACCTGCCGGACTGGGTGCGCCGGGTGCAAGACCACCTGTCGTCGAGCGGACCATGATGCCGTCGCCAGATCGGGCTCGGAAGGGCCTCGTGGCCGCCACCATCGGTGCCGGTGCCGTGTTGGTGCTCACCAGGTGACCTCCGGGGTTATGATGGCGCGGCCTCATGTCTCCTTCCGGAACTCCCCCTCGACGAGGTGAGCGCTCACAGGCGCCGACGCTTGCAGATAGCTCGGCCCCGAGCTCGAGTGGTCCCTTCGACGCTGAGGACGAGAGCATCGATGGCGTCGTAGACGCTGCGGAGCTACCCGACGACGGCTGGGAGCAGGGCGAGCACATCACGCCTCAGGTTCGGCTGGTCAAGCCCTTGGCCGAGGGGGGCATGGGCACGGTGTGGATCGCCGATCACGTGAGCCTGGGGCGCCAGGTGGCCGTGAAGCTGGTCGCCAGCCAGCTCCTCCGACGCCGACCGAACGTCGGCAAGCGCTTCGACCGCGAGGCAGCCACGCTCGCCCAGCTCCAGCACCCTCACGTGGTGGAGATCTTCGACCACGGCACCACCTCGCGCGGCAATCCCTACATCGTCATGGAGCTCCTCGAGGGTCAGGACCTTCGCCGCCGCATCAAGAAGCGTGGCCCGATGCCCCTG
This sequence comes from Polyangia bacterium, assembly GCA_030426145.1. GTDB lineage: Bacteria > Myxococcota_A > Polyangia > Polyangiales > Polyangiaceae > JAPYTK01. The sequence continues at coordinate 10,053 of JAUHZF010000246.1, forward strand.
GAAGAGGTGGCGACGGTGCTGCGGCAGGTGGGGGATGCGCTGCGCGCGGCGCACGAGCGCGGGATCATCCATCGCGACATCAAGCCGGACAACATCTTCGTCGTCGGCGACGACCCCATGGTGTGCAAGCTCCTCGACTTCGGCATCGCGAAGCAGACCGATGTGCCCGCGATCAGCGCCGTCACCGTCACCGGGATGATGATCGGCACGCCGCACTTCATGAGCCCGGAGCAGCTGCTCGAGCCGAAGACCCTCGACTTTCGCACCGACCTCTGGTCCCTCGGGGTCGTGGCCTACGTCGCGCTGACCGGGAAACGCCCGTTCAAGGGCGGCACCCTGGCCCAGCTGTTCGACTCCATCACGCGCAAGGCCATCCCCAAGCCGAGTCAGCGGCGCGCGGATCTCCCCGCCGCGGTCGATGCGTGGTTCGAGCGAGCGGTGGCCCGTAAGCCCCAGGAGCGCTTTCGAACCGCCATCGAGATGGCGTCGGCCTTCGAGCGCGCCATCGCGGCTGGGCCCAGGGCTTCGTCCGTTCCTCCGACCATGCCGGCCTTCTCGCTCGAAGACGAGCTGCCGGGGGCAAAGAAGGAGGCGTCGGGTGATCCGCTCGCCGGCATCCTCATCCCCCCGGGGGCGGCCAGTGAGGGGGCGCCTCCCACCGCCGACTCGGACGTGTTTCCGGGCGCGTCGGCGGGCTCGTTTCCGGAGCTCGAGGCGCCACCGTCCTCGCCGCGACAACCGTCCTCTCCGCCGGCCCGGAAGGGCTCACGCGATCTCGTGCCCTATCCTCAGGCCCTCCAGGCGCCGGGGGCCAGGCCACGCCGCCCCACGGGACCCTCGAGCGAGGCCGCGGGAGGTTTCGAGGTCGGTGGGCTGCACCTGTCGAATCGGCTCATCGGAGGGGTCGTCGTCTTCGCTCTGCTCGGGGCCGGTGGCTTCGCGGGGGCGCGCTGGTGGCGCTACCAGCAGGCGCGCGCCGTGCCCGCGTCGATGAAGTCGGTGCCCGCCGGCAGCTTCACCATGGGCTGTGCCGACGACGCACAATGTGAGTCCGACGAGCTTCCCGCGCACGAGGTGGGTCTCTCCGCCTTTCACCTCGACGAGACGGAGGTGACCGTGCAGCGGTATCGCGCCTGCGTCGAAGCGGGGGTGTGCAACCACGAAGGCTTCGATGCCGCGGCCTGCACGTGGGGCCGGGCCGACGACCTGTTGCCCATCAACTGCGTGTCCCATGCCCAGGCGCAGCGCTTCTGCGAGTGGACCGGGGCTCGCCTCCCCACCGAAGCCGAGTGGGAGCGTGCAGCCCGCGGCGACGACGGCCGTCGCTACCCCTGGGGCAACGAAGAGGCATCCTGCGTCAATGCCGTCGTGGCCGAGGGCGCCCGTCGCGCCTGCGCTCGTCAGGGCCCCGAGCCCGTGGGCACCGTGGGTCAAGCAGGGCCCTACGGTCACCAGGACCTAGCGGGCAACGTGTGGGAGTGGACCGCCGACTGGTACGACGCCAGCTTCTACAGCCAGTCTGCAGGCACCAACCCCACCGGTCCCACCGAGGGGCAGCAGCGGGTGATCCGCGGGGGTGGATGGGTGGAAGGCGATCCCAGCAGCGTCCGCGCGACCCATCGCGAGGGAGCCGATCCCGACGCGCACAGCCCAGCGACCGGCTTTCGCTGCGCGCGAAACGGCGTCGAATGATCAGCTGTCGATGCGGATCTTCTTCTTGAGCCGCGCGATCTCGTCTTCGATCGGATCCGCGCCCGGCCGCGCGTCCTCAGATGCGTAGCCCTTGCCCTCGAGCTGCGCGAACTTGGCTTCGAGCTCGGTCTCGCTGAGGCCGTTCTCGAGGGCTGCGTTCACCTCGGCCATGGCCTCACCTTCGGCCTTCTTCTGGTCGATCTTGGCTTCCATCTCGCGGAACTTGTCGAAGGCCTTGCCGCCCGGACCCGCGTTGAAGGGGTCGTTGCCCTTCGCGCGCTCCATCTGGTTGGCCATGGTGCCCTTGCGGGCTTTCAGCTCCTCGAGCTTGTTCTCCATGCGATCCATCTCGCGCTTCATGTTGAGCACGACGCCACGCTGCTCGGCGCGCTGGGCTTCGGCCCGATCCCGCTCGCCAACCACGCGCTTCTTCTGCTTCAGCGCCTCGCGCGCGAGCGCCTCGTCTTCACTCCGCAGCGCGAGCTCGGCGCGTCGCTCCCATTTGTCGACCTCGCCGTCCATCTCGTCGACTTTCTTGGCGAGCACCTTCTGGGTGCCGAGCGCCTCGACGATCTCTTTCTTGGCGCTGCGAAGCGAGTCACTCATCTCCTGGACGGTCAGATCGAGCGACTTTTGCGGGTCTTCCGCCTTGTCCAGCAACGAGTTGATGTTGCTGGAGATCACGCGGCCCATGCGGTCGAAAATCCCCATGGACCCAAGATTGCCCCGAGGGGTACCCCACCGCAAGTCGCTCGAGGCCGTTGCGCGTGCGTGGTCGGGCACGAGCGGCTAGCCTCCAGGAGGGCTCATGACGGCGTCGGAAGACTTCAGCCACACCACCCTGCGCGCGGTCGACAAGACCGTTCACCGCATGGGCTTGTCGTTCAACTTCGGCATCTCAGCCGCTGAGGTCGAAGCCGGCCTCGAGCGCGGGATCAACTACCTCTTCTGGACCACCGCCCGTACGGGCAAGGCGCTACCGGCCGTGAAGGCGGCGCTGGCGCGCGACCGTGAACGATACGTGCTGGCCGCCGGACCTACGCTCGGTTGGTTCCGAGGCAACATCCGCCGGGGCACCGAGAAGCTGCTCCGCAAGCTCGGCGTCGACTACATCGACGTGCTCCACCTCTTCTGGCTCGGGGTGAGCTCGTCGCTGACCGACGGCAACGTGGAGGAGCTGTTGAAGCTCCGCGACGAGGGCAAGGTGCGGGCCCTTGGCGTGAGCATTCACGACCGTGAGCGTGCGGGGAAGCTCGCTGCAGACTCACCGCTCGACCTGTTCATGATCCGCTACAACGCGGCGCACCCCGGGGCCGAGCGCGACATCTTTCCCCACCTCGACAAACGTCAGCCCAGCGTGGTGGCTTATACGGCCACCCGGTGGCGCAAGCTGCTCTCGGCCCCGCGTGGCTGGGACGGCCCGGTCATGACGCCCGGCGACTGTTATCGGTTCTGCCTCACGAGCCCCCACGTCGACGTGGTGCTCACCGGACCCAAGAACCTGAAGCAGCTCGAAGAGAACCTCGACGCCCTCGCAAAGGGGCCGCTCGACGACGAAGAGATGGAGTGGATCCGCCGCTTCGGCAAGGCCGTGCACGGGTAGAACTGCGCACGGCCTCGCCACGAAGGTAGGTCGCCTCACTTCATGTTCGCGAAGACGCGGTGGTCGATGGCGGCCGCACTGAACAGACCTCCAAAGAGGGCGCCAGCGATCCCAGGCGTGAGCACGTCCTGTCCCGAGTGGAAGAGTCCGGGCACGGGGGTGCGAGGGCTGAGGGCGCCAGACAGCACTCTTCGCGGCGTCGCCTCCAGACCGTAGAAGCCCCCCTTCTCGTGGGCGGTGAACTTGGCGGTGGCGAGTGGGGTGCCGAGCTCCTGGTAGACCACGAGCGGAGCGAGCCCCGGGAACTTCTCGGCGTAGTAGGCCATCATGCACGCCTCGATCTTCTTCTTGAACGCGGCCCATTCCTCGGGACGGCGCTGCGCGCCGCCTTCGGCAAAGTCCGCAACCGTCGACCAGTCGGCGAGCACCATGAACTGACCCGTGTGCCGCTGCTCTGGGCCGGGGTCGTGCGTCGGGTCCTTGAGCGAAGGGAACGAGGCGAAGACCGACGGGATGGGATCGTCGAGGTTCGTCCACAGACCGGCGTCGGTGTCCCAACGCTCATGGAACCAATGGTTCGAACGCGTCGCCCCGTGTTTGGTGATGTCACCCTTGAAACCGAGGTAGATCTCGAAGTGGCAGACGGACGGTTCGAACCCTGCGATCTCGACGGCCCAGTCTTGTTCTTGCACGTCTGCGGGTAGAAGGCGTTTGACGGTTTCGCCCGCGCCGATGGCCGACACGATGGTCCGTGCCCTCAGCTCCTCGCCCGCGCTCGTGCGCACGCCGACCGCGGCACCCCCTTCGAACAAGATGGCGCTCACGGCCGTGCCGGGACGAGCCGCACCGCCGGCGGCTTCGATGACCGGCACCAGTCCCGCTGCAATCGCCGACGCGCCGCCTACGGGATAGCCCGCTCCGTCGAGGTAGTGGCTCATGATGGTGGAGTGCACACCGAAGCTCGCCTTCTTGGGCGTGCCACCAAACGTGCCCCATTGCGCCGTCAGCACCGCGGCGAGCTTCGGGTCGCTGATGTGGTCGGCGACGACCTCGGCCGTGGTTCGGCCACACCATTGCTGGAGCCGCTTCTCGTTCCACCACCGATGCGCGGTCCGGAAAGGTTCGGGCATCGACCGTTCTGCACACGCGGCGCGCAATGCTTCGTCTCCGGCGTGCAGGGCCTCGAAGTAGGCCTCGATCTCTCGGGCGTGG
>JAUHZF010000247.1 GCA_030426145.1 Polyangia bacterium
GAGGAGGTCGAGCAACTCGTGACGATCCCGATCGAGCAGGCCGTGAGCGGGGCTCAGGGGGTCCGGCGACTGCGCTCATCCTCGGCGATCGGCATCTCGCTCGTCTGGGTCGACTTCGACTGGAACGTCGACAATCGCGCCGCCCGGCAGCTCATCACCGAACGGCTCAGCACGGCGGCGGGCTCCCTTCCGTCCGATGTCGAGCCCTTCATGGCCCCGACCTCTTCGATCATGGGGGAGGTGATGTTCGTCGGGGTGGTTGGGACGGAGAACACCACGCCGGCCGAGCTTAGAACCCTCGCCGAATGGGAGGTGCGTCGTCGGCTGCTCGGATTGCCGGGAATCGCGCAAGTCGTGCCCATTGGTGGCGAGGTCGCGCAGGTCGACGTCACGCTTCAGCCCGACCGCCTGATGCAACACCGGCTCTCGGTCGACCTGGTCCTCGATGCATTGAGCGAAGCGAGTCGTAGCCGCGCCGGCGGCTTCTCTGTGCGCGGCGCACAGGAATACCTGGTCCGAGTCGTCGGCCGCGCCGACGACCTCAGCGAGCTCGCCTCCATCGCGGTGGCGCATCGTGATGGGGTCGCGATTCGCCTCGCCGATGTGGCCGACGTCAGCTTCGGCGCCAAGGTGCGTCGCGGGGCGGCGGCGGTCGATGGTGAGCCTGCCGTAGTGCTCAAGGTCCAAAAGCAACCCCACGCCAATACCCTGGCGGTGACCTCAACCATCGAATCCGCGCTCGACGACGTGGCCCGGACCCTCCCCGAGGGCGTGAGCCTCTACCGGAAGGGTTTCCGTCAAGCCGACTTCATCCGCGTCTCCATCGACAACGTCACCTTACACCTGGTGGAGGCGGCGGTGCTGGTGGTTCTCGTGCTCATGCTCTTTCTCATGAGCTGGCGTACGACCCTCATCAGCCTGCTCGCACTGCCCCTTTCGTTGGTGGCGGGTCTCGTGACCCTGAGCTGGCTCGGGGCATCGATCAACACGATGACGCTCGGCGGCTTGGCCATTGCGATCGGCGAGCTGGTGGATGACGCCATCATCGACGTCGAGAACGTGCATCGCCGACTACGCGACAACCACGCCCTCCCCGCCAGCGAGAGAAGACCGATTCTCGACGTCGTCCGCGACGCCTCGCAGGAGGTTCGAAGCTCGATCGTCTTCGCGACGATGATCATCGTTCTGGTCTTCTTGCCCTTGTTCTTCCTCTCCGGGCTGGAGGGCCGTCTCCTTCAGCCGCTCGGCGTTGCCTTCGTGGCCAGCATCGTGGCGTCGCTCCTCGTGGCGCTCACGGTGACGCCGGTGCTCTGCTACTTCCTGCTCGGTGGAGGGGACGTCGAGGCCAACGTCAAAGAGGCTCGCTTCGCGGCCTGGCTCAAGGGTGGCTATCGCCGCGTTCTCGAACGACTCCTTCGTCACCCGCGCCTCGTCGGCGCGCTCTCGCTCGCGGGGGCAGTCCTCGCCACCCTTGCCCTCGCCACTTTTGGGCGCACCTTCCTTCCTACCTTCAACGAGGGCTCGCTCAACATCGCCGCAGCCACGGCACCGGGGACTTCGCTCGAGACCACCGAGGCCATCGTCAGCCGGCTCGAGCGCTACCTCGTGGAGCACCCTGCGGTCACGTCGGTCATTCGAACCACCGGTCGTGCCGAAAAAGACGAGCACGCCCTCGACGTCAACTTCTCCGAGCTCGAGGTCGGCCTGGATCTCAGCGCGGGAGATCGCGAGGCGATCTTCGCCGACGTGCGCTCCCACGCGAGTGAGATCCCCGGCCTCGCCGTCACCGTGGGCCAGCCCATCAGTCATCGCATCGAGCACATGGTCAGCGGGAGCCGTGCGAGTCTCGTGGTCAAGGTCTTCGGGCCTGAACTGAGTGAGCTACGGCGTCTCGCCCGCCAGGCCGAGGCGGCGATGGGTACCGTCGACGGCGTCGTCGACTTGAGCGTCGAACAACAGACGGTCATACCGACGATCGCCATTCAGCCCCGCCACGAAGAGCTCGCGGCGTTCGGGCTCACACCGGGCAAACTCACAAGTCTCGTCGAGATGTCGCTGGCGGGCGAGGAGCTCGCTACCTACTGGCGCCACAACCGACCCGTTCCCATCGTGGCGCACCTTCCGCACGCTTATCGCAATGACCCGACCTTGCTCATCCAGCTGCCGGTCGATCGACAGGCCGAGCGCTACGCACGACTCGGCGATCTGTGCACCATCGACAAGACCCTGGGGCCAAACCTCATCAACCGCGAGAACAGCCAGCGACGGATCTTCATCACCGCAAACGTGTCGGGTCGAGATCTGAGGGGCGTCGCCGAAGACGTCGAGCGCACCGTGCGAAGCGCGGTCCCGCTCCCGGCTGGCTATCACGTGGAGCTCGGAGGAGAGTTCGAGCAGCAGGCATCGGCGAGTCGCACCATCCTCGGGCTCTCCGTGCTCGCCGTGCTCGGGATCGCTGCCCTTCTCTTCATGGCCTTCCGCTCGGCACGCGACGTGATGCTGGTCATGCTGAACCTGCCCCTCTCCTTGGTCGGCGGGGTGGCGGCCGTCGCCCTCGGAAGCGGAGTCCTGAGCATCGCCTCGATGGTGGGGTTCATCACCCTCTTCGGCATCGCCAGCCGGAACGGCATCATGATGGTGAGTCACTACCGCGACCTGCTCGCCGAGGAGCCGACGCGCTCCGCCGAAGCCATCATCGCGGGCAGCGTCGACCGGCTCGTGCCCATCCTCATGACGGCGCTGACGGCCGCCCTGGCCCTCATTCCCATCGCGCTGGCGAGCGGCGACCCGGGAGGCGAGATCCAGGGGCCCATGGCGACGGTCATCCTCGGAGGGCTGCTCAGCTCGACGATGCTGAACCTTCTGGTCGTTCCGCCGCTCTACGCCGCGCTCTCCAAGTGACCCCGCAGGCTCGGCCATTCGACCGACGCGAACCAGCTCAACATTCGCTCACACGCGGTTTGTAGGACGCACACAGCCGAAGCGCAGGTTGGGCCCATGAAACCCATCCTTCGCATCGCACTCGGAATGACCTTCATGCTCGCCACCGGTTGCTCGGTGCAGAGCCCACCTCCCCGCGCGGGCGGTCCGGGAGGACCACCGGGTGGCCATCACGGCGGGCCGGGTCACGCCCCCCCGCAAGAGGCCATCGACGCGTGTAACGGCCTCGACGAAGGCGCGAGCTGCAGCTTCGACCACGAGGGACGCAGCATGACTGGCACCTGCGCAGCTGGCCCAGAGGGCGAAGCCGTATCCTGTCGTCCGCCCCACCCCGGTGGCGATGGCGGGCCGCCCCCTGGCGGGCCGCCCCCGCGCGAAGGAGACTAGCAACCGCCGGGGTTGGTACACGCGCCGCTGCGCATCGTGGCCGACCCTGCACCGATGCCACACCAATCGGGCATCACGTCCGGCAGTCCCTCCGACTGGTAGGGGCTCTCGCCGTCCGGAAGCCAGTAGGGGTGGTCGAGGATGAACTGCCACATCATGGCGAAGGACGTCGCCCCGGCTGGCACATCGAAGGGGGGCGCGGCGTGGCCGCAGTTGTGCACGCACTCGAGGAAGAAGTGCCCGTCCTGGGCCAATCCCGACTCGAGATCCTGAGACAGGGTCTGGAAGCTGAGCGCGTTGGCGCAGGTGTCGCTGGGTCCCCCCCACAACACGATGGCCGGCATCTTGTGCGCCGGGGTCGACCAGCCCTGGATCACGCCCCCCGTTCCCCCCGAAAGCGAGACGAACGACGAGAGGTGCTCGCCCCGTCCGCCGGCGAGCACGCTACTCGTGAAGAGCGCCCCAGCACTGACCCCGGCGCTGGCCACGCAGTCCTCGTTCACGTCGAACTGCTCGGCCACACAGGCGAGCATGTCGTCGAAGAAGGTGAGCTCCTCGTTGCGGCGTCCGCTGTTGCTGAGGATGTCCATCGGCCACGTGAACTGCACGTCGCCCTTCTTCTCCGGCACCACCGCCACGAAGCGGTAGGCGTCTGCCGCGGTCTGCACGTCTCCCTGCTCGATGAAGCCCGTCGCGTCTCCGCCCAGCCAGTGCCACAGGAAGATCACCGGCAGCCGCTCGCCGGGGTTGATCTGGCTCGGCACCACCAGCCGGAACGCGCGGGTGTTACCATCGGTGCTGATGGAGTTGAGCCCCGGCTGAAGGGCGGGGCACGTTCCTCCGTAGGTGGGCAGCGCCGGTGGTGACGGCGCATTGGCTGGCCGTGCATCGTGGCAACCAAGCCCGGCCGGCGTGCTGCCTCCCGCGCCGGTCGTGCCGGTCGTGCCGGTCGAGGTCGTCGCACCCCCGCCGACGCCAACACTCTGCGCATCACCACCAGCGCCGGCGGTCGAGGCCGAGGTCGCTTGGCCGCCGCCGGCGCCAGCGGGGGTCTCCACGGCTTCGCCACTGCACCCCGCCGCGCCCGCAACCACGAGCATCACCGCACACCAACCCGAAGCCGACCGTTGCATCGATCCACCGTACCAGCCCCGAGGCTCAAAGGTTCTGAATCCCATGGCGTCGTGACCACGCTGCGCCGTGGGCACACGGCCACGCACGATGGTGCCTTCGTGCGGCTGAAACTCATCTCGGGACCGGGTCTTCTTCTCGACGACCGCGCTCCAGAAGAAGAGAAGCTCGACCTCTGAGCGCACATTCAGCCGCGCCGGAATCGTGCACTCTCGTCTGGCCCGGGGAAGAGTTGCACAGCCCCACCGTAACTTCTTCTTCGTGGCGTACGTGTCGGGCGAGGCAGGGACGGTGGACATCACGGTGGGCTTGGTCGGCCACCCCGGACCAGGGGTGGTGGCGTCGCTGCGCGCGACGCATGCACGCCTCGCGCCCGATTCGAGAGGGCCGCTGCGACACGGGGTGCTGCGCACGGGGCGCTTCGCCTCCTTCTCCCACTGGCCGCTCGGGCGCGAGCGCGTGAAGGGTCGTGTGCTTCGGGTCGAGATCGTGGGCGGCGACGTCGCTCAGACCGACGAGCTCGCGTTGCTTCTCAGGGACGCCGATGCCGTGGTGATCATGGGCCACGACGCCGCCTCGCTGCGGTACCACGAGGCCCGCGCGGCGAGTGCGCTCGCGGCGCAGCGCTGCCTTCCTTCGGTGCCGCGGATCTACGGTCTCGAGCCCGGCGCCCACCAAGACGCCGAGCGCGTGCGGGCTGATGCGGCCGCGTCGCTGGAGATGGCCCCGGCCGACATCGAAGAGGAGCTGACCCTCGCCCTACGCACGGCCACGGAGGTCGCGCTTCGGGCCATCACCCGCCCGAGCCGCAGTCGTCTTCGGCCGCGGGCGTGAGCGCTACTTCTCGGACTTCTTCGCCATGCTCGCGAGGCTGACGATGGTCTGCATCTCGGCCAGCGTCACCTTGCGATCGCCCTTCAACATGTCGCCCTCGGCGGCGAAGGTGATGGGCTTGATCACCTGAACCCGCACCGGACCCATCTTGGCGCTGGTCGCCTCGATGAGGGCATCGTTGATCTCCTTGGCGTCGTCACGAGCCTGGGCTGGGTTGGCGCTCTTGCCCTCGATGTGAACGTCGGCGTCACCGTTGGGTTGGAAGGTGATGGTGCCCTCCGCATAGGCGATGGTGGCCGGGATGGGGGGCGTGCCCTTCGGGTTGTCTAGGGTCGCACGCGGTTGGTTCACGTAAGCCGACAGCGCCTCTTCACCGATGGGCTCCGGGATCCCTGAGGCGCCGGACAGCGTCCCGACTTTCTCCTTCATCGCCGGCGACGTGATGACGAGCATGGTCGGGGTCACCGCCGCGACCAGGCTGTGGCGCTTCTCGACGTAGACGATGGCGGTGGGGTAGGGCTCGCCTTCGACCCAGCGGCCTTCTGCGCCGCTCTTGTCGACCATGGTCTGCATCGCCGTCTTCAAGCGTTCGGCTTCGACGTGATGCTCGAGCAGGGCCATCACCGCCTCGGGGTCCTTGGCCGACTTGGCCGCCACGAAGACGCGCTCGACATCCTGCAACGGCTCGATGCCCGTGCCCTCGAGGACCTTGGTCTCCTGGCTCGCCATCTGGATGAGCTGAGGCGCCATGGGATGGTTGCGTATGCGCTCGACGTGGAGCGTGCCGTAGATCTTCGCGCCTGTCGCGGCGATGGCGCGCTCGTGCGCGTCGGGGGCGGGCGGGGGTTGCGGAGCCACCCCGGGCTCGGGTTCGGTGCCCCCCTGAGGGGTGTTGGGGTCCGTGTTGGCGCCCCCGCAGGCTACGAGAGCCTGAGACGTGAGCAAGGCGAGCAGAGAGCGTCGTCGCAGCACGTTGAGGAGCCTAGGCCGGGCGCCGACGGTTCGCTACCGGGAGCCACCAAGACGCAAGGTCTCGGCGCTTTTGCCTGTACAATGCCCGGATAGCTTCGTTTCGGGGAGGAATGTCCATGCACCGCGCTCTTGTCGCGACCAGCGTCGCGCTCGTTCTCACGGCCGCCTGCAGCAGCAAGCAGGCGATCACCGACACCACCACCAGCTCCGGCGTCGGCGGTACCACCACCTTCGGCAAAGGCGTGGGCGAAACCTGCGGAGAATCCCGTGAATGCCGGTCCGGCCTCGCCTGCGAAGACGGGACGTGCCAGCCCGCAGGCACACAGGAGGCCGGCGACCCATGCGTGATCAGCGGGGAGTGCGCCGCCGACCTCTACTGCGAGGCCGGGGTGTGCGCGCCCGCTGGGAGCGGCATGAAGGGTGACGGCTGCGTGACCGATGGCGACTGCGCCAAGGGCCTTCGTTGCGCCCTCGTGGGTCTCGCGGCCCAGTGCATCCCCGAGGGCATGACCGACCTCGGCGGCGCTTGCAGCACGCACGCCGAGTGCTTCGGCGGCCTCGGTTGCGTAGACGGGGCCTGCGCTCCGCTGCCCCCCGGCGTCCCGCCCTTCGGGCTTCCCTGGGACGGCGTGACCTGTCCCGAAGAGACCGGCCCCGTGGAGGCCTACTTCGAGGTTCCTCGCGCGGGCGCAACGGGAGACTTCCTCCGCCTCCCCTATCCCAACGACGTGCGCCGCAACGCGGGCACGGGGGCGCTCGACCTCTCGGGCTTCCCCAGCCCCGGCATCGGGCCGCTCGGCTACGACGCCGTGCAGCGCTACGTCGATGCCGTGCAAGACACCGCCGACGGCTGGAGCACCTACGGCGGGGTCTACTTCCGGTTCTCGGGTGAGATCGATCTCGATACCGCTCAGGACCAGGTGCAGATCATCGACCTCACCGACGGCGCCCCCCTCAACGCGCTGAGCTACTACTACGCGATCGGGCGAAGCCATTATCTCTGCGCCAACCGCTTCTACGTCTCGCCTTCGTCGAGCCTGGCCCTCACCCCCGGCCACACCTATGCCGTGGTGCTCTACACTGGGATCAAGACCAAGGATGGCGGCGACGTCGCGCGTGACGACGACCTGGTCGCCCTTCTCGGGAGCAGCGCCCCCTCCGACCCCGACGTGGCCTCCCACCACGACGCCTACGCGTCATTGCGTGGCTACCTCGCCTCCGAGAGCATCGATCCGGCCACCGTGCTCAATGCGGCGGTCTTCCACGCGACGAGGTCGAGGCGCTGCAAGGCGTGGTCGACGGCCTCGGCGCCCCCAACGTGACGAGCTGGACCCTCTGTGATGGCAACACGCCTTCCCCGTGTCCCGACGCCAACGGGACGCGCGCGTGTGGCCAGCCCGACCCCGACTTCCACGAGCTCCACGCCCTGGTAGAGCTCCCCATCTTCCAGCAGGGAACGGCGCCCTACCTCACCGAGGCCGACGGGGGCGACATCGCGGTGCAGAACGGTCTGCCCGCCGTGCAGCGCACCGAACAAGTCTGCATGGCCCTCACCGTGCCCAAGGGCGCGCCGCCAGCTGGCGGGTGGCCCACGGTGGTCTACGCCCACGGTACCGGTGGCATGTACCGTGGCTTCATCGAGCAAGGCCTCGCGGGGCGCTTCGCTCGAGGGTTGAACGACGGCCAGGGCAACACGGTTCCGGTGGCCATGCTGGGCATCGACCAGGTGCAGCACGGACCGCGTGCGGCCGGGTCGACCGTCTCGCCCGACGACCTCTTCTTCAACTTCGGCAACCCCAAGGCCGCCCTGGGCAACCCGATTCAGGGCGCGGCGGACCAGATGTCGCTCCTGCGTCTGGTCCCCACCATCGACTTTTCCACCAACTCGCCCACGGGCGAGGCCTTCTCGCTCGCAGCGCAGGTCGCTTTCTGGGGTCATTCCCAGGGCGCCACCGAGGGCGCGCTCGCCACCCCGCACGGCGACTGGGCGGGCGTGGTCTTCACAGGTCAAGGCGCGAGCCTACGCCACTCGCTCGTGAGCAAGACCAGCCCCGTCAACATCGCAGGCGTGCTCCCGTTCATCTTGCAGGACCCGGCCGGGGACGGCTCGCTGGTCGGTGGCAGCCGACATCCGGTACTGCAGCTGCTTCAGCACCACATCGATGGCGCCGACCCCATCAACTACGCGCAGCAGCTCGCGCGTACCCCGCTCGCCGGTATCGAGGCCCACCACGTGTTCCAGGTCTTCGGCCAGAACGACACCTTCACCCCGACCACGGTGCAGCTCATCTATGCCCGCGCCGCCCGACTCGGCGCCGCCACCGCCGACGCATCGGTCAGTACGCCAGACGACCTGGGCACGCCATTGCCCGTCCCGGTACAGGGCAACCTCATGGTCGACGGCAAGACCGTCACTGCCGTGGTGCGACAGTACGCGCCTTCGGGCACCGACGACGGCCACTTCGTCGCGTTCGACGTCGTCAATGCACAGAGCGACGTCGACCGCTTCATCGCCGGCTTGTTCAGCGGCATCGCCACCCCCATCGTAGGAAACTGACCACGACATCGTTGTCTTGCTCTTCGACCGGCGGAGGGCGCGCAGTCCCATGCTTCGGCCACTTGGCCGCGGCATCGCGATTGCAGTCGCTTCTCCCATGACTTCGAACGCTGCGCACCCCTCGGTGCGCGCGCTGGTTGGCTCAGTGCTCTCACTGTGCTCGGCGTGCGCCTGCCCAAGTTCCCCCGACGACCTCCCCGCCAATCCGACCATCACCTTGAGTGCCGAGGAGTACGAGAGCGCTCGGCAGACCTCGAGTGAGGCGGTGTGCGAGCGCTGCAACGGCGGCTCGCGCGAGGCGGCTCTCCGCGAGGCGGGCTTCTTCGCAGGGGAGATCACCGTCGACTGTAGCGTGAGCGAGAACGCCGATGGCGGCGCCACGGTCGAGTGTCATGTCGGGACCCAATGCGACGCAGGACGCGCTCCACGTGCGCTCGCGGCCTCGCCCCGCTCCTCGCTCGAAGGCTGGTGGGCCAACATGGCATTACGCGAAGCAGAGGCCATCACCGCCTTCGACGAGCTCGCGCTCGAGCTCGCGGCCCTCGGCGCACCGGCTGCCTTCATCGAGCGGGCGCGCGCCGCACGTGAAGACGAGGTACGCCACGCCGAGCTGTGCGCGAGCATGGCATCGGTCGCAGTTCCCCCCGCGCCTCGGCTCACGCTCACGCCTTTTGACCCGATGCGTTTCGTCGAGCTGAACGCCGCCGAAGGATGCATCCGCGAGACCTTCGCCGTCATCGATACGCTCGCGCGTGCCTCGCGTGCCTCAGATGCGAGGACGAGGGAGGTTCTCCGGACCATCGCCATGGACGAGCTTCAGCACGCCCAGCTGTCGTGGGACATCGATGCCTGGGCACGACGGCACCTCGGCCCGCCCGCGCGCTCGACCTCGCTGGCGGCCAAGCGGAGGGCGACACGCCAGCTCGTCGCACGAGCAGGGCGCAACGAAGCCCACGATGGGCCTGTAGCGCTCGCACCACAGGTGCGCAGAGCCCTGGCCTATCGCTTCATCCATCGGCTGGCGGCTTGAGCCAACCGCTTGGCCTCACGGGTAGGCACACGCGGCGCCGTCCGAGGTATCCACGCACGTGCCCACCGCGTCCGGCGTGTAGCCGGGAAGGGATTCGTCATCGAGCTCGGTGCAGTCGGTGGCCTTCATGAACCGGGCCTCTTCCACCTTGCTCTCCGCGAAGAACCTGCTCCGCGGACACTCCAGCAGGAGGGCCCCCTCACAGCGGCTCTCCGTGGTGTCGTCGCAGGCGATGGCGTCCACGTAGACACACTCGGCAATGTCATCGGTCCTGGCGCGGCAGGTGGTGTTGGGTGCCTCGCAGGGATAGCGATTGAGCTTGCGGTTGACGACCTGATCCGGACCATCTCCGCAGATCTCCAAGACGTCTCCGTCACAGCGCTCGAAGAAATCGCACTCGTTGTTGCAGCCCGCTGCGGACACCGCCAAGGCCAGCGTGAGCACCACGCCCAAGACGAGAACCTTCATCGAAGCCATGGTCGTGGTGCGCGGGGCGGATGGCAACCCTCGTCGGCCTCAAAGAGATAGAGACCAGAGGTCGGCGAAGAGGCCGCCTTCGCCATTGCCGAAGCCGGCGACGATTCGTTTTCGGCCTGCGTCGTAGATCCCTTGCCCCGAGGCGCGGGCGGGCGGTACCTCGCCCGCAGGCTCGACCCTCTCCCATGTCTCGTGGCCGCGCTCGAGGTCGAGCGCGAAGAGGCCCTGCGCCGACGTCATGCCGTCGGGCGTGCCGCCCCACACGAACATTCGGTGTCCCACCGGGTCGAGCACGTAGACGCCGTTGCGACGCCCCTCCACCTTCTCGCCATCCCCCTCGGCCAGCTTCACCCACCGCATGGGCTCTTCGGCGAGCTCGAGGGCCCAGGTGTCGGTGAAGAAGGTATCGCCCGAGATCCCACCACTGCGAAAGCCGCTGAACACGATGAGCCGGTCCTCGGCTTCGTCGTGCACCCAGAACTGCCCCCCTCGGCCCTCCGGGCCCGGCCCCGCGAGCTCGGGCTCACTCACCGCGCCGCTCGAAGGGTCGATGATGCGAACGCGACAATGCATTCCCCAGGTCGCATTCGCCCCACAGGCCGTGACGAAACGATCGCGAGGCGCGTCGTACACGAAGCTCGGCTGGTAGTCCCCCACGGCCGATCCATCGTGATTCAGCACGACCTCATCGAAGGTCGCGGGCGTGGCAGACGTATCGATCGTGAAGAGTGAAGGGAGGGTATCGCCGTCCGAGAGTCCGCCGAACAGGAAGGGCACACCATCGGCCAGGGCGACGCTGGCCCCCGCGCGGAATGGCGCCGCTGCGGCCTCGACCTCGGACCATTCCCCCCGGGCGAGGTCGTACCGCCACAGCTCGTTGGCCGGCGTGAACTGCGAAGGCTGGTAGTGGAAGCCGCCAAAGGCGAAGAAGGCGTCGGGGTCGGTCGGGTCGACCCACATGGCGCCGTACTCGCGGTTGAGCGGTCCATCATCGCCTTCGGTCCAGCCCGGCAGCGGGGCCCACCGAACCGCGCGCACGCTGAGGTGGAGGGAGACCGATTGTGCGACGCCGCCGCAGTTGAACTGGAGGGGAACCTCGAGCGTAGTATCGCCAGAGCCGTAGTCGGGGCGGAGCCGAAGCAGGTCACCCTCGACGTGCGCCCGACCCGCGACGTTCATCACGGCGAGGTCGGCCACAGGTCCCTCGAGAGACAGCGCGAGGGTCGTGGTGCCCCCTTCGACGAGGTCCGCCTCGGGGCTCGACGAGACCGAGCAGACCGCAGGCGTGGTGGACTCATCCACCGCTGTGGAGGTGCAACCGAGAGCGAAAGCGAGGAGCGTGACGAAGCACGCGGGATGGCGGAGCATGCTTCTCTCCCCGGCAGCTCTCGTGCCACGGCTATCTAACGGAAATGTTTCGCGGAGTCCCGATGAGCGATCACGAAGGAACGGTCGA
Organism: Polyangia bacterium; assembly: GCA_030426145.1. Taxonomy (GTDB): domain Bacteria; phylum Myxococcota_A; class Polyangia; order Polyangiales; family Polyangiaceae; genus JAPYTK01. The sequence goes on from JAUHZF010000247.1 coordinate 11,785, forward strand.
ACGTGCGGACCAGGCACGTCGGGATGCCATCGAGTTTTGGATTCTTTCAAACCGAAAAGGTGCTGACGGATGAGACAGTGACGCTGGTCACCCCACATGCGCTCCTCAGTCCTCTTCGCCACCGTCCCTCTCCTTCTTCTCGGCTGCAGCATCGAGGGCAACCTCGGCGGAGCCGGTCTTCAGCCGGATGCCTTCGAAGATGACGACGGCCCTCCCGCACTGGGCGCCGGAGGCCGGGGTACGGAGGGCTCGGAGGACGAACCCGGGCCCGGTGACCTGCCGGATCCAGGCCAGTTCGGTGGCGCTGGCCCCAGCCAAGACCACGAAGGCGGCGCCGGTCACGGAGGGGGAGGCGGAGGCGCCCCCACGCCGACTCCGCTCCCCAACCAGGTCTGCTTCCCGGGCGCGGACCAGAGCTACACCACCTGCTTCCCCACCGTGCTCAAGGACGCCAGCTTCCCGTCTGGTTACACCTACCCCACGTCGTCGAGTCCAGCCTACGCCGCGCCCACACGTTTCATCGACCTGAACGCGCACCCGAGCGGCACCAAGCTCGCCCCCAACTTCAGCCTCGGGGAGCTGATGCAGGCGTGGAAGGGCCGCTACGCCATCTACGAGCCGCACATGGTGGACAAACTCCAGTCGCTTCGTAACCAGTCTGGAGGGGCGCTCAACGTCAATTCGGGATACCGCAGCCCCGGCTACAACACGGGCGTGGACGGGGCGACCTTCTCTCGTCACATGTACGGCGACGCGGCCGACATGGCGAGCAGCGTGGTCTCACTCAACACGATGAAGGGCCTCTGCCAGGGGCTCAACGCCGACTACATCGGCATGTACACCTCCCACATCCACTGCGACTGGCGCTACACGGCCAAAGACCCCGCCTTCTTCAACGCCGCGCCCCCCGCCTCCATCACGCCCGCCGCCCCTCACCACGACGCGAGCTTCTACGTCGCTGATGGCCTCCTTCGCGCCGAGGTCTCCGGCTTCGACGAGGGCGAACCCTATCGCGAATGGACGGCCTTCGACGCCGAGCACCGCGTGCTCGAAGTCGAGGCGGCCGACGACTTCCGTGCCCCCGCCGGCACCGTGTCGGTGGAGGTCATGATCGGCGGCCAGCTCACCGTGGTGGTCCCCGACCTCGCGGCACCCACGGTCTGGCACACCAAACCAGAAGCCGTGGTGCGGCTCGAGACGCTGCCGCGCGAGGGTTCGGCCCACCAACGCGAAACGTTGTAGCGGCCCGCGAGCCGTCAGACGGACTGCCAGAGCTCGGGCAAGGGGCCCTCGGCGTAGCGGTTCTGGCCGGAGCCGAAGCCAGCGATTGCGTCTCCAGCCGAGTGCGCGAGGGTGCAGAAGAGGTTCTCGATCTCGCGATGCTCCGTTCGCCCCACGCGGGGGTAGACGATGGACCGGCCGTCGGTGTTGAACCCCAGTGCGCCGCCCCCAATCACCAAGGCGGCCCACTCCTCACAGCTGGAGTGATGCTTCTCGCCATTGTCGGGCATGTAGATCATCACCGTGTGGTCGAGCATCGTGCCGTTGGCATTGGGCTCGTCGACGGCATCGAGTGCGCGAGCGATGCGGGCCATTTCGTCGATGTTGCGCTTGGTCAGCTCGTGCAGCAGGTAGCGGTACCCCACATCGGGCGCCTGGCCGGCCGCCGAATGGCGGAGGGTATGGCCGCGGACGATGTCTCCACCGGGATAGAGCCCCGACAAGGTCGGGTAGGTCATCCCCCAAGCACCTCCGCCGCCGCAGGAGACCACAGCCACGTTGGTGAGCCCACCGAGAAGCGATGCAATGACGAGGTCCGTTTGCACCAGCAACCGGTCGTAGGGCGCCTCCGATGCGTAGAGCGGCTCGTCGGCGGGTTCTGTCGGCTTCACCGCTTGCAGCTGGGACGCCATACCTTCCAGCTTCTGCCGCCGCGCCACCATCTGTTCGATCGAGCTCAGGTAGGCCTCGAGCTTCGCCCTTTCCGAGCTGTTCCCGGAGAAGGCCGCGAGAGCCTTGTTCACGTCTTCGCGACCGATGTCGAGAAGCTCACCCCGCGTCCGGAAGACCTCCTGGCCCGCCCCCGCAGCGACGGAACCGAACAGCGTGTTGAAAGCGAGGGTGGGGTCGTGGATCACCGGCGCCGGCTTGGAGTTGTCGAACGCACAAAGGCCGTAGTTGAGCCGACCCGAACCCATGCCAACCCGCACCACGTCGAAGGGCGACTCCCGCTGCACGGCAGGGAGTTGTCCGAGGTAGTGGTCGATCGATATGGCCTGCGGGATCCCCCCGTTCTGTCGAGCACAGGAGAGCGCGCCGTGACCCGACGTATGACCACCGCCGGCATCCTGGTTCGAGAGGCCGAGCAGTAGGGCGGACTTGTTGACGATGCCGCCGTCCGCCAACGACACGAGGGCACGCGCAGAGGAGAGGTCGGCATTGGGCACGGTGATCGGCGTTTCGTGCGTGTACTGCCGATTGCCATCCATGGTGCTGCTGCCGACCACGGCATTGGCGATGGCCGACGTGTGAACGGCCTTCGGTTCGATCCCGTTGCCTTCCACGAAGATGACGAAGCGGCAGGGGATGGTGCCATTGGCCGAGGCGATGGTGCTCTTCAAGAGGGGAGCGACGAGAGCTCCAGAGGCACCGATGCCCAGGGCGCGGAGAAAGTTGCGGCGGTTCAACGGCATGGGCATCTCAGAGGTCCTCGTAGTCATCGACCCGGTACTGGAAGGTCTCGCTGTTGAAGAGGGCGATGAGCAAGGCC
>JAUHZF010000611.1 GCA_030426145.1 Polyangia bacterium
TCCTCTCGGCGCCGACCGACCTGCGACCTCATCTCGAGGAGACCATGCCTCACCTCGGGATCTCACACGTCGAAGCCGAGAACATCGTGGCCTACCTCACGGATCTCGATCCTCCCGACACCACCCTTCCTCCCGGAGCCATGCGCTTTCGGCTCGACTTCGGGGTGTGGCAAGCCGGAGACGCGACGCGGGGCAAGGCCCTCTACGAAGAGAAGGCCTGCTTCTCGTGCCACACGTTCACCGGGGCCGATGTCGCGAGCATCGAGCTGACCGATGGTCGACCGGCAGTGCAGCGTGCACCCGACCTCCGCCACACGCGCGAGCGATTTCGCCCCGACCGCATCGTCGACTGGCTCGTCGCGCCGCGGCACCATCGCCCGGTGACCATGATGCCGGACCACGACTTTTCGGTGCAGCAGGCACGTGACCTGGCCGCATTCATCTACGACGTCGAGCTCGCGCCGGTGCCCCCTCCGGCGCCCGTCGCGCGCCGTCTTCCCCTGCTCGACCGCCCCGTGGCCTGGAACGAGGTCTACGCCGAGGTCTTTGGACACACGTGCATCCACTGCCACGGCGACCCTGCGGTGGAGAAGGCCGACGGAGGTCCTGGTTATGCGGGCGGTTTTGGCATCCAGCGGCGTCGACTGAGCTTCGCCGACTACGAGAACGCGCTCTCGGGCTCCCTCGACGATGCCGGACGGCCGCGGAGCATCTTCGCGCCCCTCGAGGACGGTACGCCTCGCCTGCTCGCGCATCTCTTGGCCCGGCAGCAGGAGGTCGCAGGCGAAGAGGCCCCTGTGCGCGGCATGCCGCTCGGCTTGCCCCCGCTCACCCCCGAGCAGATCCAGCTCGTCGCCTCGTGGATCGCTCAAGGATACCCACGCAACCTGCCCATCGCGCGTGCGGCTGTTAACATCCCAGCGCGATGAAGGTCGCCCTCATCTATCCACCCCCCTGGAAGATCGCCGCTCCCGACGAGTCGGTCGACTACGGGATCGAAGGCCACCCCGAGGGCTACCTGCAGGGCGACCTCGACGGTGATTTCCACCAGACGCCCTACGGGCTGCTCACCCTCGCTGCGCAGGCCATTCGCGCCGGGCACCAGGTGAAGGTGCTCAACCTCTCGGCCTATCCTTGGAGCGCGGTCGAGCGCATCGTGGCCGGGCTCGATGCCGACGTCTTCGGCATGTCGTGCTGGACGGCCAACCGTCGCGGGGTGGGGTATGCGGCTCGCCTCATCAAGGCGGTCCACCCCGAGAGCCACGTTCTGGTGGGCGGACCCCACGCGAGCCCGCTGGCCAAGGAGATGCTCGCCCACCACGCCGCCATCGACACGGTGACCACCGGTGAGAGCGACGATACCTTCCTCGAGCTGCTCGAACGGCGCGCAGCCGGCGCCGACAATCGCGGTCTTGCCGGCGCCTGGTATCGCTTCGGCGACGGCGTCGAGCAGGGCCCGCCTCGGGGCAACATGAAGCACCTCGACGCCCTCGAGTGTGTGCAGAAACACTTTCGCTCGCACATCTTCATGACCTCACGAGGCTGCCCCTGGGCTTGCACCTTCTGTGGCGCCGAGTCGCAGTGGGGGCGTGGCTTCAGGGCCCATTCGGTGCCCTACGTGCTCGACGCCCTAGAGCAGCTGGTCGAATCCCTCCCGGTGAAGATGGTGTTGGTGAAGGACGACACCTTCACCACCCAGAAGAAGCGGGTCATCGAACTCTGTCGAGGCATTCGCGATCGAGGCCTTCGGTTCAATTGGAGCTGCGACACGCGCGTCGATCTGCTCACCGAGGACCTGCTGCAAGAGATGCGCCTCGCGGGCTGCGAACGATTGAGTCTCGGCGTCGAGTCCGGGGCGCCCGACATCCTCAAGAACATCGACAAGAAGATCACCGTCGACGACATTCTCCGTTCGACCGAGCTCGCGAAGAAGTACGGGATCAAGGTCCGCTACTACATGATGCTCGGCAACCGAGGGGAGACGACCGAGACCTTCCAGCAGACGCTGCGTTTCCTCGAGGAGGCGAAGCCCCACGAGTACATCTTCTCGTGCCTCAGCATCTACCCGGGCACCCAGGATTTTACACGGGCGGAGCGCGAAGGATGGGTGGACCGCGAGCTGTACTTCGAGGAGCCCTTCCAGGAGCTGAAGATCCCGTTCGATGCGGACGAGGAGACCACCGAGCTCATGAACGGTTGGTTCGCGGAGAACTGCGGCCTCCAGCGGCACCACCGGCCAGACGTCGATGAGGCCAAGGGGGTGCTCTCACGATTGCCAGGGCACGGACCGGCCCACCTCGACCTGTGCGAGGCCCTCTACCTCGCCGGGGACTACGAGGGGGCGGCAGAGCAGGCCGAAGCGGCCCTGAAGGCCAACCACGCATTGCCCGGCTTGGCCCTGAACTACCTGGCTTGCTGTGCGGTGAAGCGCCGTGACTTCGACGCCATGATGCGGCACTTCACCGAGGCGAGTGAACGAGACCCGCAGCACTACGTGCTGGTCAAGAACGTGGAGGCGGCCCGGGAGTGGTTCCGTCTCCAGGGGCCGGCGCGCGGCCTGCCGCTCGAGCTCGACGCGCACCACGACTTTCAGCTGCTCGAGAAGACCCAGCAGCCGACGCTGCCGGGGCCATTGCCCGACGACTTCACGACCTGGTCCCCCGCCATCGAGAACCCCGAAGCCGACCCTGCGGTGGCTCGCCTGGGCAGCAACAAGCGCTTCGACACCAAGAAGCGCCTCGATGTCGTCTAAATAGGTGACCGTCTATTCGCTACAAAAACGTCGCGAAGCGACGCCGTTTGGGGAGGGGCCCCTCGCGTAGCGAGGGGAGGGGCCTTCTGAAGGCCCCTAGCGATTGGAGGAAGGAGTGAACAGGGGGTGTGTTCGCGGAGCCTCGACTCGTCCTCGCTCCCCCAAAAAGAAACGGA
>JAUHZF010000248.1 GCA_030426145.1 Polyangia bacterium
GCCGGCGACCACCGAGACGCACCGCCCCCCGCTGCGCCGGCGCCGCGAGCGCGTTCTCGACCGAAGACGAGCGGTGCGCGTCGCCTCGAGCTGGCCGAGGCCGCATCTACGGTGCGTCAGCTGCTCGAGGGCCCCGCGGGCGAGCTGTGGTTCCTCACCGACGAAGGCTACTACCGCGAAGGAAAGCGTCTCGGCGACGCACCGCCGGGGGCGAACCTGGTCCTCAGCCCATCGGGCCGACCGCTGCTCGCGACGACGGTGCAGGAGGAGAGCGGTCTTCGCCTGCGCCTGCTCGATCCGCAGGGTGGCCGCGCGCTCGACCTATCGCTCGCGGCGGGCCCACGCTGCGTGGTCGATGGGCAGCTCTACGCCCTCCACCATCGCGAGGTAATGGCCATCCGGCTTCACGACCTCGGTTCCCACGTGGTGGCCAGCGCCACCACGGCCCTGCGGGTCGTGCCCCACGCGACGCAGCTCCACGACGGCGTGGTCGTTCAGAGCGTTCTCGGTGCGACTTACCTCGGGTGGTTCCCGCGCCCGGGTCGCACGCGACTGCTGCGGGTGCGCGCGCTCGACGGGGTGCGGGTGGTGGACGCCGCCGCGGCCGGAGACGTGCTCGTGCTCCACGTGCGGCCCCCCGGCGGCGAGAGCGAGCGGTGGCGACTGCGCGTGGACCCGAGTCGCGACGACTTCGACCTCGAGCGGGATGCTGGCTCCGAGGTGGCCGTGACGGTGCTGCCGAAGGGCATCGCGGTCAGCCTCGGCGAAGATGCGCTCGAGGTCTTCCCTCCCCTGCCTCACGCCGCGGCGCACCGCCGCGTGGAGGCGGGAGGCCCCGTCGAGAGGCTGGCCACCGTAGCGGGCAAAGTGCTGTGCGCGGCCGGGCGGCGGGTGTACCGCCTACAGAGCGATGGGCAACCGCGGCAAAGCCTCCCCACCCCCTGAGGCCTACCGCCCCGACGACTACCCCCGGCCGTCGGTCACGGTGGACATCGTCATCTTCACCGTGCTCGACGGTGACTTGAAGCTGTTGCTCATCCAGCGCGGCGAGCCACCCTTCGAAGGGCGCTGGGCCTTGCCGGGCGGCTTCGTGCGCGTGGGTGACGCCATGGCCGACCGCGGTGAAGGGCTGGACGAAGCGGCCGCACGTGAGCTCGCCGAAGAGACGGGTTTGCCCGAGGGGAGCGCCTACCTGGCCCAGCTGCACTGCTTCGGAGCGCCGGACCGTGACCCGAGAATGCGGGTGATCACGGTGGCCTACTACGCGCTGGTGCGCCCAGACCTCGTGCCCCTCGTGCAAGCGGGAAGCGATGCCCGCGAGGCCCGCTGGTTTTCGGTCGCCGAGGAGGTGAAGCCCGACCGTCTCGCCTTCGACCACGCCGAGATCCTCGAGGTGGCGGTCGAGCGGCTACGCCAGCAACTCGAGATGGCCCCCATCGCCTTCGAGCTCGTCCCCGCCACCTTCACCATCGCCGAGCTGCGCGCCGTGCACGAAGCGGTGATGGGCGTCACCTACGATCCGGGCAACTTCCGGCGCCGCTTCATGCGCATGATCACCGACGGGATCATCGAGCAGGCACCGGGCAAGAGGCCGACCGGAACCAAGCCGGCCAAGGTCTATCGCTTCGTGCGGCCACACCCGCGTCGCTGAGTGCAGTGGCCTCCTGGGGCAAGGTGTCGGTTGCCGCCCACCCCCGAGCCGTGCAATGGAACCGGCGCGATGAAGCAAGCGACGTTCATGCTCGTGGCGCTGGCCCTGGTGGGCTGCGACCAAGATCCGCCCCGTGCCACCAAGGATCAGGCGCCGAAGCCCGCTCCCACGGCGCCATCGGCCGCCCCGAGCGGCAGCACCGCGCCCGCGGTCGTGGCCCCCAAGCCGACGGCCAAGGGTCCCTTCGCCCAGTCGGACCACCCCGCGATGAAGGATCCGTCGAAGGCGAACGAGACCGCCCCCGACACCTACCGCGCCAAGTTCGAGACGACGGTGGGCGACTTCACCGTCGCTTGCACGCGTGCCTCGGCGCCCTTCGGCGCGGATCGATTCTACAACCTGGTGAAGATCGGCTTCTTCAACGACGTCTCCTTCTTCCGGACCGTTCGTGGGTTCGTCACCCAGTGGGGCATCCACGGTGACCCCGAGGTGAGCAAGGCCTGGCGCACGGCCAACATCGAGCCCGACGAGGTGAAGGAGTCCAACAAGCGTGGCACCCTCACCTTCGCCCAGGCCGGACGAGCGGAGAAGCCTGGCTTCACGGCCAAGATGCGGTCGACGCAGCTCTTCATCAACTACAAGGACAACCTCAACCTCGACAAGATGGGCTTCGCGCCCTTCTGCACCGTCGAGGGCGACGGCATGAGCGTGGTCGACAAGCTCTACAGCGGCTACGGCGGCCGCGCGGGCAACGACCAGATGCAGATCCAGAACCAGGGCAACGCCTACCTCCGGGAGAAGTACCCGCAGCTGGACTACATCAAGAAGGCCTTCATCGTGGGTGACGAGGGTGAAGAAGGCGCCGGCGGTGGCAAGGCCGACGGTGACGATGCCGACGACGCAGCGGCATCCCCGAGCGCGAGCGCGGCGACCCCGCCCCCCGCGCCGGCCCCGGAGCCAGCGGCCCCCAAGACGCCGGCCCCGGCTCCGGCCCCAGCCCCGGCTCCGGCGGCACCACCGCCTGCCCCGGCGCCCGCGCCGGCCCCGGCCAAGAACCCGAGCGTGCCCCCGGCCGCCCCCACGCAGTGACGGGATCCAGGGCCGGATCCGTCCACCGAGGTTGACGGCACGGCCCTGGGCGACTGTTCTTGCTAGCGTGACCGCGGCGAGCGGAGTTTGGCCAGTTGGCTGTGCCCCTTTGGGCTCGGTCGCAGTGGGGAGCGTGTTCTGGTCCCACCGCGGCGAGCTCTACGTCACCGCCGTGGTCAAGGCGACCTTCAGCTTCCCCGATGGGGGAACGATGCGGCGCCTCAACCCCCAGCCCATTCGCCGGAGCGATGACTACCTCTCCGGGGTCCCGAGCCTCGCCGGCGCGGCCGAGGTCGCACCGCAGACCCTCTCGCCCGAGGTGGTCGTGGTTGGCCACGCCTACGCCGAACGTGGCGAGACCCACAAACGCAGCGTGCGCCTCACCGTGGTTCGGGGCCACAAGATCCTCATCGACAAGACCCTCTTCGTCTACGGGGACCGCGTGCGTGGAGGCCGACCGAAGCCGTTCAAGCGGATGCGGATCGGCTACGAGCGCGCGCTCGGTGGACTGACCTTCCCCGAGAACCCGATCGGGATCGGACGCGACGACGACAGCAGTCGTTTGCCGAACATCATCGACCCGAACCATCCAGAAGCTGGCGTCGCTGGCTTCGGACCCTTTCCCGCGCGCTTTCCCAAGCGCCGTCGCTTCATCAAGCGACTCGCGGCCGGCGCCCTCGACGCGATCCCCATCGAGCTCCCGCCAGACTTCGACTTCCGCTTCTTCAACGCAGCCCCCGCGGACCAGCAGCTCGAGCGACTGCGGGGCGACGAGTGGATCATGGTCGAGGGCATGCACCCGATGTACCCGCGCCTTCGCGCTCGCCTGCCCCGCTTGCAGGCACGGTGTCGGGTCTACGCTCCCCCCGGCACGCACGCCCCCGACCTGATCGGACTGCGCGCCGACCTCCTCCACATCGAACCGGGAGAGCAGCGGTGCTCCATCGTCTGGCGCGGCCACTTTCCCGTGGAGAACGCGAGCGTCGCACAAGCGCTCGTTCTCGTGGGCGCGGTGCAGATCGGTGACGAAGCCATCGCCTGGCCGGCGACGGCGGCGCATCTCGACCCGAGCCTCCCCCCGCTCACGCCGGCCGGTCGCGGGGCACACCTCGAAGGCACACAAGCTTCAGCGGGACCGCCCCCATCGAGCTCCGGGGTGGCATCGGATCCGGGGTGGCGGGTGGCGGTGGAGGGCGAGGACGAAGGACCGCGTCCGCCCAAGATCGGCGACACCATTCAACCGCCTCCCCTCGTGCCCACGAGCGCGCCGTCGCAGGCCCCCCTTCCTGCCCCACCATCCTGGCCCGTGGCGGCTGGGTGGGGCACGGCGCCCAACAGCGCAGCGGTACCGCCGCCAGCCCCCGTTCCGGCTCCTGCGACGGTGGCTCAGCCCCATCCCCCGACGGTGCAGCCCCCGACCGCACCTCAGGGCACGCCCGACTTCGCCCAGACCATCATCTACACCGAACCCCCGGGCACAGTGTCACCGGGCACGGTGTCACCGGGCACGCGGCCTCACGGCACGCCGCAGGCGGCTCCGCCCGCGACCGTGCCCTACGATTTCCACGCCACGCGCTTCGAGCACACCGAGATGATCGTCGACGACGACGAGCTCGAGGTTCTCTCGGGGGACGATGACGTGGACGACCTGGCCGAGACCCGCGAGCGCGAATGATCAGGCCCGAACGACGTCGGTCACAGGTCTGTCGAGCGCACGCAGGACCGCCTCCTCCGCGTGGGTGAGCGCACGTCGTCCCGCCTCGAGCTTGAACGGTCCCGAACGCGGCAGGTCGCCGAGCACCAAGGCCACGAGTCCCGGACGACGCGGCGGGGCCAAAGCGGGGCTGTCGGCGCGACGCCAGGGTGAGCGCGAGGCGAGGTGGTGGTGAAGGAGGCGCTCGCCCGGGCGCGCGCCCAGCAAGCCGGGGCGGTCGAGGATGCCACCGTCGAGAAGCGGTCGACCCGCCATCCACGTGGGTTGAAACAGGCCGGGGAAAGTGCACGAAGCGCGAACGGCCGGAGCGAGGAGGCCACGTTCGAGGCTGAGGGTTCGACCCGCGAGCACGTCGAAGACGCTGACGGCGAGCGGCACGCGGCACCCCGAGAAGCGGTCGACGGGAAGGAGGTCTGCGAGGCGTCGACCGAAGCGGTCGCCGCGAAGGAGCCCGGGCCCGAGCGCAGGATCCCAGAAGTCGGTACGCCGCAGCCGCAAGAGCTCGTCGCGCAACGCTGGACCATCGAGCCCCGCGGCCCAGAGTCCACCCACCAGCGCCCCTGCGCTCGACCCTCGCAGCCAGGACGGACGGACCCCGGCCCGCTCGAGACCGAGCACCACGCCGGTGTGCGCGAAGAATCCGAAGAAGCCGCTGGAGAGCGCGAGCCCGAAGGGCTCGGCGGCGAGCCAGTCACCGAGGCGTTGCACGACCCCGGAGCTACCTCATTTGCTACCGAGCTGCGACACGCCGTCCCAGTCGGGATCACCTTCGCGGTCGAATAGGCTCACACACCGCTCCGCGTAGACGGTAGCGGGACCATCGGTCGGGTCGGCCTTGGCGATGGTTTCGAAGGCTTTGGCCGCGGCCCGGAAGGCACCCCGGCGGTAGAGGCCAAGGGCTCGTTCGAAGGCCGCACGGTGTTGGCGGCGCGCCTCACGCGTCGCCGCCGGGAGCCCGTCGAGCACCTCGTAGATGCGCATCGCCTCGTGTTTGCCCAGGGCTTGAACCCGATCGATCTCTCGCAGGTCGAAGGCGCCGTCGGGAAGCTGGGCGAAGGCCCCCTCGGCGATGAGCGTCTGCACGCGATAGAGCTTGGTCATGCCTTCCACGCGGGCGGCAGCATTCGCGGGGTCGCCGATCACGGTGCAGCTGAGACGATCCCGCCCCCCGATGGTGCCCAGCATGAGGGCGCCACTCTGCACCCCGATGCCGACGCGAATGGGCTCGCGCCCTTCGGCGACGAGGTCGACGTTGAAGCTGGAGAGCGCCTCCGCCATCGCCACCGCCGCCTCGACCGCCGATTCGGCTCCGCGCGGGAAGATGGCCATGATCCCGTCTCCGAGGAACTCGTTGATCACGCCCCCTCGGGCCGCGATGGTCGGCTCCATGCGCTCGAGGTAGCGGTTGATGAAGGCGAAGGTTTGCTCGGGCCCCATGGCCTCGGCGAGGGTGGTGAAGCCACGGATGTCGGTGAACATCACCGCCACGTCGAGCTGGACTTGGTCCCCCCGCGCGATCTCCACGATGCTCCGCTTGTCGAGGAGCTCGAGGAAGGTGAAGGGCACGAAGCGCGACGTTGCCTGGTTGGTGGCGGTCAGCTCGCGGTTGCGTTGATCGAGGGAGGTCAGGGTTTCGCGGAGCGAGCCGACCATGCGGTTGAAGCCAGACGTGATGCGCTGCAGCTCCCGGCTCCCGCCTACTTCGACCTGGATGTCGAGGTCGCCTTCGGTCACGCGTGAGAAGGCTTCGTCGAGAGGATTCAGGCGCTCCATCACGGCATCCGCGAGCTTGCCGCAGGCGCTGAGGATGGCGGGGAGGAGAAAGATGGCGACGACGAGCAGCGTGACGCCCGCGATGGCCCACGAGGCCTGCTCGGGGTCCATGCCGACCAGTCGCTGAGCGAGCTCGGGATCGAGGTTCACACCGGCGCGTGCCTCGCCGTGAGCAACCGCGAGCACGGCTTCGATCGTGGCTTCGACCAAGAAGAAGGTGACGGCACTGACGACCGCGGCCGAGGTGGCGAGCAAGAGAACGGCCAGCTGCACACGGCGGCGAAAGTCGACCACGAGGGCACTCACCACGGTGTCGATGAGCACCACGACGAAGCTGCCGGCGGCCGCGCTCGCAAACCACAGGCCGCCCGCGACGGCGGTGCCCATGAGGGGAAGGAGGAAGCTGCCGAGGATGGCGGCTCCGATGAGCGCGGGAACCCAGAGAAAGAGCCCAATCGCCGGTACGAGCGCCGAGAGGAGGAGGCGCGACAGCGGCCTGCGTCGCAGCAGACGGCGGTAGATCCAATGCTCACACCAGGCCAGGAGCACGAAGCCCGACACCACGCTCACGGAGCCACTGAGACTCGTCACCGACGGAAGCAGGTCCGCGGACACCCCCGCCACCGCCGTCGCTACGCCGAAGACGAGGGCCGCGCGCCGTGGTGGGGGACGCGCGTTGGCGGTGGCCGGATCGATGATCGTGAGCTTCTGGCTCATCCTTCGAGCCAGGCTCGCAGTCCGTCCGGTCCGAGAGACTCGAGCGCGTCGAGCCGCGCGAGAAAGCGGCGGTAGTCCTTGTAGGCCACGACGCCCCGCGGTCGCAGCTCGTAGTCGGTGATGCGGGTCACCGCGAACCGGATGGCCGCCATGCGGGCCTGGCGATAGCAGCCGCGAAGGAGGGTCTCGGAGAGCGCGCGGTTACGGCGATAGCCCCGCACGAGAGCGCGCACGAGACGCTCCTCGAGCGTATCGCCGAAACACCACGCGAGCAGCGTGACCGAGAGGTCGAAGGCGGGGTCACCGAGCGATGCGCTCTCGAAGTCGAGGGCAGCGCTGAGGCGGCCGTCGTCGTGCCACAGCACGTTGTCGCGAAAGAGGTCGCCGTGAACGACGGTCCATTCGGCCGACATCGGCGGCTCGTCTTCGAGACCTTCGAGCGCGCGCTCGAGACGGGTGGTGTCGGCGCGCAGGGCGTCGTCGAGCTCGGCGGTGCGGAGTCCGTCGAGGCGCTGACGCATCTGTACCGCACCGAAGCGGTTCGGAGGTGCCCCCTCGTAGCCTTCGCCGGCCTTGTGGATGGCGGCGAGGATCTCCCCGACCTGTTCCATGCGGGCCTCGTCCACCCGCTTCTGGCAGATCCAGCCCCCTTCACGGAACGGGAACACGCACACGGGCTTGCCGGCGTGGTCGTGTACTTGGACGCCGTCGCGGTCGGTCAGGGGAACGGGGGTCTCGACCCCGTGGGCCTCGAGGTGGGTCAGCAGTCGATTCTGAAGCTCCACCGCGGCTGCTGGCGACTCCTCGTAGACGCGCAGGAAGATGCGGGTGCCGTCGGTGAGGGTGGCGCTGAAGTTGGAGTTGACGCTGCCGTGCTGAATCGGATCCAGCGCGTCGACCTCGAGGCCGTAACGTCGACCGAGGGATTGCGCCTCCTCGAGGCTCATGGGCGTGAGCAGCGCCATAAGCGCGGGGTACACGATGTGGCGGGAGGCCACTAGCAGGCGGTTGAAGAAGGGATTCAACAACCTGCTCGCGCCTGGACATCCTGCCTGGCATCGGTCAGGCTCCGTCTCCGCCACGCTGCTCGGGTGGCCGTCCTTACATGCAGATCTTCGGCAATACGCAGGGTTTGAGCCCTCAGGCCACCAAGACCCTCCAGCGCCTCTACCGCCGCAAAGTCCCGCTCGAGAGCATCACCAACAGTGAGCTCAATCGAAACCTCCTCGAGGCGACCGCACTCGCGAGCCGACAGGTGGGGGTGATGATCCATCGCTCGGGTCAAGTGGAGAGCGTCATCGTGGGCGACAGCTCGCAGCTCATGCTGCCCGACGTCGGCCGCCTCCGTGCCGCCGAGGGGCGCTTCCGCGCCCTCCGACTCGTGCACACCCATCTGTACGGCGAGGAGCTGACCAAAGACGACATCCTCGACCTGGTGCGGCTGCGGCTCGACCTCGTCTGCGCGCTGCAGGTGAACCCCCAGAGCGGCGAGCTGCGCGGGATCCACTACGCCTACAACAAGCCCTGCTACGTCGACGGCGACAAACCCTACGAGGCGGTGGGGCCGCTGCACCCCGGCCAGCTCGACGTCGATTTCGGTGCGCTCATCAGCGGCCTCGAGGACGAGTTCGCGCGTTTGACGCGGACGCGCAAGGTCACGGGCAAAGAGGGGCGCGCGATCCTCGTGCACGTCGGCAAGCGGGGCTCGAAGCGAGGCGGCGGTACACAAGTATTGGAGGCCGAGGCCCGACTCCGGGAGCTACGCGAGCTCGCGCAAACGGCGGGGGTCGAGGTGATGGACAGCTTCCTCCAGCTGCGCGACCGGCTCGATGCGCGGTACGTGCTCGGCAAAGGCAAGCTGGAGGAGATCCTCCTTCGGGCCTTCGAGCTCGACGTGAACATGCTCATCTTCGACCAGAACCTGTCGCCATCCCAGGCGTCGGGGATCTCGCGCATGAGCGACTTGAAGGTCATCGACCGCACGCAGCTGATCTTGGACATCTTCGCGCGGCGCGCGGAGTCGGCCGACGGCAAGCTCCAGGTCGAGCTCGCGCAGCTGAAGTACGCACTCCCGCGACTCGGTCAGAAGGACGACTCCCTATCGCGCCTCACGGGCGGGATCGGGGGCCGGGGCCCGGGCGAAACCAAGCTCGAGATCGGGCGCCGTCGAGCGCGCGAGCGGGTGGCGGCGCTCGAAGGGCGCTTGAAGAAGCTGTCGAAGCAGCGACGACAACGACGGCAGCGACGACAGCGGCAGAACGTGCCCATCGTGTCGATCGTCGGCTACACCAACGCGGGCAAGAGCACGCTGCTGAACGCCTTGACCGAGTCGGACGTGCTGGCCGAAGACAAGCTCTTCGCGACGCTGGAGACGCGCTCGCGACGGCTTCGGTTTCCCGAGGATCGCGAGGTGGTCATCACGGACACGGTAGGGTTCATTCGGGACCTGCCGCCGGATCTGTTCGCCGCCTTCCGGGCCACGTTCGAGGAGACGGCGGATGCCGACCTGTTGCTGCACGTCATCGACGCCAGCGACCCGGATCGCGAGCAGCACATCAGCACGACGGAAGAGCTGTTGAGCAAGCTCGACCTCCACGAGATCCCCCGCCTCACGGTGTTCAACAAGGCGGATCTACTGGATGAGCTCGAGAAGAGGCGCCTGGCCGAGGGCAAACGCGACACGGTGCTCATCTCGGCGCTCGAGCGCAGCACGGTGCAGGCCCTGCTCGACATGATCGCCGACCGACTGGCCAAGAAGTGGGACGACTCGGCGCTGGTCCCCAGGTTCGAATCGCCGGCCGAGACGGCCGAGTAGCGACTCACCCCCCTGGCGTGATCGCTAGCGGATGGTTTGCACGCCAGGTCTGGCCTATGGTGCGATCTGTCGCTCCGATGGACGGAAACCTCTACTACCGCGCCGACCCCGACGACGCTCACCCGATCGACGTCGTGCTGATGGCCGAAGGCATGCGCCCCATTCGGGGTCGCGTGATCGATGTCTACGTCGATGGGATCGGGGTTCGCTTGCCCCGAAGCACGGCCCTTCCGCTGGGCACGCCCGTCGAGCTGGGCCTGAGCGTGCCCCACGCGAAGCGACCGGTTGCGCTGAGCGCCGTGGTGCGCGCACGGAAAGAGGGGCGGAGCTTCCGACGGTACGGTTTCCGGTTCACCTCGCGGCAGGAGATCGAAGACAAGATCCCGCAAGGCCTCTACAGCATCTTCAACCGCCGGCGCGCGGAGCGGTACTACCTGACCGAGAAGCTCGACGTGTCGGTGATCCCGGATGGCCGCTTCGAACCGCTCCCGGCCAAGCTCGGGGACGTCTCTCTCGTGGGGACGTCGGTGGTCGTCGACCCGAAGGCCGAGCACGTGTTGGCGAAGGCGGATCGCATGAGTGTGTGCCTCGACCAGACGGTGATGCAGGTGGTGGAGGAGACGGGCAAGACCCGGCCCGCGCGGGATCCGTCCATCATCGATGTGATCGTGCACAACCGGATCCTGCTGGACAACGGTGTGCGCTACGGCTGCGAGTTCGACCCCAGCCAGGCCGACGCGGCGGCGAAGGCGCGGCTCCTGGTCGACTTCGTGGTCGACCGTGAGCAGGCGCTGCTAGAGGAGTGAGGCGGCGAGGCCCGCCGGGTCGTCTCCGTCTCGACAGGCGCGGGCGGCGAGGCTGCGAGCGCGCGGGAGCTGCCCCTGCCGGGCGGCGCAGACGGCTTGCAGGGCGGTGAGCCCGGAGACGTGGGTTCGCGGTGTGAGGTAGCGCACGGCCTCCGCGAGCAAGAGCTCGGAGGCGACGGGGTCACCTTGGTTGAGGTAGGCGACGGCGCGTTGCGCCAGGTCGTGGGGGTCGGCCGGCGGTGCTGGTGGCTCGGCGAGCACGGCTTCGAAGTCTGCGCGGGGGAAGACCTCGAGGTAGCCGCCCTGGGTGGCGTTGCAGATGCGGTGGCCCCAGAGCTGCCCGTAGTCGCGTAGACGCTCGTACTCCCAGAGGGTGCGCTTCATGGCGTAGGACCACGTGTCCCAGTCGAAGCGGTCGGAGGCCGGCCGCGGCTCGGACTCGAACCCGTGACCGTAGAGCGCACCTTCGTAGTTGTGCTTCTCGAGCTTGAGGAAGTCGTGGTCGCAGCCGATGAGGTAGATCGGGTCGCAGCCGAGATGCATGGCCAGCATGATGGCGGGCCCGATGACGTTCTGACCCCAGTGGGGGATAGGCCGAGTGAGGTCGATGGGCTCGGTGCCCGCGTGGTGGTCGCCGTAGGTGTAGAAGTGGGGATCGATGAGAGGCCCGGTGGGGGTGGAGCAGAGGACCTGCGCACCGCCGAGGGGACAGAAGAGGTTGGTGTGGATCCCCGCTTCGAGGAGCTTCTGGAGGATCGGGAAGAGGTGCTCTTGCGGCTTCTCCCAGAAGAGCGGGTCGGCGAGCATCCAGTAGGGCGGGCGGAGGTCCTCGACCTGCGGGTGCCGCTGGAACTGGTTGACGGTGATGGTGATCTCGTCGCGGAGCCGAGCCAGGTCGTGGTGCGCGATGGAGGGGCCGTTCCCGATGATGAAGGCACGACGCCCACGGTGCCGTCCGCGCAAGGCAGCGTTCTTGGCGAGGATGTGGGTGATCTGCACGCCCAAGCCCGATGCACGCCTCGCGCCACGACGCCAACCACCCAGAATCAGGCGATGGTTGGCGCACCAGGGGCCACGATCCGGCGGATGGCTGGCGGCCTCCGCCACCCCGTTGACGGCGGTCAGGCGTTGTAGTCGACGTAGTCGACGAGGTCCCAGAGCATGTTGCGGAGCTCCTCGTCGCTGGCGATCTCGGTCTGCACGACGTCGCTCGCCTCCACGAGGTCGGGTCGCGCTGCCTTGAGTTTGGCGCTGTCGCGCGCCATGTCGTTGACCCGGTCGAGGGTGCGACGCGCGCCCTTGAGCTTGGGGGGATCGCCGCGCGCGTAGAGGACCTTGTCGATCCGCAGCAGGATGCGGCTCATCACGGCTTCGAACTCGTTGGCGGTCGTGACCGGCACAGCGCGGCAAGCATAGTCAGATGCGGCCAGAAAGGGGCCGCTTTCGACGGGCGGGCCCGGCTCAGCCGCGACGGTCGATCTTGCGCTTCTTCTTCTTGTTCTTGAACCAGTCGCTCTTGACGAAGCGACGGAAGCTCGACGCGAAGAGGCAGTCGCGGAGGTTGTTGTAGCTGAAGGTGACGGCGCCGTGCTGTTGAGGCGTGTGGATGAAGACGGCTTCGCCCTTCGAGAGCTGGGCGCGGGTGAGATCCCCGGGCTTCTTCTCGTGGTAGCACTTGGCGCCACGACGCTGGAGCGCGTCGAGCAGGTCCATGTTGTTCTGCTTACAGCCCGCGGTGTAGTGGCTCATGATCTTGTGTCGACCACGACCCTTGACGCCCTTCTTCTTGAGGAGCCAGCGCTCGAAGGTCTTCTCCTCGCCGTACAGGGCGTCGAAGAGGTAGACCTCGTTGACGTTGACGCCGCCGTGCTGGCAGCACTTCGCGGCGACCTTGTAGCCGCCGGAGTGGGCGGAGAGGGCGAGGTAGCCGACGCCCTTGTTGCCTGCGACGGATGACTTCTCGAGCTGAAGGCCGACGTAGTGGCGTTTGATCTCGCGCATGACCTCGTCGAGGAGGCGGTTCAGACCTCCGCTCTCGTCGAGCCGACCGCCTTCGGAGGAGGTGGCGCGCTTCGGGCCTTGGGGCACGACGAGGATGCAGTTCTGCTTCGAGTCGAAAAGCTGCTCCCGCAAGCGTCCGCCCTCGAGGCCGAGGCGAGCGCTGGCGTTGTGACCGTGAAAATGCACGAGCGTGTCGACCTGCCGGCCCTTCGGGAGTCGGTAGTAGGCCGGGACGTAGACGATGACGGTGTTGTCTTTCCAGGGCCCCTTGCCGTTGCCGTAGGGCGCGTTGTCGAGCTCGAAGGTGAGCGTGACGCCGTTGTCGTCCTTCTCTACCCGCTTGAGTTTCTTGGGCTTCTTCGGGTCGGCCAGGACCTCATGGCCGAACGTGAGGGCCGAGGCGAGGGCGCCGAAGGCGGCGACGAAGCCGCGGCGGCCCAGCCGGTTTGCGGCCGCGGGGCCGGCCACGCCTGTTTTCGAGGATGTAGCTGGCATGAGTCGCTCCTAGCCGGGCGGTAGCACCGACCGAGACATCGGGCCAATTCTCGGGGAGGATGTCGCCCGTTACATCCTTGGAGCAGGTTATGGACCGAGAAGCAGCCAGCGCAGCCATCGAGGCGTGCCTGAAAGCCCTGGGCTATGCCCCGGAGGGCGACCTCGCCGACACGGGTCGGTTGGTGGCGGAAGCCTGGGCCGAGGAGTTGCTCGATGGGGCAGCCGTGGACCCGGTGGCGCTGCTCGCCGGCGGGGCCGTGCCGAGCGGCGCGGCCGACCGTGCGGGTCTGGTGGTGCTGCGGGACCTGTCGGTGATGACGATGTGCCCGCACCACCTGATGCCCGCGCTGGGCCGCGGCGACGTGATCTACGCGCCGGGGGAGAAGGTCGCTGGGTTTGGTGCGGTGGTGCGCGCGCTGCGCGCCTGCACGCGACGGCTGACCCTTCAGGAGCGTGCTGGCGTGCAGCTCTGTGAGGCTCTTGTGGAGGGTTTGGGGGCCGAAGGGGCGCTGTGTCGGCTGCGCATGAAGCACAGTTGTTTGGCGGCGAGAGGGGCGCGCGAGGCAGGGGCGGAGATCGAGACGCTGGCGCTGACGGGGAGCTTTCGGGACGATGAGGCGGCGAGGCGACTGGCGATGGATGTCCTGGGGCGCTGATGGCTGAACTGGCGGTGGTCACGGGCTCGAGCCGGGGGATCGGCAGGGCGATCGCGCTTGCGCTGGCGGAGCGTGGGCTAGACTTGGCGCTGCTGAGCCGACCGAGCCCGGCGCAGGGGGAAACGGTGCGCTCGTGTCGGGCGGCGGGCGTGCAAGTGCAGGACGTCCCCTGCGACGTGGGGGTGCCCGAAGCGATCGATCGCGCGGCAACGTCGGTCGAAGGGACGCCGCAAGTCCTCGTGAACAATGCCGGAGTTCTCTTCCGAGGTTCTGCACTTTGGGAGACGGACCTCGAGGCTTTCGAGACGACGATGGCGGTCAACGTGCGGGCCCCCTACTTGATGTGCCGCGCTTTCCTGCCGCGAATGTTGGCGGCAGGGCGTGGCCGGGTGGTGCACCTCGCGAGCATCAGCAGCACGCTGGGTTGTCCTCAGCAGGCGGCCTACGGTGCCAGCAAGTGGGCGTTGCTGGGCATGCATCGCGCATTGTCTGAGGAGCTCAAGGGCACGGGCCTGCAATCGATGGCGGTGTTGCCGGGCTCGGTGCGGACGGACATGCTGGCGCAAACGCCCTTCTCGCCGGATATGGATCCCGAGGATGTTGCGCGCGTCGTCGTGTTTGCAGCGCTCGATGCACCCGACGCGATGCAGGGTGCAGACCTACAGGTGTACGGATGAGCGATGAGGTGGAGGTCCCGGAGGACCTGGAGTCGGCGCTGGAGGCGCTTCCGTTGTTTCCGCTACGTCAGGCAGTGCTCTTCCCAGGTG
>JAUHZF010000249.1 GCA_030426145.1 Polyangia bacterium
CGTGAGCAGAAGTCGCGTCGCGGGCCCCTCGTCGGGCGCCTCCTCGGGAAGGGCCGCCGTGCGCGACTCCATGGCCACGAGATCTTCGAGCCCCTTCATGGCGTCGTCCCGCCGCTTGAGGGTGCCCTTGGCCGAGAGGTACTGGCGGTAGAGCCCAATCGCGCGTTCGAGGTTCTTGCGAGACGGCGTGAGGAGCTGCTGGCGTCGATAGGCCTGCGCCGCCGAGAAGAGCAGCGCGGGGTTGGGGACGATCGCGTGGGCTTCCATGAAGGCCTCGGCTGCCGCGCCATAAGCGCCGGCTTCGTAGGCCTGAGCCCCCGCATCGAAGTAGTTCCGTGCACGCTCGCGGTCGGCGTCGCTCACCTGTGCGAGCACGGGCGACGCGACGAGGAGCACCCCGACGGTGATGGCAGCACGGAAGATCATTCGTTCACGGGCTCCCCGCGCAGGACGTAGATGACGCTCGAAGAGATGGTGAGCGCGAGGTCGTCGACCCCGTCCCCGTCCACGTCACCGGCCGCAAGCGAGAAGAGGTCGCTGTTAAAATTGTCGGGGACCTCGCCGCTGCCCTTCAGGTCGAACGCGGCCTCGAGGGGCACGAGCTGACCCGCCTCGTCGACGTCGAACAACCGCAGCCACTGCGTGACCGGGATCTGCGGCCGCATCCCGACCTCGAAGGTGAGGCCCTCGGGATTGGCGAGCATGGCGAGCTCCGGTCCCGGGGTGCCATCGAGCTCGAGCAGCGCGATGGGAGGAGGCTTGCAACCCCCGGGATCGGTACAGGCCGGCGCATCGAGCCAGCGCTGCGCGGTGAGACCACCCTGGCCGTCGTTGAGGAAGAGGACCACGTTGCCCTCGCCATCCACGGCCACGATGTCGAGCCGATCGTCGCCATCGACGTCCTCCACGATGGGCCGCGACGCATAGCTCTCGGGCCCCATCGACGGGGTGAAGAGCGAGCTGAAGGCCGGTGCGCCCGAGACCTCGGAGCGAAGGCTGAAGCTCTCGCCATTGGCCTCGTAGATCGAAGCCCCAGACGCGCTCAGCAAGACAAGCTCGTCGAGGCCCTCCTCACTCGCCCCTTCCTCGAGATCGATCGCCACGAGCCGACAGTCGTCGCAGCTCAGCTGCTCCTGACTGGGGAAAGGGCCGAGGTCGCTCCCGTCGAAGACGGACTCGAGCAACCACAGGGTGAGATCGCCCGTCATCCCGGCTCCGCGGGTGATGACGGCGATGCCGGTCGTCACCTCGTCTCCGTCGTCGCTGGGACGAAGACCGAATCGGCCGCCCACCGTGGCGAGGATGTTCACCTCGCCGATCGAGTCCTCCGAGCTCCCCGGCATACCCGACTGGGTGGCGGGGAAGAGGTAGGGCGCCAGCGCCAGACGCTGTGTCCCTCCCTCGATCAAGGCAAAATGGCTGTTGGTCGGCTCGGTCTGTTCGGGGCTGGCGGGCACCGACATCGGGAGCGCCCGCAGCGAGGCGATCTGGTCGGTGGAGGCGTCGGGCTCGAAGCGCCCCCCGCTGAGGGTGACCGCACCGCCGTATGCCCCTTGCACGACCGGCGCCTCGGGCACGGCCAGGGGCTTGCCATGAGCTACGGAGAGCGCGTCGAGGGGCTCGCCGTCGGGCGTGGTTTGGTCGAGGAAGGCGACGTCGTTGATGCGATCGCCGTCGAGGTCGGCCACCGTGAGGGCCCGGGGCGGACAGGTCGTGTCGAGGTAGGTCACCGGGAGGTCGGCATCCTTGCCACCGAGCCGAATGGCGAGACCCGCTTGCGCGCCTTCGTTGGCGACGATGTCGTCGGCTCCGTCCCCATTGAGGTCGGCGACCACAGCTTCGCATCGACGAGCCACCGACTTGCACGAGGGTGAACCCATCGACCTATCCGAGGGCGGGCACGGCAGCTCGACGAGCTCGAGCGCATCATTGGTGTCCTCGACGAACTCTCCTACGGCAAAGAAGGTATGGGGAGGAAGTCCCTCGGGAAAAAGAGCGAGGTCGCGCTCGAGGCGTCCCGCTCCCATCGGAGACATGGGGTCGAGGGCATTGGCATTGAACGAGCCGTCGTCGAGGCCGTAGGTCACGAAGATAGCCGACTCGATCACCCCATTGGGTGCCCCCGACACCACGATGTCGTCCACCTGCCCATCTTCGTCGAGGTCGACCACGTAGAGGGCGGGCGTGTCGTTGAGGACCACACCATTGGGAAAGGCGATGGGCTCCGCCACGTCGATGCTGGGCGGGGTACCTTGTTGCATCATCCCCATGGGCGGCGTGCCGGGGCAGACCTCGATGACCGACAGGGCGCTGGCTCCGGGCAGGGCGTAGACGATGCGCCCGCAGTTCTCGAGGGGGTTGGGCCCCATCGGCGGCTCGTCGGTGAGCGGCTCCACGGCTGCGATGACCACGGGAACGCTTTCACCGAAGTTGCCCATGACGTCGGCCTCCAGGGGAGGTTGACGAGGATCTTCGACGAGCGCGGCGCGCCCCACGCCCATGGGATTTCGTCCCACGATGACGGTGACGTCCCGTCCCCCGAGACTGAAGCGCACTGCGCGACCATCCGCGAGGGTGAGGGGCTGGCTCCCGAAGATGGTGGACGTGAGCTGAGCCTCGGTGCTCGCCTCGACGACGTAGATCCCCTGCCCGGCCAGCCCTTCGCCTACGAAAGCGACTTCGCCCCCGTTGCGGCTCGTGAGGTTGGTGCGGGTCGGCACCGGGTACAGCGGCACCATGCCCTCCGGCACGATGCCAGGCGTGAAGTCGCGTTCGGCCGGAAGGCAGAAGCCAGGCTCGCGACTTTCGAAGGCGATCACCTCGCTCCCGCGCGCCTCGGTTCGCACCATCTCCCCGCACCCATCACCATCGAGGTCGCCGAGCATCACGTCGCGGGTGCCGCTGACCGACAACACCTGCACGAGCTCGAAATCGCCACTGGGCGCCCGACAGATCCCGTCGACGCCACAGTCGCCGCCTCCGCAGTCGGCGTCGGTCGTGCAGAGGCTGCGGCAGGCTTCGGCGGTTCCGGGGAGTCCACAGCGTTCGCCACCGTCGCAATCCTCGCCGGCCTCGGTCTCGAGCACGCCATTTCCACAGCGATTGTCGGTCACTGCAGGCAGGTCGGCGCAGCCGGTGGCGACGATACCGAGCGGGATGAAGAGAAGCGTCGAACGAAGCAAGGGCGTCATAGACCGTCGGGCCTCTGAATATCTGGGTGGTCTCCCCCAGGCTTGGGATTCACGGCGGGCAGAGGTTTGACGGGTTCGGGGGCCGGTGCGGTGGCCGTCGTCGCCTGAGCGGCGAGGGTGATGGCCGGCAGGGACTGATCGCGGTTCGGCACCACCGTCACCACTTGCATCGTGTGGCCGGCCTTGTCGAAACGAACCTCACGCGCGGTGTCACTCTTGGGCAGAACGAGGGGGCTCTGCGCGGTTCCCATCTCGCGGCCATCGACCAGAACCCGAGCATCCGCCGGGGTGACGTCGAGCTCGATGGTGACCGTGCCCGACGAAGGCACCGTGGCCGAGGTCGCCGCTGCTGGCGGGCTCGGGTTCGACGCGCCGCCGCGGCTGATCGCGAGCCCCGCCACGGCGAGGGCGCCTAGCGCAACCGCGGCCATGGCCAGAGGCATCTTGCTCGCCGGTGCCTGGGTTGCGCTCGGCGGCGCCCCATCCCGCATCGACATGGTGTCGCTTGCCGCAGAGACCACCGGGGCAGCCGTTTCATCGTCGCGGGCCGCACGCCCGTCCGACGCCGGGGGGAGCGCGACCGGGGAGCGCACGGTGTCCCCTGGACCGATAGGCGCTTCCGTGGACGGCGGGTCGGGCACGCCGACCGAACGCTTGGTCGACCCGGGGTCGGTAGGCCGAGCATCTTCGGGCGCCTCACCCACGAGCGACGGCCGCTGCTGCACGGTCGCCGCCACCGACACCGGCGTAGCCGTCTCCGTCGTGGTGGGTGCGGGCAGGGAGGACTCACGGACCGTGACCGCACCGGTGGATGGTCGAGGGAGGGAAACGGAGTCGTCGGAGAGCACGGTGGCATCGGTCCCGGTGACGCTCCTGGTGCTCGGCCCGAGCGATGACGGCCGCGGCTCCGAACGCGATACCACATTGGGCATGGTCGCCGCCCCGAGGCGCCGATCCGTAGCGCGCTCGGAGGATGAGGGCGCCGCCATGATCCCCGCCGACACGGCGGCTTCGAGCAGGGCATGAACGGCTTCACCAGCCGATGTGGGGCGCTTCTGCGGGCGCTTTTCGAGCATGGCCAACACGGGCTGATCCAGCGCCTCGGGCAAACCCTCCTTCTGGCGCGACATCGGCGGGGCCGGCTCGGCCGTGTGGGCGAAGAGCATATCCATGGCCGTCTCGCCGTCGAAGGGAGGCTCGCCGACGAGCATCTCGTGAACCACCACCCCCAACGCATAGATGTCGGCGCGGTGGTCGACCTTGCGGCCCCGCGCCTGCTCGGGCGACATGTAGCGGGGGGTACCGATGGCGTAGCCCGTCGCCGTCTTGTGGCTCTTGTCGGGACCCGCGAGCTTGGCGATGCCGAAGTCGAGCAGCTTGGCGTAGCGTGGCCCCTTGCGGTCACGCGCGACGAAGATGTTGTCGGGCTTGAGGTCGCGATGCGTGATCTCGGCGGCGTGGGCGGCGTCGAGGGCGTCGGCCACACCTTCGATGATCGGCCAGGCCTCCGGGAAGGGGATCGCGCCTCGTTTGTCGATGAGCTCGCCGAGGGTTTCCCCCTCGAGCAGCTCCATCACGAAGTAGGGCTGCTCTTCGTGCGTCCCGAAGGAGAAGATGTCGATGATGTTCCGGTGCCGGATCCGGTTGACCGCGCGCGCCTCGGCGATGAACCGGGACACCACCTGCGCGTCGGCCGTGAAGCGACGATTCAGCACCTTGATGGCGACTTGTTTGCCGATGAGGGGCTGCTCCCCCGCATAGACGTCGCCAAACGTGCCGGAGCCGAGCAGCTTCCCCACCTCGTACTCCCCGAGCATGGTGCCCGGCGCCAGCGTGTCGCTCGGCTTGAAGACGTCGTCCGGCAGGAGCTGAGCCCCGTCATCAGGGCACGCTTCCACGCCGTCGTCGAAGTGTCGCTCGCACTCGGGGCAAGTTGCCATGCCTGCCCTCTACGCTAGGGGGAAGGCATAGAAACCGCCAGCTTGCTGAGCCCTCAGATCGCGCTCATGGGCAAGGTGCTCAGAGACAGAGGGCGTAGAGTCCTGCGTAGTCCTCGAAGCGACCCGAGTAGGTGGCCCCGAGGCCAGGGCGCAGCTCGAAACCGTTGACGGTGAAGAAGAGCTCGACGGTGGTCTCGATGTAGGTCGGGTTGCTGGCCGAGCTGATCGGCGCGGCCGGGCAGTCCTGCACCTGGGTGATGGTGTTGCCACCGAGGGGGTCGAGCTCGCGGAGCGAGACGGCGTAGCGCGCGTTGTTGCCGACGCGACGAGAGAAGTCGACGTAGCTGCTGGCGAAGGGGCCCGTGCTCCCGAAGCGGTAGTGCATCTGTACGTCGAGCTGCTTCCAGAGGTCGGGGTTGTCCCAGTCGGTGACCCCCGGCTCCCAGACCTCGAAGGTGAGGTCGGCGTAGAGCGCGCGCTGTCGGGCCCAGGTGTCGTAGACGAAGCCCTGTGCGAGGTCGGTCTCTTCGCCGGGGCAGGCCTGACCGTTGTCGCTGCAACGCGTGATGACCGATGATGCCAACCCCGCCCATGCCACGCCGGAGCTCGAGCCCACGTCGAACTGGTAGTTCTGCCCGTAGGCCGAGTCGTAGGCCACACATCCCCAGACGTCGGAGTTGACGAACCACATCTGCACGTGGCCGCCGGCGGGGAAGGTCAGCGGCGCCGCCGGGCCCTGTGGTGTCACGAC
This sequence comes from Polyangia bacterium, assembly GCA_030426145.1. Lineage (GTDB taxonomy): Bacteria > Myxococcota_A > Polyangia > Polyangiales > Polyangiaceae > JAPYTK01. The sequence continues at coordinate 5,883 of JAUHZF010000249.1, forward strand.
GGGGTGGGCCATCACCGGGCCACCATCGACGGTGTAGTGGGCCACGATCGACCAGGCCGGTTGCCCGTACTTCTCGCCGCGGCAGGTGGTGAGCCGTCCCTGATCGTAGGCGATGGTGACCGGGATCCCCGACACCAACGTCCCGGACACCTCATGGGAGTAGTCCCCCGCGAAGGTGATGGTCGCCGTCTGCTGAGCGAGGTCGCTCGCTTGCTGCTCCAAGGCCTCGTCGAGGTCGGTCGCACAACCGGTCAGCGTCAGGAGGAGGGCAGCTTTGGGCAGAACGTGACTCACAAGAGAGTTACTAGGGGCTCACAACATGCGGCGTCAACCCACACCCGACGAAAAAGCAGCTGGGGCACCAGGGGCACCTGCTGGGGTAGCGAACCCATGGGAACGTATTTAGGCTCAGGCATGCGTGTGCAGCGAAGAGGGGCCCTGATGGTCCTCGCCTCCCTCGCGCTCGGCTGCGATCGCAAGGACGCGGGCGGGCGGGAGCTGCTCGTCTTCGCGGCCGCATCCCTCACCGACGCCTTCACGGAGCTGGCTCACGCCTTTGAAACGGGGCACCCCGGCGTCTCCGTCAGGCTCTCCTTTGGCGGCTCCCAAGCGCTCCGCACACAGATCGAAAATGGGGCCGAGCCGCAGGTCTTCGCCTCGGCCGACGCCCGCCACGTCCAGGCCTTGGTCGACCAAGGCCTCGTCGGCCCCCCGGTGTCCTTTGCTAGGAATCGCCTCGTCATCGTCGTCCCCAAGGACAATCCTGCCCACATCGAGACGCTCGACGACCTGCCGCGCGCCGAACGACTGGTCCTTTGCGACGACAGCGTGCCGGCGGGCGCCTATACGCAGCAGAGCCTAAAGCGCGCGGCGGCTGAGCTCGGCGCCGACTTCTTGGCTCGGGTCGAAGGCCGGGTCGCTTCGCGGGAGTCGAATGTGCGCCAAACCCTGCAGAAGGTCGTGCTCGGCGAGGCCGATGCGGCCATCGTCTACGCGAGTGATGCGGTCGCCGCGGGAGACGACGTGAGCACCATCGAAGTGCCGTCGGCCTTCAACGTCACCGCGACCTATCCGGTAGCCCTGCTCGAAAAGAACCCGCACCCCGAGCTTGCAAGAGCCTTCGTCGCCTTACTGCGCAGCGAGGCCGGGCAGGCCATCCTCACCCGACATGGCTTCATCGGCTCCTAGAACCATGGCTCGGCGGCGCAATCGGTGGTGGTGGGGGGGGCTCGGGTTCTCGGCGGGCCTGTTGCTGCTGTTCATGGTGCTGCCGGTGGCTTCCCTCTTCCTCACCCTCGGCGCGGACGCGCTTTGGGCCGGCGTGAAGCACCCCGCGGTGGCCCCTGCCCTGTGGCTCTCGTTGAAGACGACCCTCGTGAGCCTCGCCGTCATCGTCGTGCTCGGGACCCCCTTGGCGTGGCTTCTCGGGCGCCACCCCGGCCGCTGGTCGCGGTGGGTCGAAACCCTCGTGCGTCTCCCCGCCGTCTTGCCGCCCGCCGTCGCAGGCGTGGCTCTGCTCCTCGCCTTCGGACGTCGAGGTCTCCTCGGGAGCTGGCTTGCCGACATGGGGCTCACCGTCGCCTTCTCGTCGGCGGCCGTGGTGCTCTCCCAGGTCTTCGTGGCCGCCCCTTTCTTTCTCCAGTCGGCGACGGCCGCCTTTCGCAACCTCGACGGAGATCAGCTCACGGTGGCGCGCACCCTGGGTGCTTCGCCAGCCCGCGTCTTCTTCGAGATCGCGCTCCCGATGGCGCGTCCCGGACTCATCGTGGGCGCGGCCATGGGCTGGGCCCGTGCGCTCGGTGAGTTCGGCGCCACCCTCATGTTCGCGGGCAACCTCAGCGGAGAGACCCAAACGATGACCCTCGCCATCTACACCACCTTCGAGTCCGATCTGCGCGCGGCCCAGGCCATGTCGGTGATCTTGGTGGTCGTCGCCTTCGGCATCCTCTACCTCCTGTCGGCACCGGCTGAGCAGCTGGCCCGCGCCGCCCATGAGTCTCGCGATTGACCTCGACCTACACCGGGGGAGCTTCCACCTCCGGGTCACCCTGCCGCCCCACGCGGGAACGACGGTGGTCGTGGGGCCCAACGGGGCGGGCAAGAGCACTCTGCTCGAGTGTTTGCTCGGCGTGCAGCGCCCGGAAGGCCGCATCGAGCTCGGAGGCCAGCTGCTGCTCGCCAGCGACGACGACGTCGACGTGCCCCCCGAGGCGCGGCGGCTGGGCTATGTGCCACAGCGCTACGCGCTGTTCCGCCACATGACGGTGCTGCGCAACGTGGCCTTCGGCCTCGAGGGGGGCCCGCGAGCCGAGCGGGCCGACCGCGCTCGCGCGCTTCTCGACGAGCTCGGCATCGGTCACCTCGCAGAGCGCATGCCGGCGGCTTTGTCCGGCGGCGAGTCTCAGCGCGTCGCCCTCGCCCGAGCCTTGTCGATCGAACCTCGAGCCCTCTTGCTCGACGAGCCGCTCGCGGCCCTCGACGTGGGCGCGCGGCGCCGGGTCCGTGACTTCCTCGCGAGCCGCTTTCGCGAGGTGGGGGTCCCGACGGTGGTGGTCAGCCACGACCTCGCCGACGCGGTCGCCCTCGCGGAGCGCGTGGTGGTGCTCGAAGCGGGGCGCGTGGTCCAGGTGGGCTCGGTCGACGCGCTGCGCGAACAACCAGCGAGCCCCTTCGTATCCGCCTTCTTCTCCGACCCGCCACCGCAAGAAGAAGCAGGCGTCGCTTGACCTGAGCCCCGGGCTCGACAAGTTCAATGGTGTGTCGCTACCGCGCCGCGCCATCCAGGTCGACCTCGCTCGCGCTCGCTTCGGAGCGAAGGCCGATGTCCTTCTCGCGCAGCTCAACGAGAGCGATGCGCTCGCCGATGCCGTCGTCGAAGACTTCGCCGCGCGACGAGGCAGCTGGTCGCAGCTCGACCGGGCCTTGAAAGAAGGCATCGATTCGGTCCCCGACGCACCGCCGTCCCTTCGCGCCCTCTTCGCTCAGCTCGACCACGTACCGAGCTGGGTAGATTGGGATCGCGTCGAACGTGCGGGCCAGCTGCTCTTTCGCACCTCCATGGCCGGCGGCGCCACCCTAGGTGCCAAGAGCCTCTGTTACGGGTACTGCTCGCCTGCGGGCAACAAGCCCCTCGCCTTCACCGGCCAGCTCGACGGGCCCGCCGTCGGGCGACGCCTCGCCGAGACCGGGCGCTTCGTGACGGCCACCTGCACCCCGGGTGGGCTGCGTCGCTTCGGCGACGGTTTCATGGCGACGGTGAAGGTGCGCCTCATGCACGCTCAGGTGCGGCGCCTGCTGCAGCAGGCCCCCGAGTGGCACAGCGACCTGTGGGGCATCCCCATCAACCAACACGACACGGTCGCGACGTCGCTCTTGTTCTCCGCCGTCTTCCTCGAGGGCGTGCGGCAGTTCGGCTTCTGGGTCACCCGGCGCGAAGCCGAGGACTACCTCCACCTGTGGAAGTACTCCGGCTACCTCATCGGCGCCCCGCCCCAGCTTCTGCCCGACACCGAACACGAAGCCCAGACCCTCGCGGATATCATCACCCTCACCCAGGGCCCGCCCGACGAAGACTCGCGACGCCTCGTCCAGTCCCTCATTCAATCGCCCGTCACCCAGGCGCCAACCGCAGAAGAGAAGGCCAAAGCGCAGATCCACGTCGACCTCGGCTACGGCTTCTGCCGCACCCTTCTCGGCGACGACCTCTGCGACGAGCTCGAGCTGCGTCCCACCGCATGGCGATGGGCCATTCCTACCGCGCGGGTCGTGGTCGGCGCATTCGAGCCGCTTCGGCGCATCGTGCCCCGCGTCGACGATGCCTACGTTCGGCTCGGGCAGCGGTACTGGGCCAATACCCTGAAGGTGGGGCTGGCAGGACAGCCCGCCCGGTTCGCCCCCCCCAAAGCCCTCGGCGCCGTTCGAGAAGCTGCTGCGCGCTTCATGCGCACCGCCACCGCCACCTGACCACCTTCCTCGGCGGGGTCAGGTGTGTATCATCGTGAAGATGGGGCACTCGACGCGACTTCGTCTCCTCCTCCTCTGCGGCGCATGTTTCTCCCTCGCTGCAGCTTGCACCGTACGGGAGGCCCGCGACGTCGACGACGACGACGACGGTGGCGCGGGCGGCTCGTCCAGCCAAACCACCGTCGCGAGTGGGTCGGGCGTAACCACGGGCAGCGGCGGACCCGATCCAGGCGAGCCCCCTGGCCTCGAGGGGATCCTCGCCGCGCACAACGACGCACGTGCTGCGAAGGGCCTCAATCCGTTGGTGTGGGACGAGGACCTCGAGGCCATCGCTCAGGCCTGGGGCGCGACCTGCACCGACAACGAAGCACCGGCCGGACTGATCGACCACAACGCGGGCCGCAGCGACACCTACCCCGAGTACGTGGGCGAGAACATCTACGCCTCCAGTGGGCAGAGCTCGGGGCCGGCCGCGGTCGCGGCGTGGATGAGCGAAGAAGCCGACTACGACTACGACACCAACTCGTGCAGCGCCGTCTGCGGCCACTACACGCAGGTCGTGTGGGCCGACACCACCAAGGTTGGATGCGCCATCGCCAACTGCCCGTCGCTGCAATTCAGCTGGGGCGTCGTCTGCAACTACGCGCCAGGCGGCAACGTCAGCGGACAGCGCCCCTATTGAGTCGTCCCGGACGGGTGTCGACGTCGCCCGCCACGAGGGTTTCGCGAACGGGGGTCCCTCGACTAGAAGCTTCGGGTGGCCAACACCGAGATCGTTTCTCCCGGACCGAGTCCGCGCATCGTCTGCCTGCCGAGTGGGGAGCAGGCGGAGGTTCCCCAAGACTGGTCGCTCTTGCCCCCCGGTGATGCAGGGCTGACGCGCCGGGTGAAAGCGGCGGGGCCGAGCTGGGCCGTGCAAGAGAAGCGGGGGCGCAAGGTCTTCTCGCGGGGGCTATGGGCGCCCACGGTCCACATCGAACAGGCTCGTGCCCAGCTGGAGGCCGAGCGGCAAAGCCCCGCCTACCAGAAGCGCCTCGCGGCGCAGCGACAGCGCCGCGCGGACGAACAGGAGCGCTACGTGGCCAGCTTCGAGCAGACCGTGCTCTCGTTCCTCGGGTTTCACGCCCGCTACGCCGACCTCGCCGCGCGCATGGCCGAGGCCATTACGCGCCACGCCACGCCCGTGGGAAGCGGCACCGTCGCCCGCACCAAGCGCATCCCCGTCGAGCGCCGCGCCGAGGCCGCCGTCATCGCCTGGATGCGTCACCAGACCACGGGCTACGACGATATGGTGGTGCCCCGGGTGAAGGGAGCCCGCCGACAGGTCCGGCGCATGCTCGCCCAACGATCGAAGGTGTTGCTCGAACGCTATCGCCGCGGTGACGAAGCGGGCCCAGCCTGTCCTCTCCAGATCGCCGTCGATCGATGGCCATCAGCGCCGACGGAGTGACGACCGAGGCCCAACAGGCCAATACGCAGAAATCCACCGACACCGTGCAGCCTTGAGGCCATCGGGTGCATCGGAAAGGGTCGCCCTCATGGATCCCTTGGCCGAAGCCGCACTCGCGCTGTTGCTCACCGCGAACGCGCCTGGCGCGTCGCCCTACTCGAAGGTCGCCATCGCCGATTGCGACGAGGTCTGCCAAGAGACGCCCCAATGCGACGAGCCCAAGCTGGTGTGTGCCAAGCCGCACTACGTCGCCCGTGAGCGCACCTGGTACCGCTACGAGAACCGGGCGGAGGGCACGCGTCGCTACCTCACCATCGCAGAGGCCATGGCCCGTGCCTCTCGAGACATGGTGTGGTCACCCGAGGGCGACTGCGCACGACCCGGCACCGCAGATCCCGACGATGGCCCAGCCTGCACAGCCCGGCGAAGGGCGCGCCCCTGGGTCGGTTCCGAGCGACTGCTGCAGGTGGTCTTGGCCACGGTGGCGAGCCACGAGAGCGGTCTTCGGCGGGACGTGCACGAAGGCAAGACCCGCGGCGACTGCGACTACACCACCCGCAACGGCAAGCGGGTCATCATCGCGGGTAGCTGTCGTTCGAGCTGCCTCGGCCAGATCAACCTGCCCCATCCAGACGACGAGACCCGCCGCGGCCACGGGCGGGACGACCTCGTTGGCCTCGACGAGGCCGCGACCTTTCGTTGCGTCGAAGCCATGGTCGACCGCCTGAGCCACGCCCGGCAGATGTGCATCCGACGCAACAACGGCGTCACAACGGGTCGCTACGCAGCCTGCACCTTCGGGGTCTACGGTGGCGTGGCGGCATGGTCATCCGACCCGCGGATCAAGGATCGCGTCAAGACCTTCCAGCGACTCTGGTCCACGTCACGCAAGGTCGACCAAGAGGTTCACGACGCGCTCGATGACGAATGAAACGCGGAGCCGCCGCCAACCGCCCTCGGGCGCCCGAAGCGCTCCCACTCGGTCGGCGGGCGCCGACAAACGGACGGCGCCCCCACTGAGCAGCGGCTCAGCAGGGGCGCGAGATGCGTCGCCGTCGAGGGGCTAGTTGAAGAGGCTCTCTTCGAGCACGCCCGGTGGGGTGAGGATGCCGAAGAGGCCGAGGCACATCTCGTCGAGGGTCTCTTCGCCGAGCTGCACGTCCTCCGGCGCGGTGAGTCCCTTCTCTCGGAGCGCCGCCGCCACGAAGGGATTGTCGAGGGTGTTGTCGTAGGTGCAGGCCATCGTGATCTCATCTCCCGGCGAGACGGTGGGGAGCTGGTCGATGGGCACGTCGTAGTTGTAGACCCGCTGCCAGTTGAAGTCCCAGTTCGGGGTCTGCACCAGGCACTCGTTGGCGGCCTGGTCGCCGGGGTTGCTGCGGTCGATGGTGACGCGCATGTCGGTGCCCACGTAGTGCATGTGCGTTCCGACCGAGAAGACCGGGAAGGTGAGCGGGATCTCCTGACGGTAGATGCCCACCTCGGTGTGGTCCTTGGCCATGGCCGGGATGTGGAAAATCGGCTCGCCGCCCTGGTCGTTGGGTCCGGGCTGGAGACCCGCGCCATTGCTGCTCATGTCGTCGAAGTTGCCGATGAGCGCCTGGGCCGCTTCCCACGTCGGCTCTTCGGTGACCCACTTGAGCTCGAGCTGCGACTGGTCGGTCTCGGGGCCCTTGCCCGTGGGGTGGTAGTGCATCTGCACCACGATCTTGGCGCCGGCCGGCAGGGGCATGCCCGAGGTCTCGGGCACCACGATGGGCGTCGCACCCGGTGTCCATGCGCCGATCAGGTAGCCGGGCAGCGAGGGCGGGTTGAAACACTCGAAGTGGCCGTCCTCTTCGATGAGCTCGGTGGAGGCGCCGTTCAGGTCCACGAACATCAAGCCGTGGTGGTCGACGGTGGGGTTGCCGGGGTCGAGCTGCACGGAAGTGACCCACACCTTTTCGGTGTTGCCGGGATCGAGCACGAAGCACTCGAAGAGGTCCTTGTCGCCGTCGACGGTGAAGGGCACCTCGAAGCTGGCGACGTAGTTGGGGTCGGGGATGCCGAGCACGGGAGGCTCGGGGAGCACTTCGGCGTCGGCCGCATCGCCAGCGAGGGTCCCCTGGGCGACCCAGTCACGCAGGGTCTGAACCTCTTCGTCACTCAGGCGCTGATCGTCGAGGAAGGGCCGCTCCACCGAGCAGTCGTCGGTGTCCCGGGCCAACCACGGGGGCATCGTGCCGTTCTCCACGGAGTTGAGCATGGCCTGCGCGAGGTCTTGCGACGTGGCCATGTCGTCGAGCGCAAAGGGCGCGATGCCTCCGTCGGTGTGGCATGAGGCGCAGCGCTTCTGCACGAGCGGTGCCACATCTTCGTGCCAAGTGACCGGCCCGCGGTCTTCGGATGCATCGGTGCAACCGGTGGCGGCGAGGCTCGCGGCCACACCGAAAGCGAGGAGCGCGACGCTCCGGATGTTCGTTCCCATCGTTTCCCAACCCCTCAGAGACCTGTGGTCTCCCGTCTGGAGAGCGCACGAGCCGGGTCGTTACCCCACCCCACCAAGTGCGCTGCAAGCGCCTTATGTCGCACAATTAGCGCACCGGTGTAAACTGGATCGTTCCTTCCCCCTCGCTCGAAGCGCCATGGATAAGGCAGCCCTGCACCGTGAGCTCATCGCCAACCTCGAGCGCGAGCTCGAGACCCTCACCGCCGCGCAACGACTGAGCAGCGAAGGGGTGACGCACGCCGACGCGCGCGCCGATGGCGACAAAGACATGCGCGCCACGGAGGCCTCCTACATCGCTCGTGGGCAAGCCATGCGGGTGACCGCTTTGCGCGACGACCTCGAACGCGTCGTCGGCCTCAAGCTGCGAAGCTTTGGCGAGGAGGACAGCATCGCGCTGTCAGCCCTCGTCACCGTTCTCGACGAAGACGACCGAGAAACGCTCGTGTTTCTCGCGCCCGCGGGAGGCGGCACCCAGCTCGGAGACGTGAAGGTCATCACCCCCGCCTCGCCACTCGGACGCGCGCTCTTGGGGAAGCGTCGTGGTGATCTGCTCGAGGTCGAACGCGGAGGGGGCACCGACGAGCTCGAGGTGATCGAGCTCGTGTGACCCCCCGGTGACATCAGCGGAATCGATGGCGTCCGGGGGGCCGCAATGCATACAATCGTGTTGTGGGGCTTCGTGGGCAGGCCGTTC
>JAUHZF010000250.1 GCA_030426145.1 Polyangia bacterium
CGGTGGTCCAGGCTGAGCCCGCGCCTGAGCCTGCGCCTCCCGCAGCTCCCGAGCTGCCGAAGGGAACCACCGTGCTGCACCTCGGCGACTCCTTCGTTCACGCGGGCCTCAAGCAGCGGCTGACCGAGAAGTTCGCTCCTTTCGACGTCCGGTACGTGGTGCGCACCGAGGTGAGCACGAACACCCTGGACTGGTCGCGCCGCATCCCCGCCGACGTCGCTCAGGCACAGCCCGACCTCGTCATCATCACCCTCGGCGCCAACGAGATCCGTTCTCCCTGGCTCGAGGCGCAGGGTCGCGCCATTCGGCGGATCGTGGAAGCGGTGGGAGATCGCCCCTGCGTGTGGACCACACCTCCTCTGTGGCGTGAGGAGACCGGCTTCTTCGACACCCTCCAGGCCAACGTCTCCCCTTGTCGCTACTTCGAAACCGACGTGCACGTGGGGGCCTACCTCCCCCGTCGCGACACGGTCCACCCCACCGACGAAGCCGGGGCGCAGTGGGCCGACGCCCTCTTCGACTACCTCATGGCCGAACGAACGGGCGACGACGAGCAGCCCTGGAAGCTCGCGCCATCCCCCGCGGACGAGCTCGCTCCCCGAGGACACCGCGAGCCCCTTACCACGCCGTGATCGTCAGCGCGTCCTGTGGCGAGCCGCGGTGTAGCGAAACCCTGGGAACGTCACTAGCCTCGCCGCGATGGATACGATCGCAGTGCTGGGCATGGGGCTCCTCGGGCGCGGTTTCGCGCTGAATCTCCTCGACAAGGGACACCCGGTGCGGGTGTGGAACCGCACCGAGAGCCGCTCGACGCCCGTCGGCGAAGCCGGCGCCACGGTTGCGTCCACGCCCGCCGACGCCGTGAAGGGGGCGCAACGCGTGCACCTCGTGCTCACGGCCGACGAAGCCGTCGATGCGGTCATCGCGGCGATGACACCGTCCCTCGGCGAGGGGACCTTCATCGTGGACCACAGCACCAACCTCCCGGCCAAGGTGGCCGAGCGCTACGCACGCCTCCGCGACGCCGGCCTGAAGTACCTCCACGCCCCGGTGTTCATGGGACCACAGAACTCGCGCGAGGCGACCGGCCTCATGCTGCTCAGTGGCCCCGCCGAAGAAGAGACGGCCCTCCGCCCGGCGCTCGAGACCATGACCGGTCGCGTGCTCTACCTCGGCGACGAGCCCGACAAGGCGGCCAAGATCAAGATCACGGGCAACGGCATGCTCGTGATGCTCACCGCTGCCATGGGCGACCTCTTCACGATGGGCGCGGCCTGCGGCGTCGGCCACGAGGAGATCTTGGCGCTCTTCGAGCAGTTTGCTCCCTCACCGGCAGGCATGGGCCAGCGCGCGGTCGGCGCGAGTCGCCGCAAGCCGCCCGGCTTCACCATGACCATGGCGCGCAAAGATGTGGGCCTCATGCTCGAGACCGCCGGTGACCCCGGCACCCTGACCCTGCTGCCCGCCGTGGCGGCGGCCATGGACCGAGCCATCGAAGAGGGTCGCGGCGAAGAGGACTTCACCAGCCTCGCCGACCCCACACGGGAGTGAAGCGCCACCGTCGCACGTCTTGTATCGCGCCGGTGCGACACTCCCGCAACACACGCGGCGTTCTCGGCCGAGAACGCTCGTCTTTTTTGGAGGGGCACGTCGATTGCACACACCTCCATCCGGTCACGCACCGCGTCGGCCGATGGAGGTCCCCGTGAGCAACGCGCATCGATTGGTTCCTTGGATTGCGGCCGCATTGGTCGCCTGCGGGAGCAACGCGACCACGCCCGCCGGCGGTACCGGCGGCATGAATCCGTCCGGCACCGGCGGTGACACGGGAAGCGCAGGTGGAGGGGCTCATGCCCCGGGCGACCCCAACGACCTCGCATTCCCCGCCGTCGAAGCCGTCAACGACGGGCGCTTCGCGTCTTCCCCCGTGTGCGCCGAGTGCCACGCGGCCAGCGACCAGTCGAACGCGATGCGGGACGAGACGGATGCCTCGATCGGCTACTTCGACCTCTGGTCTGCGAGCATGATGGCCAACGCTTCGCGTGACCCGCTGTGGCGCGCCGTGGTCTCGGCCGAGGTCGCGGCCACCCCCAGCCGTGCGGCCGACATCCAGCAGAAGTGCATGAGTTGCCACGCGCCGATGGCAGTGACGGATGCCAAGCTCACCGGAGGCACGGCCTCATGGGATGCCATGCTCGGCGATGACGACCAGGCCCATCTCGCACGAGATGGAGTGTCCTGCACCCTGTGCCACCAGATCGAGCCCGATGGACTCGGTACCGAGATGAGCTTTGGCGCAGGGTTCGTCATCGAGGGAGATGGGACCATCTACGGTCCTCACGACAATCCCTTCTCGATGCCGATGGAGAACCGCAGCGGCTTCACACCGACGCCGAGCCAACACCTAGGAGACGCGAGTCTGTGCGCCACCTGCCACACGTTGGAGACCAGCGCGCTCACGCCGGAGGGGGATGCAGCGGGCTTCACCTTGCCGGAGCAGATGCCCTACCTCGAATGGCGCAACTCGTCGTTCAACGACGAGGTCTCGCAACCAGCAACCGAGGCCAAGTCCTGCCAGGGTTGCCACGTGCCGCAGACCAGTGAAGCTGGCGTTCCCCTTTCTACCGCCATCGCACGAAACCCGATGGGCGGCGACTTCGGCCCCGTGGGCGACCGCTCCCCCGTGGGTCGGCACGTCTTCCTCGGAGGCAACGCCTTCATGCTGCAGATCCTGCGCGACTGGGCGCCCATCCTGCAGCCGCACGCAGATACGGCATCCTTCGACCAGGCCATCGCCCAGACGAGAGCTCAGCTCGCCGAACGCACGGCCAACATCACGACAGCGGCGAGCCGCAATGGCGTCGAGGTCGAGGTGACGGTGACCCTCGCCAACCTCACGGGCCACAAGTTCCCCACCGGCCACCCAGCACGCCGCGCGTGGCTGTGGCTCGAAGCCAAACAAGGCGACCAGGTCGTCTTCCAGTCCGGAGCTTTCGATGCCCGAGGTCGCCTCTTGGATGGGAACGGACAGGTGCTCGGTAGCGAGAGCCGCGGAGGCGGGAGCCTGCCCCACCTCGACACCATCGACGACGCGGCCCAGGCCTACGTCCTCGAGAGCGTGATGGCAGATACCGAGGGCAACCCCACCTACGCGCTCCTCCGTGGTGCCACCTACCTCAAGGACAACCGCCTGCTGCCACAGGGCTGGCGTTCGGACCACCCCGACGTCAACCGCATCACCCCCGTGGGAACCGTCGGCGACGCGAGCTTCTCCGCCGGCGGGGATGTGGTGACCTACCGCTTCTCCGCCCCTGCCGGCGCGGTGACCATCACCGCGCGGCTTCAGTACCAATCGCTCTCGCCTCGCTACGCCGACGAGCTCTTCGGTTGGGACACGCCGGAGGTTCGTGCCTTCCAGGTGATGTACGACGCCGCGAACCACACCCCCGAGCTGGTGGGCGAGGCCTCCGTCACCATCGACTGACCTCAGCTTCAGCCCACGAAACGACGCGCGTTGCGGAACATGCGCATCCATGGCCCATCCTTCTCCCACGCCGCAGGGCGCCACGAGAGCTGATGGGCCCGGAAGACCCGCTCCGGGTGGGGCATCATGGCGGTGACGCGGCCATCGGGCGTGGTCACCGCGGTGATCCCCTCGGGAGAACCATTGGGGTTCTGGGGGTAGCGCGCCGCTGCCTCGCCATGGTTGTCGACGTAGCGTGCGCCCACGAGGCCAGCTTCGGTCAGCTGTTTTCGGGAGCTCTCGCTGCGCCATTGGGCGCGGCCTTCCCCGTGGGCGACGGCGATCGGGAGCACCGAATCGGCCATGTCGCGGAAGAAGATGGAGGGGGATGCCTCGACCCGTACCAGCGACAGCCGAGCTTCGAAGCGCTCGGAGCGGTTCTGCACGAAGTGCGGCCAGTGCTCGGCCCCCGGGATGAGCTCCCGCAGGTTGGCGAGCATTTGGCAGCCATTGCAAACGCCGAGCGCGAAGCTGTCTTCTCGGGCGAAGAAGGCCGCGAAGGCTTCGCGGGCGTTGGCATTGAACAGGATCGACTTGGCCCAGCCTTCGCCTGCACCGAGCACGTCGCCGTAAGAGAACCCACCGCAGGCGGCCAAACCGGAGAAGTCGCTCAGCGCGACCCGCCCCGAGAGGAGATCACTCATATGCACGTCGACCGCTTCAAAACCAGCGCGGTCGAAGGCGGCAGCCATCTCGACCTGACCATTGACGCCCTGCTCTCGGAGAATGGCGACCCGAGGTCTCTCCGACAGCCCCGCCACGACGTCCTCGTCGAGGTCGAAGGTGGCGCGCGCGAAGAGTCCTGGGTCCTGCTCATCGGTTCGCAACGCCTGCTCTTCATCGGCGCAGGTCGGGTCGTCGCGTAGACGCTGCATCGCGTGGGTCGTCTCCGACCAGACCCCACGCAGGGCTCCCCGGGATGAAGACAACAACACCTGCCCCCCCTGCTTCAGCTCGATACGCTGGTCGGGTCGAGGCCTCGCGATGCGCGTTGCCACGAGACCCCGCCCTTCGAGAAGCGACTTCACCGCTGGGGCATCACCACGGCGGATCTGGATCACCGCCCCGAGCTCCTCGTGGAAGAGGGTGCGCAACGGCTCGCCATCGCCCAGCTCGATCTCGAGGCCACAGCCCCCGGCGAAGGCCATTTCGAGCAGGGTGACGGCGAGGCCGCCATCCGAGCGGTCGTGGTACGCGAGGATGCGGCCCTGTCGCCGCAGCTCACCCATGGCGGCGACGAAGGCCCGGAGCGATGCCGGGTCGTCGAGGTCCGGTGCCCGCTGCCCGAGTTGCCCGTAGACCTGAGCGAGCGCGCTCCCCCCGAGCCGTTGCTGCGCGGAGAGCTCGACGAGCCACAGCTCGGTGTCGTCGTCGGCCGAGAGCTCCGGTGTGAGCGTGCGTCGCACGTCGTCGACGGGGGCAAAGGCCGTGACCATGAGGGACAGCGGCGCGACCACGGCGCGCTCTACGCCATCCTCGTGCCAGCGAGCCCGCATCGACATCGAGTCCTTGCCCACCGGAATGGCGATGCCGAGTGCGGGCGCGAGCTCGGCGCCTACGGCCTGCACCGCGGCGTAGAGCCGCGCGTCCTCACCTGGGTGACCCGCGGCCGCCATCCAGTTGGCCGACAGCCGCACCTCGGAGATGCGGGCGATGTCGGCCGCCACCAGATTGGTGAGGGCTTCCCCGACGGCCATGCGCGCGGACGCCGCGGCGTCGAGCAGGGCCAATGGCGGTCGCTCCCCCATGGCCATGGCCTCGCCGCAATGGGTGTCGTACGCGCTGAACGTCACCGCGACGTCAGCCACCGGGACCTGATGGCGGCCCACCATCTGGTCGCGCGCCACCATGCCCGTCACGGTGCGGTCGCCAATGGTGACGAGAAAGGTCTTGTCGGCCACGGTGGGCAGCCGGAGCACCCTCGAGAGTGCCTCCTCGAGGTCGAGGGCGCTCGGGTCGAAGGCCTGTCGCGGCGGGGTAACGGTCGTGGCATCGCGCTCCATCTTGGGCGGCTTGCCGAGGATGAGGTCCATCGGTACGTCGATGGGCGCTTCCCCGAGAAGGGTGTCGTCGAGCCGCAGCTGGCCATCGTCGGTGGCCGTACCCACGATGGCGTAGGGGCACCGTTCTCGCCGACAGATGGCTTCGAAGACCTCGCGCCGCGCCGGGTCGAGCCCGAGCACGTAGCGCTCCTGGGCCTCGTTGCACCAGATCTCGAGGGGCGAAAGGCCGGGCTCGGCGTTGGGGATATCGCGGAGCTGAAAGTGACCGCCCCGACCGCTGTCGTGCATCAGCTCGGGCAGCGCGTTGGAGAGGCCTCCGGCTCCGACATCGTGAATGGCCACGATCGGATTGGCTGGACCGAGCGCCCAGCAGCGGTCGATCACCTCTTGGCACCGACGCTCCATCTCGGGGTTGTCCCGCTGGACCGAGGCGAAGTCGAGGTCTTCGCTCGACGTGCCCGCGGCCACCGACGACGCAGCGCCGCCGCCGAGACCGATGAGCATGGCCGGGCCCCCGAGCACGACCACCGGCGCTCCGGCCGCGATGGTGCCCTTGTCGATGTGTTCGCGGCGAATGTTACCGAGGCCGCCAGCGAGCATGATGGGCTTGCGATAGCCGCGCACCTCTTCGCCATCGACGGTCGCGACGTCGAGCTCGAAGGTGCGGAACATCCCGAGCAACGCGGGTCGGCCGAACTCGTTGTTGAAAGCCGCGCCGCCGAGGGGTCCTTCGAGCATGATCGAAAGGGCCGAAGCCATGCGCGGCGACTGGCCGCGGTCGCGCTCCCACGGTCGCGGCTGGCTGGGCAGATTGAGGTCGGACACACAGAAGCCCACGAGGCCTGCCTTGGGCTTGCTGCCGCGTCCCGTGGCCCCTTCGTCGCGGATCTCACCGCCCGAGCCCGTCGATGCGCCCGGGTAAGGCGAGATCCCGGTGGGGTGGTTGTGGGTCTCGACCTTGACCAGAACGTCGATGGGTTCCTCCACCGCGCGATACGCACCGGACGCCGGGTCCACGAAGAACCTTCCTGCCGTGCGGCCGGCAAAGACGGCTGCGTTGTCGGAGTAGGCGCTCAGCACACCGGTCGGACTCGCCTCGGTGCTCCGTCGGATCATGCGGAACAAGGAGTCGGCCTTGATGTCGCCGTCGATGGTGAAGGTGGCGTTGAAGATCTTGTGCCGGCAGTGCTCGCTGTTGGCCTGCGCAAACATCATGAGCTCCACGTCGCTGGGGTCGCGAGCGAGCGCGCCATATTGCTCTACGAGGTAGTCGACCTCGTCCTCGGAGAGCGCGAGCCCCAGACGCTGATCGGCCGCCTCGAGCGCGCCACGGCCCTCGGCGGCGAGGGGGATTCGCGCGAAGGGCTGAGGACGGTGCTCGGCGAAGAGCTTCTCGGCCTCATCGACGTCGGCCAAGACGGCCTCGGTCATGCGGTCGTGCATGACGGCTCGGAGGGCGGCTTCGTCGGCGACGCGGCCGACCACGGTCCAAGCCACACCACGCTCGAGACGCACCACGTCGGAGAGCCCGCAGATGTGGGCGATGTCGGTGGCCTTGGACGACCAAGGAGACTGGGTGCCGAACCGTGGCACGACCCAGCGTTGCGCTCCCTCGATGTCCGTGGCGACGTCGCTCGGACCGTAGACGAGGATGCGGTCGAGCACCCCGCGTAGCTCGTCGCTCAACGGGGCCCTGAGCTGCGCGAAGTGCACGAAACGGGTCGCGATGGCTTCGACGGCAGGATTGCCGGCCTGGATGCGGGCGAGGAGCCGTTGGGTCCGCGCGGGAGAGTGAGCCGGTCCGCCAGGTAGCAGCAACATGCGCCGGATGTTGCAGGATCGGCATCTTGGGGCAAGGCAGCACGCGTCGCCGTGCCCAGAACGGCGGGGACGCAGTTCCGGGGAGTCTTCCCATGCGGGTCCACGGACCCGCTACGCTCGACCGCATGGACAGCCACGTCATCCGCTCGCAACTCATCTGCGCCCGCTACGACCACGACTATCCGATGCTGGTCTCGGGAGAAGGCTCGATGCTTCGGGATGCCGAGGGCCGCAGCTACATCGACGCCTCGGGATGCACGGCCGCCGTCACCGCCATCGGCCACGGCGTGAAGGAAGTCGCGGACGCCCTCGCCGAACAGGCGACGCGCCTGGCCGTGCACCCGACCCACCTGTTCCACAACGAGACCCTCGAGCGCTACCTGACGCGGCTCTGCGCCTTCGCCCCGGATGGCTTCAACCACGCCTGGACCATCTCGGGCGGAACCGAGGCCATCGAGAACGCGTGCAAGCTCGCCTTTCAGTACCACCAAGCCAAGGGGCAGCCGCGTCACCGCCTCCTGGGGCGGTGGGGGAGCTACCACGGAAACTCCATCCTCGCCCTCGACGTGGGCGGCATGAAGGCGCGGCGCGATTTCTATACGCCGCTCATGGTCGATCATCTGCACCTCTCTCCGTGCTTCGCCTATCGCCGGCCAGAAGGGCTGAGCGTCGAAGCCTACGAAGACGGACTGGTCGCCGAGCTGGAACAGACCCTCGACGCCCACCGGGGCGAGGTGGCGGCCTTCGTGGCAGAGCCCATCGTCGGTGCCGCCCTCGGGGCCGTGGGCCCGACCCCCCGGTACTTCGAAAGGATGGCGACGGTATGCCGGGCGCACGACGTGCTCATGATCGCAGACGAGGTCATGACGGGCCTCGGCCGCACCGGGAAGGCCTTCGGCTGTGAGCACTTCGGCACCCACGCCGACATCCTCGCCTGCGCCAAGGGGATCACCGGGGGCTACCTCCCCATGGGCGCGATCATCGCGCACGACCGCGTGCTCGACCCCATCGTGCAGAGCGGCGACCCCTTCTGGAGCGGCCAGACCTACAGCTGTATTCCCCTCGCTGCCGCCGTGGGCGACGCCGTGCTGAAGTACATCGAGGACCACGACCTCGTCGCGCGTGCCGCGACGATGGGGGAGCACCTGCGCACAGGCTTGTGCTCGTTGCTCGACCTTCCTTGGGTGGGTGACGTGCGCGGCGCGGGCTTGTTCCTCGGCGTGGAGTTCGTGGCCGACCGCGCCACCAAGGCGCCGTTTCGCCCCGAGCGCGGGTTCGCGAAGCGGGTCGAAGCCGAAGCGTTGAGACGTGGTGTCGTCACCTACGCCTGCCGCGGCACGGTCGACCTCACCGCCGGCGACCACATGCTCTTCGCGCCTCCGCTCGTGCTGACCGAAGCCGAGGCCGACCGCATCGTCGAGGTGATGCGCGAAGCGATCACCGCGGCTGCTTCCTGACGGTGAAGCAGCCGAGCCGGGCGAGGGTGCGCCTCTGACCAACTACGACGACATGAACGCGCGGCTGATCGTGGCCGCGGTGAAGAAGCTCGACCCGGACGCCTGTCGTGAGGTCGAGCGTTACGAGTCGACCCACAAGAACCGCACGACGGTCCTGCGCGCCGTGCGGCGTCGGCTCGCAGCCTGAGCCCCGCTTCTCTTCCCTCACGAGGGTAGGTCGAACGTCGACCACGTCGACCGAGCTGCCATGCGCGAGACGCATGGCAGCTATGTCAGCTCGATCTTCGTCGAGGCCCCCCCGGGCCCCTATGGATCTACGTATGGACGCTGCGCCCATTGCGCAGCGACCGAAACGGAATCCCATGACGTTGCGATCGCTACGCCTCCCTCTCGGACTCGTCGCCTCCCTTCTCAGCATCAGCGCCATGGCCGAAGCCGCTCCATTGACGGCATCGGCCCTTCAGCACTCCCCCGACGCGGCCGTGCCATTCGTCACCGCATTGGTGGTGTTGGGAATGGGCATCGGCATGGCGGCTTGGTGGCGAGAGCTCGACCGAGCACGCAACCGCACTGCGCCTCGCGACGTCGACAACAAGGAAGAGAAGACATGGGCCTGAAGAGAAATCTCGGAACGTTCACGAGCACGGCAGTGCTGTCGTTGACCCTCGCCGCCTGCGGGCAAACGGGAAGCGACGGAGAAACCCAGCCCACGGCCACCAACAGCGCAGCCCCGAGCGGTGCCCCTGCGGCCGACGCCGACCTCCCGGGCCCCGGCCAAGCCAAAGACAACGACTTCTGGTGGCCGAAGCGGGTCAACCTCGCCGCATTGAGAAAGAACGGCCGACAACTCTCTCCCTATGGCGAAGACTTCGACTACGCCAAAGCCTTCGAAGAGCTCGACCTCAACGCGGTCAAAGAAGACCTGAAGAAGGTCATGCGCACGTCGCAAGACTGGTGGCCGGCCGACTACGGCCACTACGGCCCCTTCTTCATTCGTATGGCGTGGCATAGCGCAGGCACCTACCGAACCATCGATGGTCGAGGCGGCGCGGCGGGTGGCCAGCAGCGCTTCGAGCCGCTCAACAGCTGGCCCGACAACGCCAACCTCGACAAGGCGCGCCGCCTCATCTGGCCCATCAAACAGAAGTACGGCAAGAGCATCTCCTGGGCCGACCTCATCGTGCTCGCCGGCACGGTCGCCATGGAGGACATGGGCTTCAAGACCCTCGGATTCGCCGGGGGCCGCGAGGACGACTGGGAGGCCGAGATGGTCTACTGGGGCCCCGAAGCCGAGATGCTGGCCAGCAAGCGGCACAGTGGCCAGGGCGGACTTCACCGTCCACTCGGCGCCACACACATGGGGTTGATCTACGTCAATCCAGAGGGACCGATGGGCAAGCCGGACCCCATCGCGTCTGCGAAGAACATTCGCGAGACCTTCGCGCGAATGGCGATGAACGACGAGGAGACGGTGGCCCTCATCGCTGGCGGCCACACCTTTGGCAAAGCGCACGGCGCCCACAAGGACGAATGTCTCGAGGTCGAGCCAGGCGGGGCCGGCGTCGAGCAGCAAGGCATGGGTTGGAAGAACAAATGCGGCACCGGCAAGGGGAAAGACGCCCACACCAGCGGCTTCGAAGGCTCCTGGACCGCCGACCCCACCAAGTGGACGCACCAATATCTGACCCACCTCTGGGCCTTCGAATGGGTGCAGACGAAGAGCCCAGCCGGCAAGGTGCAATGGATCCCCAAGAGCGACGGCGCAAAGAACCTCGCCCCCGACGCCCATGAAGAGGGCAAGCGCCATGCGCCGATCATGTTCACCACCGACCTCGCGCTGAAGAAGGACCCCGCCTACGCCAAGATCTCGAAGCGCTTCAAGGACGACCCCAAGGCGTTCGAGCAAGCCTTCGCCCGCGCGTGGTTCAAGCTCACCCATCGCGACATGGGACCGAGGGCCCGCTACGTCGGCTCGCTCGTGCCCGAAGAGCAGTTCATTTGGCAGGACCCCCTTCCCGAGGCCGACTACACGCTCGTGAACGCGGCCGACGTCGCGAGTCTGAAGGAGAAAATTCTCGCGTCGGGTCTCACGGTCCCGCAGCTGGTCCGCACCGCCTGGTCATCAGCCTCGACCTACCGCGACTCCGACATGCGGGGTGGCGCCAATGGGGCGCGGATTCGCCTCGCACCGCAGAAGGACTGGCCGGCCAACAACCCCGAAGAGCTCGCGAAGGTGCTGGCCTCGCTCGAGCAGATTCAGAAGGACTTCAACGCTTCGGCGGCCGGAGGAAAGCAGCTCTCGATGGCGGACATGATCGTGCTCGCCGGCTCGGCGGCGATCGAGAAAGCGGCTGAGGATGCGGGCGTCGACGTCGAAGTCCCCTTCGTCCCCGGTCGCGTGGACGCAACCGCCGAGCAGACCGATGCCGATGCCTTCGCGGTGCTCGAGCCCAAGGCCGACGGCTTCCGCAACTACTACGAGAGCAGCTACTTCGACTCGCCCGCCAAGGCGATGGTCGACAGGGCCGATCTCCTCGACCTCTCGGTGGACAAGATGACGGCCCTCGTCGGTGGTCTGCGCGCCCTCGACGCCAACCACGCGGGAGCCAAGCACGGCGTCTTCACCGAAAAGCCGGGCACCCTCACCAACGACTTCTTCGTGAACCTGCTCGACATGACCACCAAGTGGGAGCCATCCAAAAGCGATGAAGGGGTCTTCGAGGGCAAAGACCGCAAGACCGGAAAGGTCAGGTGGACCGCCACCGAGTGTGACCTCGTCTTCGGTTCCAACGCCGAGCTCCGGGCCGTGGCCGAGGTCTATGCGATGGATCGAGACAAGTTCATCCGCGACTTCGTGGCCACCTGGGTCCACGTGATGAGGGCCGACCGTTTCGACCTGCGGTGAACGGAGGCTCGCTTGAAGGAGGACAGCACGGGGCGTAACGTCGCTCCGTGCTGTCTTTGCATCTGGCCCTGGTCGCCCTTTGGGCGCCCATCGTGGCACGAAGCCCACGCGTGGCGGGACGGCTGCTTCGCGGTTTCGCCCGCGCCGAGCTCGGCAGCGTATACACCTTGCGCTGGGCGGCGGTGGCCACCCCTTCCGTCGAGCGACGCGCTTCCTACCTCCGGCATGCCGACGACGAAGCCCGCCACGCACGTCTCTTCGACACGCGGGCCGCGGCCCTGGACGGACGGCACGAACCCCTTCGTGCCGACGCCGAAGACCTCTTCGAGCAACTCGGGGAGGCGCGCTTCCTCGCCTTCCTCGAGCGGGCGGAGGGGCGTGGTCGACGCGAGTTCGCCCACTACGCCCGCGCCTTCGAGCGAGCGGGCGACACCGATACGGCGCGGATCTTCCGCGCGATCATGGTCGACGAAGAACGTCACGAGACCTACGCGGCGGCCTTGCTCGACCTGACGCCCGACGCGGCGCCGGCGCGCAGGCATGCCCTGAGGTGGGACGTCTGGCGGGGTGCGCGTCGCATGGGCACCAGGCTCGCCGATGCGGTCTACGCGCTGTGCATGGCACTGACCTACCCGTTGCTCGCGCCGGGCGCCTGGTGGGCACGGCGACGAGCCTTCCCCCCCGAGCGCTGACGTGGTCGCCGTCCTTGGGGTCAGCGGGCTCTATCACGACGCCGCGGCCGCCCTCGTGGTCGACGGGCGCATCGTGGCCGCCGTTCAGGAGGAGAGGCTCAGCCGCATCAAGCACGACGCGAGCCTCCCGTGGCGCGCCATGAAGGCATGCCTCGCCGAGGGGGCCATCGCGGCTCGAGACCTCGACGAGGTCATCTTCTACGAGCAGCCCTTCGTCAAACTGGAGCGGATCCTCATCACCACCCTGCGCCGGTTTCCGCGGTCCTTCGGCGGCTATCTGCAGGGCCTCAAGAGTCAGCTTCGGGACAAGCTGTGGGTGCTGGACCGGCTCGCAGATGGGCTGGAGATCTCCCGTGGCCGGATTCGCTCCATCGACCACCACGAGAGTCACGCCGCGAGCGCCTTCTACGCGAGCCCATTCCGAGACGCCGCCGTGCTCACCGTCGACGGGGTCGGCGAGTGGGACACCACCGTATTGTGGCGTGGGCGCGGCGAGACCCTCACGCGTCTCGAGGGGCTGCGCTTTCCCCATTCGCTGGGTCTCTTCTACGCCGCCATCACCGCCTATCTCGGCTTCGAGGTCCTGGGCGGCGAATACAAGGTCATGGGGCTGGCGGCCTACGGTCGGGCGAACCGCGTCGACGCCTTGTCCCAGGCGCTTCGATTGAATCGTGATGGCACCTTCGAGCTCGCCCCACACTTCTTCGATGCCTCGGGTACGAGCGAGCTCGGTTTCACCCCCGCCCTCGAAGGTCTACTGGGCCCTCGCCGTCCGCCAGGCCGTCCGTGGGACCTCACCGACGAGACCGACCTCGCCTATGCCGATGTCGCTGCGTCGGCCCAGCAGCTTCTCGAAGAGGCCATGGGCGCCGCCGCTCGGTGGGCGCTCGAGAGAGCGGAATGCGATCATCTGTGCCTCGCAGGTGGCGTAGCCCTCAATGCGGTCGCCAACGCACGCATCGCGCGCGAGGTGGGCGCGGATCGGGTGTTCGTCCAGCCCGCCGCGGGTGACGCAGGGGGGGCCCTGGGCGCCGCCATCGTGGGGGCGCTCCAGCGGGGAGCCGCTCGTCCCCCGCCGATGACGACGGCCGCGCTCGGGCCCCACGTGGACAGCACGGGGCTCGCCGCGCTGGCCGACGCCCTCGGACTGTCGGTCGGCCCGTGCCCCGACGATGCGACCCTCGCGGTCCAGCTCCTCGAGGGACGCGTCTTCGGCTGGATGAAGGGGCGGATGGAGTTCGGTCCGAGGGCACTCGGTCATCGGTCACTGCTCGCGAGCCCGTTCGACCGGGGGCTTCGCGAAAAGGTCAACCGGCTGGTGAAGAAGCGCGAGCCGTTCCGCCCCCTCGCGCCATCCGTTCTCCGTGACGCCACGGCGCCCTGGTTCGAAGAAGCGCCTCCCTTCCTGACGCCGTTCATGACCACCGTGGTGCCCGCGACCGCAGCCGCTCGGCAAGCGCTCCCAGCCGTGGTTCACCACGACGGAACCGCCCGCCTGCAAACCGTGTCCGACGGCCCCTTTGCCGGTCTGCTCGAGGCCGTGGGCCACATCGGCCCGGCGCCGGTTCTGCTCAACACGTCGCTCAACGGGGCCGGTGAGCCCATCGTAGCCACGGCCACCGATGCCGCCGCTTTCGTTCTCGCGCACCCCGTCGACGGGGTCATCGTCGGCGACCTCTTGCTGAGCCGTCGCCGGGTCAGAAGAGGGTGTACATGAAAGGCGCCACGTAGCTCAGGCCCCCAGTCACCATGAGAAGCACGCCGGAGAGGAGGAGCACGAGCAACAGCGGCACGAAGAAGAACCCGTGACGCCGCACGAAGAAGGTCACGAGCCCCCCCGCCGTACGCAGCCGGCGTGCCCAGCGCACGGTGATGGGCGGCCTTCCCATCACTCCTCGGGTGGGCCCTTGGTCGCGACGATGGGGTACTCGTCGGCGGTACGCCACGGTAGCTCCGGCCACCACGACGCGACAGGAGGCGGATGGGCGGGCTCGAAGCTTCCTCCCGGGACCGGACTCACCACCGTCACGT
>JAUHZF010000251.1 GCA_030426145.1 Polyangia bacterium
TACCCCTCGTCGGCCCTGTCGCGCTGCTCGTGGTGGCCATCCTCTCGCGCGATGAAGCCACCTCGCAGCCTCGCAACGTGAAGCGCGGACTGGTCCTCGCCTCCGAGCTGGGCTTGCTCGCCGCTCTGGCCGCCACGCTTCACGTCGTTCTCGTCGGACCCGCGACCAGCCCCACGACCGGACTCGGGCAGCTGGTGTCGTTTCGACTCGATGCGCTGAGCGTCGCCATCTTCAGCATGGTCGCGTTGCTGTTCGTCGTCATCGCTCGGTTCAGCGCGACCTACCTCGAGGGCGATCCTCGACACAGCGTGTTCCTCGGCCGACTTGCCGCAACGACGGCGGCGGTGGAGACCCTCGTGCTCGCGAACAACCTCACGACCTTCTGGTTGGCGTGGGTCGCCACGAGCCTCTGCCTGCACGGACTGCTCGTCTTCTATCGAGAGCGCCCCCGGGCGCGAATTGCCGCAAAGAAGAAGTTCGTGGTCATGCGCATCGGGGATGTGGCCCTCGGGCTCGCATTCATCCTGCTGGCGAAGCACTTCGGCACCCAAGAGTTCACCGCGCTCACCGCCGCCATCGAAGGGGCCGCGCCCAGCGAGGCGAATGCTGGACCGGTGGTCGCCGCAGCGGTTCTCCTTGCGGTGACGGCGATGTTGAAGTCGGCGCAGTTTCCCACGCACGGGTGGCTCGTGGAAGTCATGGAGACGCCGACTCCGGTCTCGGCGCTCCTCCACGCGGGCATCCTGAACGCAGGACCCTTCCTGATCTTGCGCTTCGCCCCGGTGCTCGAAGTCACTCCCGCCGCGAGCTGGCTCCTCATCGTGGTCGGCGGCGTCACGGCGCTCTTCGGCTCCGTGGTCCTCAGGACGCAGTCCTCGGTCAAGGTCGCTCTCGGCTACTCCAGCGCCGCCCACATGGGCTTCTCGCTCTTCATCTGCGGGCTCGGGGTGTATCCCGCGGCCGCGTTGCACTTCATCGCGCACTCCTTCTACAAGGCGCACGCCTTTCTCTCCGCCGGGAGCGCGGTCGAGGCGACGCATGGCGCGCGGGTGAAGCTTCCACCGAGGCGTCGCCACGCCACCCGGGTTCTGCTCGGGGCCGTCGTCGCAGCTGGCGTCTTCGTCGCGGTAGGCGCGCTCTTCGGGCACTCAGAGCACGCTGGGCTCTGGCTCGTTGGCGGCGTGGTCGTACTCGGCTCGACCCAGCTGCTCGGCGCGGCTTTCGACCGGCCCTCGCCGGTTCCGGTATGGCTGGCCGCCGTCGGCTTGGCCGTGGTCGTGGCGACGGCCTTCTTCGGCTTCGAGGAGCTCGCGCGGCTCGCGCTCGCCGACTCACTTCCACCGCTTCGAACGCCAGGTCCAGTAACGCTGACACTCGCCATCGCAATGGTCGCCCTTTGGTCCGTCGCCCTCGCGGTGCAGGCACTCGGCCGTGGCCACGACACACGCTGGGCGCGCCACCTTCGAATCCATCTACGTCACGGCCTCTACGCCAACGCGCTCTTCGACCGCCTCGTGGGCGCGATGCGCATCCCCTCTCCCAAGCAAGGACAGCCCCTCCGATGAGCACCGCGATCGAAACCACAGCTACGCCCCTCGAGGCCCTCCGTCGGGTCGCCCAACGAATTGCGCCGGTATGGCCGCTCGACCGCTTCGTCGCGGTCAACCCCTACCAGGGTGTTCAGGATGAGCCCTTCGTGGAGGCGGCAGCTCGACTGCAGCGGGTGGCCGGCGTGTCCTCCACGCTCGGCGCCGACGACCTCGCCCTCCTCATCGCCGACGGTGAGCTCCGTCTCGACGACCTCGATGCAGCCATCGTCGATCATGAGAGCAGGCTGACCCGAGAAGGCAT
Organism: Polyangia bacterium; assembly: GCA_030426145.1. Taxonomy (GTDB): domain Bacteria; phylum Myxococcota_A; class Polyangia; order Polyangiales; family Polyangiaceae; genus JAPYTK01. The sequence goes on from JAUHZF010000251.1 coordinate 1,852, forward strand.
TCTGGAGATGCTCGCTTCGGGTGAGCTCGATCCCGAGCCCGCCACCGTACCTACGGTGACCGACGTGCTCGGGCGCCTGACCGGGCGCGACTGGAACCGGTTCTTCGTGGACCACCTCGGCGCATGGTTCGCCTCGTACTTCGACGACTACGCGGCCTGGAAGAGCGCCGCCCCCGACTCCCTCTTCGCCGCCTGGAAAGAAGAGGCCACCATCGATCGCACACCAGAGCTGATGGGGGCTCCCGAATTCCGTAGGCACGTCGCGGCGCTGCCAGACGACATGGCCGCGGCGTCTGCGCTCGCGCTGACCGAGCTGAGGGTGCACGCCGAAGCCACCGACCTCTACCTGCACCGGCTAGGCATGCGACTCGGTGGATGGGCGGCGCACGCTGCCCGCATCGGTTGGGATCGCCGGCTCTACGACGGCGCCGACGACGACACGCTGCTGGAGATGATGACCGTCTTGCTGTGCTTCGAGCTCGCGCTCATGCGAAGTCTCGGCGACGAGCGCATCGAGCGAGCCTGGAGGTCCGCGGTACGAACCACCGCGCGGCTGGCGGGGACCTCGCCCCGCGGTACCTCCCTCGAGGCGAGGGTGATTCTCCAACGCGCCTACGAGCGAAGCCATCAGCGACGTTTGGTCGGGCGTTTCGAGGCTGCATCCCGAGAGACACCTCTGAAGCAGGAGCGGCCTCTCGCCCAAGCTGTCTTCTGCATCGACGTGCGGTCTGAAGTGTTTCGCCGCCATCTCGAATCTGCGGACCCCAATGTGCAAACCAAGGGGTTCGCCGGCTTCTTCGGCATGCCCATCGAGCTAGTCCCCATGGGACATCGCAACGGTCACCGACAATGCCCGGTGCTGGTCGCGCCGCCTCACCGCATCGCCGAAGCGCTTCCCACGCGCGAGGCCACCCAGGCCGCAATAGAACGCCGACGCGATGCACAAGGGCTGAAGCGAGCATGGACGAGCTTCAAGAGGGGCGCGGTCTCCTGCTTCGGGTTCGTGGGACCCCTGGGCCTGACCTACCTTCCCAAGCTCTTCAGTGATGCCTTTGGTCGCACTCGGCCCGTACCCCACCCCGACACCGATGGGTTGGGGGTCGAAGCGGACGAGCTCGGGGTATCGCTGGCGGTGGGTGCAGTCGATGGCCGGCGGATGGGTCTGACCTTGGCCGAGCGCGTCGAGCTCGCGACGGGAGCCCTGCGTGGCATGTCCCTCACGAAAGACTTCGCTCGCATCGTCCTGTTGGCGGGACACGGGTCGAGCAGCGTGAACAACCCTCACGCATCAGGCCTGGATTGCGGCGCGTGTGGCGGACGCAGCGGAGCTCCGAACGCACGCGTCGCCGCCGCCATCTTCAACGACCGTGAGGTTCGCGTACGTCTGAAGGAGCGCGGGATCGACATCCCCGAAGACACGGTGTTCCTCGCCGCCCTTCACGACACCACGACCGATGCGGTCACCGTCTATGGGCGCGAGCAGGTCCCTGCATCTCACGTCGAAGACGTCGCAGACCTCGAGCGTAGCCTCGCCGCTGCGGGTCGTACCTCCCGACTCGAGAGGGCGGAGCGCCTTCGCTCAGCGCCGGGCGGCACCGATCTCGACTGGTTTCGCCGGAGTCGCGATTGGGCTCAGGTGCGTCCTGAGTGGGGATTGGCTGGCTGCACCTCGTTCGTGGTCGCGCCACGTCATCGCACCGCCACCGTCGACCTCGGAGGGAGTGCCTTCCTGCACGACTACGCGTGGGAGGCCGACGACGACTTCTCGGTGCTCGAACTCATCATGACGGCTCCCATGGTGGTCACCGCCTGGATCAACCTGCAGTACTACGCCTCGACGGTGGACCCCGGTGTCTTCGGAGCCGGCAACAAGACCCTCCACAACGTGGTCGGGGGCCGCGTCGGGGTGCTCGAGGGAAACGCGGGTGACCTCCGTGTCGGCTTGCCGTGGCAATCGGTGCACGACGGGGCGCGCCGCCAGCACGACCCCGTTCGGCTCAACGTCGTGGTCGAAGCCCCCATCGAAGCCATGACGGCCATCATCGAGAAGCACGAGAGCCTTCGGCAGCTCCTCGACCACGGCTGGATCTACCTCTTTGCCCTCGATGAGAACGGCCGCATAGGCCACCGCTACGCTGGCGACCTGCAATGGCGCCGTTGCGACACGGGTTCGGATTCGCTCCGCGAACCTCAGCTTCAGGTGTTCAGTCAGGCGTCCTGAGCCGGGCTTGAATCCCCTCGAAGCAACATTCGGTCGAAGATCGACTGGCGCGTAGCGCACTGCTGTACTACTTCACTAGTACAGCAGTACAGACTACGTGGCCCTTCGCGTCGACATCGTCGCTGGCTCGACCACGCCGATCTATCGGCAGGTGGTCGACCAGATCCGTCTCGCGGTCGTGACCGGCGATCTCGAGCCCGGAGACCCGCTGCCGAGCGTTCGCGCTTTGGCAGCGCAGCTCGTGGTGAATCCCAACACCATCGCGAAGGCCTACGGAGAGCTCAGCCGAAGTGGCGAGATCGTGTCTCAGCGCGGGCGCGGGATGTTCATCGGACACGCCGCGCCCACGCCCGACGCATCCGAGCGGCGTACGCGCCTCGCCTCTGAAGCCGAACGCCTCATCCAACAAGCGCTTCTCCTCGGCGCTTCCCAAGCCGAGGTGCTGGCGCTCATTCGCGAGACGTGGGCCGGTCTCGAAGAGGCGAAGAAGGGGCCCGACGATGAGAGCTGAACCATGAACGACACTCCCATTTCGGCCCACGGCCTCACGCGCGCCTTCTACGGTCACCTCGCCGTCAGCAACGTCTCGTTCGCCGTCCCCCGAGGGCAGGTTTTTGCTCTGCTCGGACGCAATGGCGCGGGCAAGACCACCACCCTGCGAATGCTCCTCGGCCTCCTCGAACCCACCGCGGGCGAGGCGCGACTGCTCGGGCAGACGAGTCGGGACCTATCGCCCGAAACGAGGGCACGCATCGGCTTCATGGCCGAGGGCTGCGCGCTCTACGACTGGATGCGCGTGAAAGAATGTATCGCCTTTCAGCGCGCCTTCTATCCACGCTTCGACGACGAAACCTGTCGTGCGGTCGTCGACGCCTTTCGCCTGAACGAGCGCCAACGTGTAGGTGAGCTGTCGCACGGGCAGCGGGCGGGCCTCAACCTCGCCGTCGTATTGGCGACCGAGCCAGAGGTGCTGATTCTCGACGACCCGGCCATGGGCCTCGACCCCGTGGCCCGGCGCCTTCTGCTGGAGGCGATGGTGCACTTCTCTCAACGAGACCACACCACCATTCTCTACTCGACCCATCTGCTCGCCGACGTCGAGCGGGTGGCCGATGGCATCATCCTTCTCGAGCGTGGTGCGCTCCGCGCCTGTTGCACCGTCGACACCTTCCGTCAGCGCGTTCGACGCTACGCCATTCCTTTCGAAGGTGAACCGCCGAGCTTGCCCGACGAGGCCACGATCATCGCCAAGAAGCGCTTCGAGCAAGAGATGCTGGTCACCGTCGTGACCCCTGCCGCCACGCCGGAAGGCGAGCTCCCGTCTGTGCTCGCCCTACCCGACCACGAGGTCGAGCCACTCCCCATCAGCTTCGAGGACGCGGCCATCGCCTACCTGGGACACCGGGGCGAAGTTCGCTTCGTGGTCGAAAGGAATGACGCATGAGAGCGCTCATCGCAAAGGAGCTGCGCGAGCAACGCTGGCTCTTCTTGGCGTGCCTGTTCACGATCTCGCTCGGCTACGCACGAAGCCTCTACGATCTCAACGCCGGCCAGGCCTGGCTGCACGTCTTTCGTCGCTCCTTCTTGATGGTGACGACCATTGGCGGGGCGGGCTTCATGGTCGTGCTCGGCTTTCGCCAGACCTTCGACGAGGTGAGGCGCGGGTCGTGGAACTTCCTCGTCCATCGGCCGCTCGCCCTCACCCACATCTTCGCGGCCAAGGTCTTCGCCGCTGCCGTGCTCTTCAGCGCCGCCGTGCTTTTGCCCACCGTGCTCTTGGTCGCCTGGTACGCCGTACCCGGTCACGTGGCCGGACCCTTCAGCTGGCCCATGGTCGGCCCCGCGGTCGTCGACCTGTTCGCCGCCCTTCCCTACTACTTCGCGGGGGTGGTGATGGGCCTGTGGCAGGCCCGCTACACCGTGAGTCGTGGGGCCCTCATCGTCGCCCCGCTCCTCAACTCGGTCTTTGCCCACAGCGTGGCGCCGAGCCTTTCCGCGGCGCTCGTTTCCTCTCTGCTGCTCACCCTCGCCTACGCGTGGCTGGCCCGCGGCGTCTTCATCCAGCACGCACCGCGCTCGACGCTCGTTCAGTCGGCACTCGCGGGAACGCTCGCCACTGCGCTGGCTGCCATGCACCTGCTCGCGACCGCCATGGCCCCGCCTCCCGCCTACGACCAAGACGCGGAGCCGGCCGAGCGCGAGAAAGAGCAGTGGTTCATCTCCCGAGAGGGCGATGTGAGACGCGCCATCGTTCGCCACGGAACCGTGCAGCGCGTCTACCGCGAGGATGGCCAGCTGGTCGAGAGCGACCTCGACGGAATGGCGTGGGTCCACGACCTCGAAGCCCCCAGTGCCGGTATCGGCATCTCGCCATCGCGCAACTTCGGGTCCGACAGGCCGTCTTATCGTCACGTGCTGCGCCACCGACGGCTCGCTCGCGAGGGCGACGACTATCGCTACGAATGGTACTTCGACCGCGATTCGGGGCGCCTGTTGGCCTTCGACGCGCGAAGCCGGCGCCGCGCGGGCTCCATGGGCCCCGATGGTTGGTCGCCCGATGGATCGGGCGCCGGATTCTCAGGCCCACCCCTGACCGACGCGCGCAGCACAGACCCATGGTGGCTCACCCGCGACGGCCTCTTCCGCATCGACTGGGAAGGCCCCGGCATCTCGCGCATCGCCTTGGTCGGAAGTCCCCCTTACCTCGACCATGCCCTCATGATCGGTGACGACGGCGTGCAGTGGCACCTCGTGCGCAGCGCCACCCATGTCGACCTGTTCGTCGGTGCAACCCCGCGTGTAGCTTTGCCCGTCGACGAGGCCGCGCGAGGCGAGAGCATCGCGGTAGGGAGAATCGAAGCCGAGAACGCCTACTTCATCGAGTACGCCCACGAGTTGGTGCTCTTCGACGCCGGGGGCCGCGTCGTCCGCCGCCGGCCGCTACCCACAGCCGACGTGCCCAACCGGGCCGAGCCCCACGTGCGCCCGAAGACGAACGCCGCGCTTTTCGTCCCCCCCATCGCCGTATGGGCGACCATGTTCCACGAGCGCGGACACACGACGTGGCGTCGACGGTGGCAGACCCGCGACGGGCTACTGGCCCTCGCCATGGCCCTCGCGGTCGCGCTGGCCACCCTCATCCAGAGCCGTCGCCACGAGCGAGGACTCCGGGTCGCGATGGCCTTGTTCGCGGGGGTCATCGGCCCCCTCGGCCTGGTGCTCCCGCGCCTGCTGCCCTCGTCCCGAGGCGTCGCATGTCCCCACTGCAGCGCCCGACGAGAGCCGACCCCGCAGCCGTGCCCGCAATGCGGGAAGCTGCTTCCGGGGCACGACCGCGACGAGACGGCGGTCGTCGAGCCCGAGTTTCTCCCCGACCCCTCCCTGGGGTGAACGAGGCGAGCCGACCCAGGGAACATCACGCAGGGGCTCGGCGTATACTCGAGAATGCTCGAGCGCTGGCATGGGGTGTTCTGCGCCTCGTCGTTCCTGTTCGTGGGAGCGACGGGCTGCGCCACCGGCCGGCATCACGTCGCGCGGGCGATGGGCGAAGCGCCGGAGCGCGCACGAACGAGGTGTGCGGCGGGCGATGGTTTCGCCTGCGAAGCCATCGGACAGCGTACCCTTTTTGCTGGCGTAGAAGGCGTGGTCGTCCTCCAGACGTCGGTCGATGCCTTCGACCGTGGCTGCCACGCCGGAAGCGAAGCGAGCTGCCGCGAAGCCGAGCAGCTTCGTTGGCATGCCAGCACCTCGCTCGACCTGATGCCGCTGTGCCTCGATGAGCGCGACGTGAGCGTGTGTTTGACCCTGGGTCGCGCCAACCTCTTCGGCCTTCGAACGACACCGTCGCCATCGCTCGGGCTCGAGCTGCTGACCACCGCCTGCTTCGCGGATACCGAACGCGTTCGTGTGCGCGCCGAAGCCTGCTCCCTCATGGCCTTCGCCCTGCTCATCGGTCCCGGCGAGCTGGAGCCATCACCCGAGCTGGCCACCTCGCTGCTGAGCAGCTGGTGCGCTGCGGACAATCCCCACGCTTGCAGCTACCTCGGCTTCGCCCACGAGGTCGGCCTCGGTGTGCCCCGAAGTGCGGTCCGCGCAGCCGAGCTCTACGAGGCATCCCGCGACGTCGAGTTCTCGCGCTACCGACGGCTTGCGACCGGCGCCGACGCGGCCAGCTCCCCCGGCGCCGCCCTACGCGGCTGGCGGGCCCTCTGTCTCGACGAAGATCCCGCCGGCCCCCCCATCGCCCGCGTCGCCTGCTTTCACGCGGCGGAGGTCGCCGTCGAGCACCAACTCCCCAAGGCCACCGCCTACGCCCTCCTTGCTTGTCGCCGCGGCTCGACGCCGGGATGCCAGCTCCTCGGCACCCTCTACGACGCCCGCGACGCCGTCCTCGCCGACCTCGACCCCCGCGGGTAGCGCTGGCGAAGGTCAAGATGCTCAGGGGCCAGCCGCATTTCTCACGCGGGTGAGGTCGGCCCGCCCAGCCGGGTCGCCCAGGCCTCCGACCTCAGCCGGCCGGGTGCACTTCGCTAAACCTGGAGCGTCAGACTCCTCGCGACCAGCAGGTCGGTTTCGCCGCTCGCTAGGGCGCTCCTGGTCCAGGGTCGTTGATAGTTTGGCAGGCCTGGCATGCCACGAAAAAGGGTAGCAGCCCGGCTACATGTGGCAATACCTAGGAAGGGTTCAACCATACCCAACGCCGCTCCCTTTACGTTGGGTGGTCAAGTTGCCTCGGGGAAACAACGCGGATAGGGATTGACGATGACGTTGGGTGCAGCGTGGATCGCGGAAGGGGGCGTTGGACTCGTTACCGACAGCGCTGTGACAGTCAATAGCGTCCAATCACCCCCCCTGAGCGGAGGGACGTCCACCGGCCAAGGGATGCAGCAGTTCTCCGACCGTTGGGTCAAGGAGGGCGCTCTGAAGCTCTTTTCGTCGCACGATCTCGCGTTCGTGGCGGCCGGAAAACTCTCCGGTATTAGTGACTTCGCTCGCTTTTTGCGCGACTTGGGCTCCGAGCCTAGCCCAACCAAGAGATGCCGCATTGCAGCTGAACGGGTTGTGGCTGAGCGCGCATTTCGAGCGCTACTGGCAATCCGAGAGCATGGAGTTCCAAGGCTCTACTATCTCGACTCTGCCTCGTCCGATGGCCCGGTGGAAACCAATGGCCCCATCGTGATAGGAAGTCTTCCGGCCGTTCAGAGCGAGGCGATGGCCACCTCCCTTGAGGTAGCCGCCACCCTCCACCCGCGGACCGAATCCGTTCTCGCTGTACTGGCAAAGTGCTTCTCTGCTTCCTTTCGTTTCGGCGGAGACATGCTTGAGGCTGGCATTGGTGGGACGCTCTTTGCGGGCATGATGACCAAAGACGGCTGGCAACCAGCAGCAAGTACGCTGGTTCTTGGTGTTTCCCCTCAAGTCTACGAGTCCCTCGATGATGTTGGACCCGATGGCCAGCGGCTGCCAATCCCTGGAGCTCATATGCTCTTCAGCCTACTCTTAGAGAATCGTGGCGCCTGCCTTAGTACTTTCAAGCCTGGCGGAGTTCCCCCTGATCGACGAGGCGGAGGCCAGGCACTCAACACATACTTCCGAAACGCGTGGTCGCCAGGACCAGTCCAGCAGCCAAAAATCCCTGACGATGTGTTTTCCCTGCGGCGAAACCCGTCTGCTGTCATCATCTCCGATGTCCTGAGCGACAGGACCGTTGCCATAACAAACTGCGATCGTTCTTTCTCCGAGGCTCGAGTCATCGAACAAGGTAGCGTCTTGGCTCCATGGTTCGCGCCAGGACTTGGCGATCAGATCTTCTCTCGGCTCCGGTCTCCAGATTTCAAGGGCACCTATATCATCAACCAGGTGCCCCCGTTTGCCAGTGCGGACAGCTAATAGGGCCTACACAACACTTCGACCGTGAAGAGCGTGCGCGACCGCGAGAGGCGAGCCGCGGCGATCGCGCTCCGCGCTGCCCGTTGGTGGTCGACTGCGCGTCCCCGCAGGCCGACGTTCCGATAGCGACAAGCATCAGGCACCTGCTCCTGTGCATGCCTCGCATCCATCGAGGCTAGCCCAGTGCTGGTCCACTCTCCAAGGTGCGTCTGTCCAACGATCGTTGCAGTGAGCCACCCGAGGCCCGCCCGGTCACTTGAGGTCCGTGATGCTGCGGCTCCTCGCGTTGGTCAGCTTTCTGACGGTCCCCCTCGGCGGCTGTGGGCCTTCGCGGGAGCTAGCGGATCCCGATGTTGGGGGAGGTGCCGTATCCACCAACGCCTCTACCGCATCAACGACGGGCTCGGGCTCAGGCGCCACCCCCTCGGAATGCGTTCCCTTCGAGCAGACCCTCATCGGAAGCGTTGAACCGACCGATGTCGTCGTCGTCGTCGACAGCACCCTTCCCGTCGGCACCGTGACCGAGCTTCGCAGACTGCTCGAGCATGCCCTGTCGCGCGATGATCACCCCGCTCAGTTCATCCTGCTCGGAGACCATGGTCCGTCGTCGGACGAGCTGTGCCTCACCCTCCCGGGACAGCCCGTGCCCCCGTGCAACGATGGTCCGTCGGATGGCCCGGCGCCCCCTCAGGGCACCCCTGCACTGCGGTACTACGATGTCGGCATCAACGGAGGCGATGCCGCTTGCGCGCTCATCGAGACGTCGACCGGTGATGTTCCGGACGCGTGGGGGCTCCACCCGGAAGGCTGGGGCAAGTGGCTCCGCCCCGACGCGGCTACGCGGATCGTGCTGGTGACGGACGAGCCACAGAGTTGCACCATCGGCTCCACCCTGGTCACCGAGGGAACGACGGCGAGCGAGGGCACTGCGTTTGCCGACCTCGTTCTGGCCCAGCTGCGGGCACGCGTTCCCCGGATGGAGGACGACTACAGCCCTGCACTGCAGGTCCACTCGGTCGCCCTGTTTCCCGGGACGGATGGCGCCGCGTCGAGCCCCTACCCCGCGACGCACCCGCTCGTGACGGGAGGTTGTTCCCAAGGGCCAACATTCGGCCTTCAGGCACTCAGCATCAGTACGGGCGGCTCGCGCTACGCCCTGTGTGACGATGCGTCGCTCGACGCGCTATCGACGGTGATGGAGGTCTACGGCCCGGACATCCACTTCGAGTGTACGCGGCAGGCGTTTCCGCAAACGGTCCCACCAGGGCTCGAGCCTGTGTTCGACGCGAGCACACCGTTCCAAGAAGTCTCGTCCAAGGCACAGTGTCCAGTGGAGCCGGGCTTCTACTACATCGATGGTGACAGGCTCTTCCTCTGTCCCACGACCTGTCGTGCCGTCTACACCGAGGAAGGGTTTCTCGACGACCTCGACTTCTGCCCACCGGGCGCGAGGCCCTAGGACCGAGCTGACGAATCGCGGGTGGGTGCAGGCCTACTTCAGGTCATCGCCCGGTCGCATTGCGAGGGTGTACAGTGGTGACATGAAAGTGTGCCCTCGCGTCGCCGCACTTCTCGTGCCCATCTGTGGTTGCTCGGCGGGCCCCACCGAGGCACGTGTGGTCGAACTCCAGGCGCAGGTTGCTGAGCTCCAGAACCGGGACTGCAATGCGGAGGTGCAGGCCGAGCTCGCCGAGCTCAAGCGCGAGGTTGAGGCATTGCGTGCCGGCATTGGGAAGGGCGCCAAGACGACCGGCCAACAGGCCCATGCGGATGCGTCGGTCCCACCAAACACGACCTTTCCCGTCGTCATCAACTACGAGCTGGGTGACGCCGACTTTCATGAGGGCGACGCGATCACGCTCGAAGAGGTTCGTGGAACCTCCGGGGACTTCTCGGTCGGCGATTACTTCATCGTCCGAGGCACCTACACACTCCAATCACGAGCGGAAGCAACCCTCAGTCTGAGCGTGACTGGCGGGAGCACGACCGGCAACGCCCGCGGCAGACTCGACGTCACCCAGGGAACGGGTCGGTTCGAGCTGGCGACTCGTATGCCCTATGACGGCTACCCCCACGTAACCCTGCGCGACGGCAAGCCGTTCGGTGGTGTGTACTTCGGCAAGGGGCAGACAGTGCTCCGCGACAAGGGCTTCAAGTATCCCTAGAAGCTTCAACGAGGGGCGGTGGTGCCGACGTTCAAACCCTGGAGGCGCTCAACGTCGGCAAAGTCGATCCTCGGCCGTCGCAGACCCACCCTGCTCCAGCTCAACGTCGACTTCGGCGATGTTCAGCCTCTGCACGACTTCAACGTCGCCCCCGCCCGTCGTTCCCCACGCGGACGCGCGTCGCTTCCTGGTAGGGTCGTCGCGGGGCTACCCGTGACCGTCCACGCACCCTTCGCATCCGTGATCATCCGGAAGAGCGCATGCCGCGACTCGTCACTGAACGCCCTTGCTGAAGCGCTGGCGCCGCCAAACTGGCAGGAGGACGACCGACTGGTTTCGGTCTCCTTCATGAGCACGGAAGAGGCACACGACTTCTTAGAGCGAGCAGCCAAGGTCATCTGGAATCGCCCCGCCGACTCGTCAGAAGCTGTTCTCGTACAGTTGACGACTGACCAAGTCTTACCAGCCTGGCTCGCACTCCATCCCGTCGGGTTGTCGGAGGTGGGGGTCGAAGTATCGCCCCCTCCGCCTACGCTCGGGACCGCCTCATTGGTAGCGTTCGATTCTCGTCGAGCGGTCCCTGAGTTGCTTGCCGTTCTTGCGGAAGTCGCCGACATCTGCGCGCGCGCCTCGTCAGAATGGGAGCTGTCGCGAGGAGCGGCCCGTGTCCGAGTTCAGCTCCTAAACGAAGGCGCCAGCGTCACCATGGCGCAGCTATGGACGGAGATGGCTCGCCGGCCATTTCGCTCGGAGGACCTTGCGCTTCTGGACGACATGCTCCAGGTGCTAACCGGACTCGGAGGCCAGTTGTTCCGGTAGGGGACGCTGTTTCTAAGTCACATGTGCCTTGCCAGCGCAGGCGCGGTACCTGATCGTCACGACGGATGGTGATGTCAGCACCGCAATCAACACCTTCCTGGGAGCAGCTCTGCAAGTCCTTCCCGCAGGTGCCGAGGGGGTTCGAGGTCACGAAGCCGGGCAAAGGGGGTCTTGGGTCCTACGAGCGGCCTGTCATCGCGCTCGACTTCAGCCCCGACAGTCGGTTCGTGGCCTTGTCCGGTGGCGGCCGGATCCCCGGCCCGGCAACGATTCGCGTTTGTGACGCCAAAGATGGCTCGACCCGCTACGTGTGCTCGTACCACTCCATGGGCGTCTTCGACGTCTCCTATGACCCGGGCACCGGGCTGCTCGCTTCCGCCAGCCACGACTACGCCGTGGTCGTCTGGAACCCTCGACGGGCGGACGCGATCTTCGTTGTGGGCGGTCCGTGGGCATGTGTCTCCAGGTCGTCCGTGCGCTTCTTCGGCGGCAGCCTGTACGTCGGAGACGGCATGACCTGGGAGGACAATCGCGCATGCCTGACGGCCCATGACCTCGCGACGGGCGAAGCGACCCCGCTCGTGGAGTTCGATGAAGGGGACGGCGTTTCCCGTATGTGTTGCGCCCCCGATCGCACCGCACTGGTGGTGGCAGCTGACGCGCAGCGCGGGTCCCACGACAACACCCATATCCTCGTGTTCTCGGAGGACCATACGCAGCAGGCGCGACTGGTGATTCCTCACGTAACCTTTGCCCTCACCGCCCTGAGAGAGAACCGGATCGCGATGGTCGTGAGTCCGACAGGCGAAGATTTCGAGCTACGCGTCGTCGACGCCATGACCGGCGAGGTTGAACGGCGCCAACGTCTTGGCTCAGACATCGGCGGGTCACTACAGCGTTCTCCGGATGGGCGACGGATCCTCTTGGGCTACGGCTCATCTCTTCGCGTCCTAGATTCGGTGTCCCTCGAGGAGCACGCCGCGTACGAAACGGTGGACACCTGCACCTCCGTCGCTTGGTCTCCGGACGGAAAGAAGCTCGCGGCGGGTACGAGGTCAGGTACGCTTGAGCTCTTTGCCGCTCCACCCTGAAGTGTCTCCCGGGGGTGCACCATGACCCTCCCGATGAAGGGGTCGCGTGTTTCAGTCTCCATCTTGGGGCTCGACTTCGTGGTCTTCAATGATGGCTGGACCGCGGATGGGTTCGTCGTGTTCGGGTTCGCTTGCACTCAGGTTCCCGGGCTCGAGTACTACTCGACCAACAATCCCAACGTCTGGGTGGAGTAGGGAGCTTCGACGGAGGACCTCGCGGGTTGGGTCAACGCTCTCCATCAGCTAGAGCTTGCGCCGATGGATCACGCCCGCTTCCAACGACTC
>JAUHZF010000252.1 GCA_030426145.1 Polyangia bacterium
GGCTGCCGGACACAGCCATAGGCAAGGGCTGCCGGACACAGCCATAGGCAAGGGCTGCCGGACACAGCCATAGGCAAGGGCTGCCGGACACAGCCATAGGCAAGGGCTGCCGGACACAGCCATAGGCAAGGGCTGCCGGACACAGCCATAGGCGCAGGCAAGGGCTGCCGGAAACAAGCGCGCAGGCACAGGCAAGGGCTGCCGGACACAGACACCCGCCAGGCACCTGCGCGTGGAGCCAGTCGAGTTCCGTTGTAGAAGTAGCGGGTGGTGGCGCAGCTGAGAACGGTGACCCGATTGGCGGTCGGCGCTGCCCTCGGGGGCTTCCTCTTCGGGTACGACACAGCCGTCATCAACGGTGCGGTTCCGGCCCTTCGTGCCCACTTCGGCGCCGGAGCATGGGCCATCGGACTGAGCGTGTCGCTCGCGTTGCTGGGCTCTGCCCTCGGGGCCTTCGCGGCGGGCCCGCTCGCAGATCGCCGTGGACGCGTCCCGTCCATGCGGGTTGCCGCGTCGTTGTTCTTCGTGAGCGCCATCGGGTCCGGACTGCCCGTCACGCTCTACGACTTCATCGTTTGGCGTGTCATCGGTGGGATCGGCGTGGGCATGGCGTCGGTCTTGGCCCCCGCCTACATCGCCGAGATCGCCCCCGCCGCCTACCGCGGGAGGCTCGGCTCACTCCAGCAGCTCGCCATCGTGCTGGGCATCTTCCTGTCGGGCCTCTCGAACTACGCCCTCGGCCAAGCGGCGGGCGGGGCGAGCGGTGCCTTCTGGGGCGGCTTCGAGGCCTGGCGCTGGATGTTCTGGGCGGAAGTGATTCCCGCCGTTGCCTACGGGTTCTTCAGCCTCCAGCTCCCAGAATCACCACGCTACCTCTTGGCTCGGGGTGACGAGACGGCAGCCAGAGACGTGCTCGCGGCCACCCTCGGTCATGACACCGATCTCGACCGCAAGATGGCTGCGATCTCCGCCGAGTGCGCCAAGGAGCCGGCTCGCTTCTCCGACCTCCGAGGTCCAGCCTTGGGCCTGCTTCCCGTGGTCTGGGTCGGCGTGGGATTGAGCGTCTTTCAGCAGTTCGTCGGGATCAACGTCATCTTCTACTACTCCAACGCCCTCTGGCAGACGGTGGGCTTCGACGAATCGAACGCGTTGGCCATCTCCCTCATCTCCAACACGACCAACGTCGTCACCACCTTCATCGCCATCGCGTCCATCGACCGCTTCGGAAGACGCCCTCTCCTCCTCGCCGGGTCGGTGGGCATGAGCGTGAGCCTGGGACTGGTGGCGTGGGCCCTCAGCACGGCAACCCCTGATGCCACGGGCAGGCTCGTGCTCGGCGACACCGCCGGGGTGGTCGCGCTCGTAGCGGCCAATGCCTTCGTGTTTGCATTCGGCTTCTCGTGGGGACCCGTCGTGTGTGTCCTGCTCGGGGAAATGTTCGACAACCAGCGACGCGCAGCCGCCCTCGCCCTGGCCGCGTCGGTACAGTGGGTGGCGAACTTTGCGATCTCGACCACCTTCCCGCCCATGGTCGACGCCTTCGGAAGCTCGGGTGCTTACGTCGCCTACGCGACCTTCGCCGCCCTCTCCTTCTTCTTCGTGAAGCGTTGGGTGCCCGAAACGAAGGGCCAGGAGCTCGAGCGCGCCTGACGATTGGCGTGCTGACCTCCAAACCAGAGGGTTCCACGTGCGACGTCCGCACCACGCGAAAATCAATAAAATCAAGACGACGACAAACCGTTTGTCGTCGTAGGCGGCATGCGTTGGGAGAGCTCGGTCGCGTACGAAGGCATCATGACCCAAGAGGTTCGACGCCCGCTGGGGGGCACCCACTCCGCCGACCTCATCGTGCGCTCGTACGACTTCGCCGAGATCGAGCGACTCCAGGCCGAAGGCGATTGGGACGCCGCCCGGGGTGCTGCTTGCGACCGATGCGCCAGCGCCTGGAGCAGGATGTGCCGACGCCTTGACCTTCTGCACGAACACCATGCACCGGGTGGCCTCGGCCATTGAAGTAGCTCTCCAAGTCCGTTTCCTGCACCTCACGACGTGGCCGCGGAAGCGGTGAAATCTCGAGGGTTGCAGAAGGTCGGACTGCTCGGTACGCGATACACCATGGAGGCGGACTTCAATCGGATTCGCCTGGAATCGCGTCACGGACTCGCGGTGTTGGTGACGGAACGGCTGACCGACATCGCGTCCACGACGTCATCTACAGCGGGCTCGTCCAGGGCCGCATCGAACCGTCGAGCCGCAGTGCCTAGGTCGCCATCGTGAACCGGCTCGTGCGTCGGGTGCAGAAGGCATCATCGCGGGGTGCACGGAGGTCGAGCAGCCTCCTACGACCGAACGACGTCGATGTGACGTTGTTCCCGACCGCCCGCCTCCATGCGTTGGCCGCCGTCGACTCCGTCCTCGCGGTCTGAACCAGCCCGCCCGTTTCCACTTCAGCGAGGGTCAGCGGCAAATCGAGAACGGGGCCTGCCCCTCGAACGTAAACGGGTACCCCGCGATGCTGGCCTGGCCCGCGATCTCGACGTGCACTGAGCGCCCGAGCCCACGCAGCTTCGTACTCACGTCTTTGTTCGACAGCGTCGCGGCTTCCGGGGAGCCGACACGAAGACCACGAACCACGGCCGCCTCGACCGAGCGCCCGATGCGATCCAGCGTCAGCTCAATCACCACTTCGGCTTCCTTGGCGTCGTCGTCGCAGCTCAATGGGGACGTCGAGAGCGTGAGGTTGTGATGCCGCGTAGCTCGATCGCGCCGATAGGTGGCACCTACGATCGGAAGCGCCTCCTGGTCCACCGCGACGATCAGGTCGGGGAGCGGATCTGCCTCGTGAGACCCTGGCTCGAAGCTCCCGCATCCAGTCGCGGGCAGAGCACCATCGAGTTCGACCCGCACCGGGTTCCCGCCCAGCGTAACCGGCACGTTGAAGTGCGTGCTAATGGCCATCGTGTCACCGATGGCCTTGGGAAGCTGCACCTTGGGCGCATCCGAAAGCGCAAACACGGCGTCCCCGGAGTCCCCCCCTACCGCGAGCTCGATACGCGGGACACGCCACCCGCTATCACCCAGGCCACGGACGAGGGTCAGGGCGAGGCGCGGCTCGTCTCCAGGTGGACCGTAGTCGCACGTGAGGTGCTCCCCGGCCAAGACCAGCCGCGCCAGGTTTGCTCCACGCGCGTCGAGTACGACCCCGTTCATCGCGATCGGCTCCGCGTCGACGGTGACGGAGACGAGCGGCTCGAGCTTCTGTGGTTCCGGAGGCGCGGCGGGCAATGCCGGAGGGGTAGCCGGCAAGCAGGCAACGAGCGGCAACAACAGAGGAAATAGACGATGCATGGACGACTCCGAGAGGGAGTACGGCCAAAGAGCACCAAACTTGAGGCGTGGCAGAGCTCGCTGCGCGACATTCGGGGGAACGCGTGCGCACCCGTCGTGCGCATCAGGCAGTGGCGCCCGGCACGTAACCCGGCCAGGCTCGGCACGTGAGTGACCCACTTCGGCTCCTGACGTACCTGTCGCCGGGCCTGCCCTTCGGTCTGTACGAGGTCGTGGCGGACTATCTTGCCGCGCGGCGGGAGCGCGAGGTGACCATCGCGAGCGCCCCGGAGGGATCTGGCTCGGGTCCCGGTCCGGGAACGCCCAATCCCTTTGCCGATGGTCGCGCGGACGTGGGGTTCGTATGCGCACCCTCCTTCCTCTGGATGGCGGGAGGTGCAGCGCCGTCAGTCAAACTGCTGGGCGCTGCGCCATGTCACGATGACCCACGCTGCGGAGGTCAGCCCGTCTACTTCTCCGACGTGGTGACCCGCCGTGGTTCGGGCCTGGCGTCGCTCGACGACCTCGCCGGCAAGCGGGTCGTCTACAACGATCCGTACTCCCTCAGCGGCTACCACTGCGTGCTCGGCGCGCTTCGGGCCCGCGACCAAACCCCTGAGGCATTCTTCGGCTCATTCGTAGCGAGTGGCTCACACCATCGTTCGCTGGAGCTCATCATCGCCGGGACCGTCGACGCCGCCGCCATCGACGCCAACGTCCTGAACGCCGCGAGGTCCCTTGGACTCGACCTCCCGGTAGAAACCGTCTGTACGCTCGGCCCGTTCCCGATACAGCCGGTGGTCATCCGCCCTGGCCTGGAGCACCTCCGCCCAGTCATTTGCGCTGCATTGCTCGACCTGCACCGCACGGCCGAGGGAGCTCCCCTTCGTCGCTACGGCGTAGAGAAGTTCGCGGCGGTCGATGCCGGACACTACGCGTCGGTCGAAGGCTGCTGAGGAGGTCGAGGCCGCCACAACAGCTACTCGGGAGACTCCGGCTCGTGCAGCCGCCCGTCCTTCGATCGGGCGTCCTGTGGGGCCTTGTTCGCGAGTGCATCGACAGCGGCATCCAAGTCGAGCGGCGTCCCGTCCCAGAGGGGCACCGGCCGGAGGATCGGCTCCGACCGTGCGGCATGCCGTCTCCGGAGAACCGTCAAGCCTTCCTCCTCCAAAGTCAGTCGTTCTGGCACGAGTTCGATGAGCACGCCCTCCGGAGTTCGAAACTCCGGATACCAGCCTTCTTCGTCGCGCTTCACTTCCACCCCGAAGCCACCCTCGTGAACGGCCACGTGATGCGCGTGACACAGCAGCAGGAGGTTGTCGATGTCGGTCGTCCCACCATCGCACCAGTGCTCCACGTGGTGCGCCTGCAGAAACCCGCGATGTTTGCACCCGGGGAACCGGCACTGCCGGTCACGGAGCAGCAAGGCTCGCATCAGGGGTACAGAGACGGTGCGCCGCCGTCGACCGAGATCGAGAGGCTGTCCCCTGCCATCGACCTTCGCAGCAACCAGCCCGCAATCACAGGCGATGCGCTTCAAAGCGTGTCCAGAGATGGGCGTGCCGTCGTGAAGCTCCGCTCGCCAAGGCTCTGGCGACGCAACCACTGGCGCAACCGGGGGTTCTGAAGTCTCACCGCCCTTCTCAGAAGGGCCCGCGATGTGCTCAGGCCGGAGGTGAACGAACAACAACGGCTGAACAGCCCTTCCCGGTGTGACCCTGCTGGCTGCCTCAGTCGCGCAGGTCGAGGTAGCCTTCTGAGGAGACGGAATGGCCTCTGGCGACTCCGCGGAGTCGCTGCCCTGGCCATCCTCCGCGAAATCATTCGACTCTGACGACTCCGCGGAGTCGTTTGGGCCGTTCGCCTCCGAACGTGCCCAATGTAGAGCCGCATCCGCGAGCGTAGGACGTTCTTCCATCTCGGGGGAAAGACGAGAACGCGTCTCCTTCAACGCAAGCCAGAGCTCGTCGACTTCGTCGGGCATGAGCCGCAGCTCGAGCGTCATGGTGCCGTCGCGATGCGTACGCTTGCGAACATACCGACGGTCTTCATCCGTCGCGCGGACATTGTCGGGAAGGCGATGGTAGGCAGCACAGATCCGCTCGAGTTGCGCCCCCGTCGAGCCCCGGGCCTGGTGCATGAGCAACTCTTCGTTCTCTGCCGTCGCAACCCTCACCATCGCGCGCACCTTGGTGTAGCTGAGCTCTCCACGGCGCATGGCTTCATCGATGCGCGGAAGCTGGGCGAGGCTGCGCGCAACGCGAACATATTCCCGCGCCGCGCCAAGGCTCATCCCCACCCTCCAGCTCAGCCAATGCGCACAGCTCGACGCTCCTTGCAGTGCCCATCCCGAAAGCTCATCGAACTCGCGAATGGAGACCAGTAGCCCATGCAGACCAGCATCGACGTGAGCGGCGGCGGCCGCGATCTCGTCGGCGAGGTCATCAACGGTCTTACGCTTGGACATTGCCATTGAACCACTCACCATAGACACAAACAACCAGCACGCAAGCCGCAACAGGACCCGCGCTATCGATTACTACTTTTGAACGGAATATCTCGCACCACAGCGCCAGAAGTCGCGCGCCAACTCGATATACACAGAGACCCATGGATAACCCGTCACATTGCCCCACATGTCAGCTGGGCCAGCGGGTGGCCATCGAGACACGTCGACGGCTCTCGGCCGACGACGAGGGGCCTCAGCCCCCCTGCTGCAGGGGGCGTCCGGGATGCGCATGACGTGCGATGAGCCACGACTCCGGGGAGGCGCTCCAGCCGCCAGCCGCGGCCGGCATCGGGTATGCTCGCTGACCTATGGCGACCTCAACAGCTCAGACCCGCGCGGTGCTCGCGGGAGGGGTGGGCCGCGACGGCGTCGACGATGCCTTCGGGGCGCTCGGCTACCGGTTGGTGAACGTGATCCCGATGGGCCCGGGACGACCATCTCAGCTCGTCTTTGCCCGCAACCCCGAGGACTACGTACACGTCGTGGACGACCGGCAGCTCGGGCTCACCTACCTGGCGGTTCAGGGAAGTCGACCAGAAGCGATGAAGCAGGAGCTCGCACAGGAGCTTTCGTTCGACACTGCCGAGACAGCTCAGGCGTTGCTCGAACGCGCCACCGCCGACACGCCCCCGACCGTCGAGGCTCGCGTGCGGGCCCTGGCGGTGCTCGTGCTGCTTCGGCCCGCAGCGGCAGAACTGACCGATCACGTCCTCGCCGCGCTTCAGCATGACGATCCCCGAATGAGAGCCGCCGGGTTGGCGGCGGCGGCCTACGCGCCCCGGGATGAACTACGCGCGGTGGTCGCCCGTGTGTGCGAGGTCGACCCAGTACCCTCGCTGAGGGAGGTCGCGGCGCGCGTGATGGCCGGGGTCTTCGGAGGTGTCTCGTGACCGAGTTACCGCATCGCCCTCGGCTTGCTGATTCTGCCTTGCTGCGCCGACACCGGGTCGACGGTGTCGATCAGTGGATGTTGCACGATACGCAACGCAGCGAGGTGCTCGAGCTCACCCCCGAGCAGGTGGAGCAATGCCTCGCCTGTGATGGCACGCGCGATGTTGGGGGCATCCTCCTCGCGGCGGCTCGAGAGGGTGCCTACGGGCGAGCATCGGAGATGATGGAGTTTCTCGCCCAGCTGGCAGAGCGCGGGCTCCTCGCCGACGGAACGGATCCGCCGAAGCCCCACCTCGAAGCTCCCGACACCACCAAGCCACAGCCTGCCGACCGACCCCTCGCAGTGCTCTCCGGCTACCGACTCCATTGCACGGGCCGCGGTAGTTGCTGCGCGACCTATGGCTCCATCCCCTTCTCTCCGGGTGAACGGCGCCGCGCGCACGCGGCCGTGCCCGAGGTCGGCGAGGAGCTGGGGCGACATCTATTCCTCCCGCTGCACGGGGCGGAGCCAGCCGCGCTTCGGGCCGTGACGACATCAAACGGCGCCTGCGCCTATCTCGACGACGGTGGTCGTTGTCGTATTCACGCCCAGGCCGGCGCAGAGGCCAAACCCCGCACCTGCCAAGCCTTTCCGGCTCAGATGGTCGACGACGGTGAGGTCGTGAGGGTTTCGGTAGCTGTGGAGTGCGCATGTGTTCTCGCGAGTCTCAGCGGGTCGCGTGGAGAGCCGCTGATCCCCGAAGGCGTAGACCTCGCGGGCCTACTGCCGGCGGGCACGCGTGTTCCGATGCTCGGGGAGCGCGTCGCCGTCACGACGGAGCGCCACGCGTCTCGCTCCGAGGTTCGTCAATTCACGGTCGCAGCGCTCGAGGCTCTGCCGGCCGAGACGGATGGTGTCGCCTTCGCGTGGAGCCTCGCGCAGCACGTCGAGAGCCACGGGCTAGACGTGAGTGGGCTCCCAGCGCCGACCGCGCCCTCCGTCGATGCGCTCGAGCCGTGGCTGCGGGCGCTACACGCTAAGCTGCGAGACAAGAGCCTGCACGTTGGCTGGCGCAGTCCGCGTGACCGTTCGCGACTTCGTACCGATTGGCTGTGCAATGTCGCAGCGTCGTTGCTCGACTCGGACATCGCAAACGCCACCATTGCAACCCAGGACCCCATCGACGCACGAGACGAATCCTTTGCGTTGCGCGCTGCACTCTGGGGCTACCGTGTATTCGAGCGCGACCTCGTGACGGCGCTGCGAGATCGCGCGGTTCGGTATCTGCTCGCGCGGCGGGCACGCCTCATCGAGCCGGATGCCGACGAGCCTGCAAGCGACCATCCCATCGCTGCCGTCGAGGCGATGATGCGGGCTCATGGCCTGCAGAGCTACGTCGATCGCCGCTAGCCCACGAGAACGACACGCGGTTTGACGTCGCCGTGGTCTCTTTGCGTTCCATGTCCAGCGGATGTGGCGCGGACCGAGGACGACACCGTGCGTAGGGGCTGCGTCGAGGAGGCCAGAGGGTCCAGGCCTCTTTGGGCGTGAAAGGCGAAGGGTCTGACAGGATTCGAACCACTCGTGTTCTCGGGGCCAATGGCCTCCACCCGCGGATGAATCAGCGCTCAGTACAGAGCCAGTGTCCGTCGTCGTTGCAGACACAATCACTCTCGCGGTCCCAGGGGGCTCCGTCGGGGATGCATAGGTAGCAGATGCCACCGCTCCCGAGGTGTGTACCTCGCTCGCAATCCGGGGGCATGACGTCACAGCTCGGTGGAGAGATGTCTCGCTGGCTTGGGACGAAGACCGAGTGGCCGGGTGTGCAGGTCCCAGCATCTTGAGGTTCGATAGGGTCGCTGCAGTCCAATGTGGTGCAGGTCCAGCCCTCTTCGGTGCAGCGGCAGGTGTTGCAGTCGTCGGCGGTGGTGGCGCCGATGGGCGAACACTGGGCGCCAGGCTCGTCGAGCATGACGAGCGGCTGCCGACCGGGGTCCTCGTGGGGGGCGGTGGGGGGCTCGGGCAGGGTCGACTGGCAGGCGGCGAGTAGGAGCAGGGCGGCGGAGAGCGTTTTCGTTTTCACGGGATGTACCTCGTTCTTGGGTGGTGCCCAGGGAGAACAGAACGAGGGAGCGTCGCAGCGCTTACACGCCAAGAGAGATGGTCGGTGCTGTGCGCAACGCCCTCCCTATTGGAAGCTCTGACCGTTGTTGAGCGAGCCGGCGGTGGCGGAGGGCGCCCAGGTGAAGTCGGCGTAGGCGCTGCCAGGCCCCTGAAGCCACGACGAGATGCCGTCGGTGGTCGTGCGCGTCTCGTCCACGCCGATGTCGAACGACATCATGCCCATGGTGGCGAACTGCGCGCCCGCGCAACATCGGCCGACGGCGTTTCGCTTCTGTGGGCAGGACTTCGTTTCGTCCTGGGGCCGCCTTGGCGACCGCGCCGGTCCAGAGGCGGGGAGCTGGGTGCGCCACCGCCCGAGGTGGTCGACGAGGACGTCATGGTGCCACCGCGTCACCCGTGGTCATCCCTCGTCGGGACACCTCACCTCCATCGGCGGGGGCGGGTTGCAGGTTCTGCCCGACTCACGGGGCGGGCACTTCGGGTCGATGGAGACCCAACACTTTCCGTTCACACCACGGCGAACCTCCTGACCCGGCTTGGCTTCGGGAAGCTCGGGCGGTGGGGGGTTGCTCGTGGGGCCGATCGTGTCCGTAGGGTCGATCTCGGGCTCCGGTGTTCCCGTGCCGGGCTCGGGGGGCTCCGGCTCGAGCACGACGGCGCCGTTCCCTTCAGGGGTTTCGGGCGGGGGCTCGATGCCGGGCGGGTTGGGCGCGTAGCGGGGGGGCGGAGGGTTACACGCAGTTGCCGCAAGGGCGGAGGTAGCCGCCACCACGGTGACGAAGGAGCGAGCGAGACGACGACGGGACATGGGCACCTCCATATGGGGTTGGTAGGGGACCAACGGTTACGTGAGGCTTGAGCTTACAGGACCCTCGAGCCAGCTCGAGAGGGCGTCGACGAGCTGAGCCGCGTGCAGGGCGTCCGGCTCGCCGAGCACACCCGTGGTGGGGTCGCTCACCACGTCGTCGCGCAGGTCCTCGCATGCGCGCCGCATGGCCAACTGCACCCGTGCGCGGGCGTCGGGGTCGAGTCGATCCAAGAAGAAGCCGTGGCAAGCCCGCGCGAGCGCCGCATGCCCGAGCTCATCGTCGGCAATGGTGGCGAAGTGGCGCCGTACCCTCGGGTCGGTGGCGCGTAAGGCCTGGTGTTGCGCAACCATGGCCGCGTAGGCCTCGAGCACGCACCCCTCGACCGCATTCTCGAGCGCCACGGCCTCGAGGTCGCGTACGGGCAGTTCATCGGTGGCGAAATAGGGAGAGAGGGTCCAGCCGCCGAGCTCGTGCGCGAGGGCGCCGACCATGGCCGCATGGCGACGCTCCTCTTCTGCCGCCCGGTGAGCCTTCACGATCCATGCGTCGGGAGCACCATGCGCCTCGAGCTCACGCTCTAGCCGGAGGAAGGCACGTACCGACTCGGCCTCGTGATGCATGGCGCAGGCGAGGTGCTCCTCGAGTCCACCGCCCGTCTCTTCCCAAGCGAAATGCTCTGGCCGACGCCCAAGTGGTCGACACCGCACGTGCTCTACCCATTCTCGCATGAGTTCGTCGGAGACCACCCGCATCGTGCCGTCGCGCGCCACCTCGAGGACCACGCGGTAATGCTTCCGCTCGTAGCGCGGGCATTCGTCCATCATCTCCTCGTCGTCGATGGGATCGCCGCGACGCTCCTCCGAAGCGATGACCTGGAAGGCGCCTCCCTTGGCTCGCGCGTAGCCCGCGGCGACCGAGCCGAGGTCCTGCTTCTCGTCGGCAGGGAACGTCAGGTCGTATTGGTGGGAGAACCACACCGCCAGAAGCGCTTCGCTGGGCGAGTCGATGGTGCCGAGATCGGAACTCTGAATCACCCGTTGACCCGTCGGCGTGAGCGCCACGACGACCTTCCCGTTCGTATCTGCATGGCCCAGCAACAGTGCCATCGCATCGGGTGAACAGCCTTCGATGGGGGGCAGCGGGCCCTGTGGCGAGGTTCCTTCGTTCGAGCGCTGGGTGAGTACCTCGGCCAGCTGCCGGCAATGGCTGTCGCCACGCTCGTGCACGATGGCCGGCCCGCGTTCGCCACCGAAGCCGGCCTCGGCCGAGATGGGCACGATGAACGCGACGTAGGTCGCGTCAGCGAGCAAGCTCTCCCCAACCGCCACGGGTGCTGTCTCCGGGACGAATGACGACCCCGAGCAGCCCATGGCTCCGAGGGTCGCGCTGAGGAGAGCCTTTCGGAAGCTACGGACCGAGCGCAGAGGGTCGTCGACCATGGCGTCACGGTACCATCGACGTTGGTGAAGGGTGGGTGACGTGAGCTTCGGTCAGCCGTCGCCGAAACGATCGACCGGAATGTGGCAGTAGGGCTTCTTGCCGGTGCGGGCGTAGTAATCCTGGTGGTAGCCCTCGGCCTTCCAGAACGTGGCCACCGAGCGAACACTGGTGGCGACGTCATAGCCCCGCTTCTCGAGCTCTCCGATGAGCGACTGGGTGACCTGACGCTGGTCGTCGTCGACGACGAAGACCGCGCTCAGGTACTGATCTCCGACGTCGGGCCCTTGACCATTGGTCTGCGTGGGGTCGTGGATCTCGAAGAAGCGCTTCGCGAGCGCGCGGTAGGTGACCCGGCTCGGGTCGTACCGCACACGTACCGCCTCGAGGTGACCCGTGGTGTGGGTGAGCACGTCTTCGTAGCTCGGGTTGTCCTTGTGACCGCCCATGAAGCCGGACTCGACGTCGAGCACGCCCTCGATGTTCTCGAGGTGATACTCCACGCCCCAGAAGCAGCCGCCCGCGAAGTAGGCGAAGGCCTGCCCTTCCGGTGCCTCCGCGCCTCGAACGAGCTCAACCGAAGGCGCAGGGTCCTGGGTTGGTTTGTCGACCGTAGCGGTGGAGCAAGCTGCGAGGGAGAGGGCGGCGAGGAGCGTCGTGATGCGCGTGAGGTGGGTCATTCACCAGGGACTACGCACCGCGGCAGCTACGGTTACTGCGTGCAGAGGGCCTGCTCACGCACGCGCAGCAAAGAGATGGTGGCGCGTCGCAGCACCTCATCACTCTCGAGCATGCGCCGATACCAGTAGCGCTGGATGACGTGGGCCGCTTCGCGCGGGAGCCCTTCTCGGGCCAAGGTGGTCGCGAGCCGATCGGCTTCAGATGCGACCTCGAGCAACGCATAAGTGGCTACGTCGACCACACGACCCCGCTCGACGCCGAGGCTCGCGACGTAGGCTTCATCGAACCGGTCGAGCAGCGCATCGTCCCCGATCCGGGCGCCGAGCATGAGCACCTGCTCCCAACGCGCAGAAGCACGTCGCCAGAGCGCGGTCGAAACGCCCTCGCCGTCCAGGACCTCGGTGGTCCTCGACGGCCGACAATGCATGCCCGCGAGCAACGCGGCATAGAGCGCCAAGTCTACATCCTGCCGAATGCGTGCGGGGCGAGGACGAACCACCGTGTCGGGCTCCTCGGGATCGAGGGGTCGGGTCGGGGCTTCGAGCCAGGCCGGCAGTCCATTCTCCACATCGTCGGTCGAGGCCTCCGCCGTGTTTTGCCGGCGACGCATGCGAAGGGTGGGCGTGTCGGTGATGGAGTTCGTCATGGGCTCATTCCGAGGGCGGGCCCAGAGCGGACCCGACGCAAGAAATGGGCGCCACGAGCGGAAATGGGTGCCCCATTTCACGAGCCACACCCACACTGCACGACAGGGAATTCGCGGCGGCGAAACCTTGCTCACGCCGCAAGGTCACCGGGGTCGATTGCGTAACAAACCTCACGCGCGCTCATGCGCCGACTTCGTTTCCTTACCGCGGTCTTCGGACCGAGGAGCTTTCATGATCACCTCCCCCCGCCGAGCTCTCGGCGCGGCGGTCGCGACCTCGTTGGTCGTGACCGCCAGCTGCGCCCACGACGCCGTCGAAACCGCCCAAGCCGTCCTCCCCCTCATCGCGCTGCCCGACGCCAAGCTCACCGCAGGCGACGCCGCCGGCAACGACCGCTTCGGGGCCGCGCTTCACACGGATGGAACCTCCATCGCCGTCGGCGCGTGGGGCAACCAGAGCGTGTACGTCATCGTGCCCGACGGCATGGGTGGATGGACGCAGCAGGCGCAGATCTACCGGCCGCCGGGAAACTCGCTCGACACGACACGGTTCGGATGGGACGTCGCGGTCGACGGCGACACCATCCTGGTGGGGGCGCCGTACAAGGACCAGGGCACGACGAGCGATACCGGCAGCGCCTTCGTCTACCGCCGAAGCCTCACCAATACCTGGCCCAAGGAGGGGGACCTCATCTCGAGCGACCTGGTCTTCTGGGGCTTCGTCGGGTGGTCGGTGGCTCTGGATGGGGACGTCGCCGTGGCCGGCGCGCCGGGCGCACTCCACATGGGCAACGAGGTGGGCGCGGCCTACGTCTTCAACCGCGACGTGAACGACAACTGGAGCGAAGTGGCCAAGGTCGTTGCGACCGGCACGCCCACGATCGCGAACGACTTCGGGGCCGCGGTCGCGCTCGAGGGCGACACCCTTTTCGTGGGGGCGCCCCTCGACGACGACGGCGGCGTGGACAGCGGCACGGTCTACGTCTTCGTCGAAAACGCCATGGGTCAATGGATCCAGACCGACGAGCTGATCGCCACCGATGCAGCGCCGGACGACCGCTTCGGCTCCTCGGTGGCGCTGCACGGAGACTGGGCGCTCATCGGCGCGCCGCGTGACGACGACAGCGGCAACGACACGGGCTCGGTGTACGTCTACAAGCGCAACCTCATCGGCCAGTGGCTCCCCCAAGGGAAGCTCAACGCGAGCAACGCCACGGCGGGTGACCGCTTCGGCAGCGACGTCGGCCTCGGCCCCGACCGGGGCCTCGTCGGCGCCCCGAACACATCGGTTGGCGGTGCGGTCTACGTCTTCTCACGCGACGCCAACGAGATCTGGATGGAAGAGACGACCTTCTCCTCGGCCGACGTCGCAGCCAGCGACGACTTCGGCGTCGCCGTCGCCATCTCCGGCGATCGCGTCATCATCGGCGCGCCACTCGACGACGACAACGGCTCGGCCAGCGGTTCGAGTTACGTCTACGAATTGACCCTCGAGAAAGGTGCCGCCTGCACGACGAACGCGGAGTGCCAGACCGGCTTCTGCGTCGACGGTGTCTGCTGCGAGAGCGCGTGCGGTGGCCAGCCCGACGACTGCCAAGCCTGCAGCGTCGCCACCGGCAGCAGCAATGACGGCGACTGCGAGCTGATTGCAGCCAACACCACCTGCCGCGCGGCCGCGGGTCAGTGCGACACGGCAGAGGTCTGCGACGGCGTCAGCCCCGCCTGTCCCGCAGATGCGCTCGTCGCCGCCAACACCACCTGCCGCGCGGCCGCGGGTCTGTGCGATGCGGCCGAAGTCTGCGACGGCGTCAGCTCCGCCTGTCCTGCAGATGCGCTCGTCGCCGCCAACACCACCTGCCGGGCAGCCGCGGGTCTGTGCGATGCGGC
>JAUHZF010000253.1 GCA_030426145.1 Polyangia bacterium
TCACCGGCCGCAGACTCGGTCTGCTCGACCCCAACGTCGGAATCCACGACGTTCACCTCGAGCAGACCTCGCGCCTCGTCCTCGACCTCGTGGGCGTTCTCGAGCCCGAACTCGATCTCGTGAGCGTTTCTCCGGCTCGAACGCGCGAATCGTCGTCGGTCTTGCTGGCCTACTGGTGTCCGCGGCCAACACCGCGGAGTCGGCGCAAAAACGCGACCAGCCATGCGTTGCCCCGCGAGCGCGCCCGACGCTCAACCCCTGCAGGCCTCGAACGTACCCGAATCGGATGTTCACGCCCCGCAGACGCGGTCTGCTCGCCCCCAACGTCCGATTCCGGGACGTTCAACCATCGCAGACCTCGCGCCTCGTCGTCGGGCTCGTGGGCGTTCTCGGACTCGAACTCGACCTCGTGGGCGTTCGGACTCGAACTCGACCTCGTGGGCGTTTCTCGAGCTCGAACTCGCGAGTCGTCCTCGGTCTCGATGCCCTTCTGGTTTCGCGGCTGACTCTGCGGAGTCGGCGCGAAGACGCGACCAGGCAAGCGTTGCCCCGCGAGCGCGCCGGACGTTCAACCCCTGCAGCCCTCGAACGTACCCAGATCGCACGCCCCGCTGACTCTTCCACGAGAACGAGTTCGAGATCGTCCACGAGAACGAGTTCGAGATCGTCCACGAGAACGAGTTCGAGATCGTCCACGAGAACGAGTTCGAGATCGTCCACGAGAACGAGTTCGAGACCGTCTACGAGAACGAGTTCAAAACCGTCAACGAGGTCGAGCCCGAGTCCGTCGACGAGAACGAGGTCGTCCGCGAGAACGGGTTCGAGGCCGCCGACGAGTTCGAGCCCGAGTACGTCTGCGAGAACGAGATGGTCGGCGACGGCGCATGATGCCGAATGCCCGAGAAGGGCGGACTCAGAGTCCGGGTGCCGTCGGGGGTGCCGGCGCCGATGGGGTGCTGGGCGTGGACGGCGTCGACGGCGTGCTCGGTGCAGCGGGTGCCGAAGGCGTGTTGGGAGCCGAAGGTGCGTTCGGGCCGGAAGGCGCGTTCGGGGCGTTGGGGGCGTCGGGCGCATCGGGCTCGTTGGGGCCCTTTCCACCACCGACGCTGACCGCGAAGCTGAAGCTGCCCTTGGGCTCCTTGCCCTCGGAGATGGCGACCATGTCCGGCGTGGGACACGCGGGGGTCAGGCCGAGGCGGCATGCCTTGTTGAAGTACTCGATCGCCTTCTTCGGCTTGCGGTCGACCTTCTCCCCGTCCCAGTAGAGCTGACCGAGGGCACGGCACGCGACGGCGTAGTCGGCGTCACAGGCTTGCTCGTAGAGCTTGACCGCCTTGGGCACGCTCTCGGCCACCGACTGGCCTTCGCCCGCCTCGTAGAACCAGCCCAGCCGGTAGCAAGCCCGAGACTGCCCGCCCTGCGAGCAGTTGTCCTTGCACTGGTCGAGGTTGTCTCCGTCGCAAGTGGCCGCCTTGGGCGGCAACTTGTAGCTCGGCGGCCCACAAGCCACCGCCGCCATCGCCATCACGAGCGCAACAAGACCACGCATGCCGGGAATCGTAGCCACGCCCCGCCCACGGAGGCAATTTCGCCGTCAGTCCCGCGCACACCGAATGCCGTGTGCCCGGCTCGGATCCGAGACGGTCGACTGGTCGTTAAAGGCGGCGCCGTTGACCAGGTTGTTCTGTTGGGTGTTGAAAGCACCTCCCGCCAGAAGCCGTATCGAAGGACTGTCGAAGGTGAGGTCTGCGCAGTCAATGCAAGGGACTGGTGGGTCCCCGCTCATCGCCAGTACATCGACGACCCACTCCCTCGCGTTGCCCACCAGGTTCGCGTGCCCCCACCTGCCGTCGCCTTGCGGCGACTTCTTTCCGACCTCGATGATGTCAGCCGAGGTGCAGTTTCCGCCCGCCGATCCATCCCCAGTGCAGTCATACGCCGCGTTGGCGGGAGAAATCACCGTCGAGGTCGGGGGTGAGGACCATGGGTACACGCGCTGCTGATCGCCGCCAACGAGGACGAACTGAGCCTCGGCAATCGTCGGCAAGCGCCCGCCGTCCCAAGCGCAGAAAGCCATCGCCAGGTACCAACTCACACATGTGATCGGCTTGTCATCGTTCGGTCCTTCTGCCGAAGTCCACGTCGCTACCGTAGCGTCGCAGAGGAGCTCCTGTTCTAAGCCAGCCCGGGTAGAGGGTAACCGGCCATCCCATGCTGCGTTCCAACCGCTGTTGGCGATTAGGGGATGCGCGCCATGTCCTGCGGACGGCCGTGATGCCGGGTAGTCCTCTACGAAACGTCGAAACCTAGCGACCGTGGTCTCAAACTTGTCGAGGCCGAAGCCGCTGATCGTCGCCGGGTAGTTCGCGTTATTGAAGCGGTTGAAAGTCCCGCCAGGCACCGCCAGTACGGTGCAACAACTCTCGTTGTCACCCGCACCACAGGTCGGCGCGAGACCACCGCAACTCCCGGTTGGCTCTTCGCCGCCCATGCCTCCGCCACCGGACCCAGATGTCGTGGTGGCTTGTCCGCCCGCGCCACCTGAGCCGCCCGAGCTGGCTGAACTCGTGGCGCCGCCACCCACGCTGTCGTCGTCGCCGACGTCGCAAGTCAAAGTCTTGCTGCAGTTGTCGTCACCACAGCCGACACCAACCCAGAAAGTCATGGCCGACAGCGAGGTCAAAGCGAGGATCTTGGTGTTCATGTTGCTGACTCGACACAAGCGCGTCGGAGGTTGCGTAAAAAACGCGAATGCGATGCGCCCCGGGTCGCGGGGGGCATCGCGTTCATCAGCCAGGATTCGACCCTAGGCGCAAGAAATCGTTACGTCGTGCGTGTGAGGCCCCCCGCCATCCGCCGTCGAGGTCACCGTCACGCTGTTGCCCATCTCGAGCGACGTGATGTCGGCTGCGGACAACGTGATGGTGTGGGGGTGACCCGAGGTCCCCTGGATATCGATGGGCGTGTCCGCCTGCAGCATCGAGACGTCCGTCATCGTAAACGCGTGGTCATGGTTGTTCGTGATCTCCGTGGCGCTGCAGGTTGATCCACCGCCGCCGCCCATGCCGCCCATGCCGGACGAGGTGGAGCTGGAGGTGCTCGACGAGCTGTTGCTGGAGGAGGAGCTGCTGCTGGTGTTGCCCGAGCCGGTGCCGCCGGAGCCGCCGGAGCCGGTCTCGTCCTCGTCGTCGCCGCAGGCCACCACGCTGGTGGCCGCAAGCGCCATGGATCCCATCAAGAAGTTCTTACGTGAAAGCTTCATTCCATTCCTTCCCATCTATCCCTTGGTTCGACCGCGTCTTGCGGCCTCGCGGTGGGGAGTAGACCACAGGGCGACGAACATGGACAATCGGGCCGAGGCGCAAGGGTTGCGCCTCTACTTCTAGGAACGATGATGATGAAGCACGGTATCTTTCTTCTCTCGGCGTCTTGCGCCCTTCTGTCTCTCGTCGCCTGCGGTGATGACGACGAGACCGACGCCACCACCACGACCACCACCTCGTCGAGCAGCGGCTCGGGGGGGACGTCGACCACGTCGAGCACCTCGGGCGGCGGCGGCCAGGGCCAGGGCGGCATGGGACAAGGCGGCGGAGGCCAAATGGTCAACGGCTGCACCCGTGCCTCGGCCACCAACTACAAGGGCATGGCCACGGTCGACATCGGCGCCGAGTCGATGTGGGACTTCGGCCACCAGGCCTGCATCGTCGTCGATGTGGGCACCACCGTGGAGTGGTCCGGCGACCTCGGCCTCCACCCCGTCTCCGGCGGCCCCAGCGGCATGGCCGACGCGGGCTCTCCGATCTCGATGGCCACCCCACAGGGCAACACCCTCTCGGTCACCTTCAGCAGCGCCGGTGACTTTCCCTACTTCTGCATCAACCACCCCAACATGATGGGCGTGGTCTACGTGGAGTGACGCTACCCGCGGCGGCGTGCTTCCTCTAGCCTCGTAGGGATGCGGCTGAAGCACAGCTTGACCCTCGCTCCGTGGCTCGGCCTCTTCGGATTGGCCCTCGCCCCCACCTCCTGTCGCAGCCTCGAGGTCATCGAGCTCGATCGCTGCGGCAACGGCGTGGTGGACTTCAACGAAGACTGCGACAAGGCCGACGACCCGAGCTGCCACCAGACGGGGGCGCACGCCTGCCGTTTCCGCTGCGAAGAGACCGACTGCCCCGCAGACTTCACCTGCGGGCTGGACTTCGTGTGCCGCAAGCCCTCGGGCACGTTCGCCGAAGACCCGCTCGTGCTCGCCGGGCGCTCCGAGGAGCTGGCCGTCTTCGACTTCGACGAAGACGGCCGCGACGAGCTGCTCATGTCGAACGACGAGCGCTTCGCCATCCAGTACTTCGACGCAAACGGCGCTCCGTCGACGAGCGTGGTGGTGGCCTCCCGCCGCACCATGCCCGTGGTGGCCAACCTCTACAGCGACGAGATCGACGCAGACTTCGGCGACGCTGTTCCCGACCTGGCCTTCATCACCGACGTCGGCGCGGGTGAGGCGGGCATCGCGTACTTCGTGGGCACCGACACCACGAGCTTCGAGCCCTTCGCGTTCCCCTTCTACCCCGCGATGGAGCAAGGCGCCTTCAAGGGGGTGCCCATCAACGCCATCCCCGGCTTCCGCGACTTTCCCCTGCTCCTCGGAGAAGGCGGGATGGGGATTTCTTTCGGCGATGTACCCCGGGTCATCGAAACCGGGAGCGACTTCTACAAGGACGTCGTCGGCATCGACTCCGGCTTCATCTTCGACGCCCCCAACCATCCCCCCGTTCAGTGCGCGCAGGCCGTCGTCGGGATGATGAATCAGACCACGGTCCGCATCATCCCGACCTGTGAGTTCCTCTTCGACGGGCCCCAAGTCTCGACCCAGCCCGAAGCCCTCACCCCGCCCATCAACCTGCTGGAGGGTCTCGTCCCGGTCGAGCCTCCCGATGGCGACGAGGACGACCACCCCGGACTCGCCTACCCCGGGCTCGTCCGACCCACCATCTTCGTCACCCACGCCCCGGGCGATCCCGACGAGTACCTCGATATCGTCGTCGCTCGTACGAGTCAGAACTGCCCCACCGGCAACGTCGCTCAGTGTCCGCTCGAGATCGCCTACGGCCATCCAGATGGAGCGTTCAAGTCCGACCCGCCCGCGCGCGCCGACGCGGGAACCGTCGACCAAGGCACCTCCGTCCTGCCCGCGTTTCGACGCAGCTTCTGTGACACCGAGCAGGCCGAACCGTCGCGCGAGAACCTCATTCCCTTGGCCCTCGAGGACTTCGATGGCGATGGCTACACCGACCTCGTGCTGCCCGACGGCATCTACATCGCCAAGGGGACCGCGATCGGGGAGGAGCCTCTCTACCTGCCTGGCGCCTGTCCGGAGACGCCCCTGCAAATCGCCGAGGTCGGCGACTTCAACGGGGATGGCGTGCTCGACGTCGCGGCCATCGATCGCGACGAGCTTCAGCTCCACGTCTTCTTGAACAACGGCTCCGGCGCCTTCAGCGCCTTCCCGGCCAACGGCATCGAAGACGTGGTCGCCATGGCGGTAGGCGACGTGGACGGCGATGGCCTCGACGACGTCATCGTCGGTCGTGACTTGGCCCCGGACGCGGTTGAGGTGGTCTTCGGCCAGGCCACGGGAGGCATGTCGGAACCGCAGTTCCTCGGCTTCTTCCCCAACGTGGACGACATCGCCACCGGTCAGGTCATCGGCGACGACGCCCCCGACGAGATCACCATCACGACCGATCCCAACCGCTACGGCGACGACGATGCGCCGGCTGGTTCGTTCGACAACGAAGCCACCATCATCGTGGGCAACTCGGCCCGACTCCTCGTCGCGCCCCTCATCCTGACGCCCCCCAACAACGCCCAAGAGGACATTCTCTCCCCCGTCGACGTCGCTGCGGGGGTGTTGCCCAAAGACCAGGGCAACGAACGCGTGCCCGGACTCGCGGCGCTGGTCATCGGTGAGAAGGACGGCGCCAATGGCCCGGACAACGCCCGTCTCACGCTGTTCATCATCCACCTCAACGAGGATGGAAGCTCGACAGGCACCGAAGATCCCGTCTGGGACTCGGGCACCGCGGTGCCGACCAGCATCGTGCAGAACGCTCGCCTCGCAGTTCAGGACCTCGACGGCGACGGCGTGAACGAGGTCTACGCCTTCCTCGAAGACCGCATCGTGGTCTTCGTGGAGCAGGATGGCGGCTGGGTGGCATCCCAGAGCATCAGCGGTCCCCCCACCGTCGATGCCACGGCGACCGCGTGCACTTCGGCATCGAGCATGGATCGCCTGTTCGACCCCGAGCTGAGGCCCCTCTTCGAAGACTTCGACGGTGACGGCGACCTCGACTGCGCCTTCATGACCTCGACGGACAGGGACGAGGGCGACACCCAGGAGCTCTGTGTCGCGCTCAACGAGAACGGTACCCTCGACTTTGCAGGCGGCACCTCCGTCGCCGCCGAAGCGGCGACCTACATCGAGCTCGATGGCACGGCGCCACGCGAGCTCGTCATCGCCGGTGAAGACCTGTCTGTCTACACCTTTGCCGATGCCGTCGCCGGCCTCTCCCTCGACACACCGACCGTCGTAGACTTCGAGCTGGCGACGGCCCTCACGAGCGGAGACTTCAACGGGGACGGCGTGGCCGACCTGGTGGTGTCCGACGAGTTCGACGACGACACCCGGCTCTACTTCGGCCGGGAGCTCATCACGAACCCCGCCCCCGAGGAGTGACATCCGTCCTGGCCCAGGGGTCGTTTCATCCTCTACGCTAGGGGAATGAAGCTTATTCGTGGCTTGACCTTGGCCCCATGGGCTGGGCTCTTCGGGCTGGCGCTGGCCCCGAGCTCGTGTCGAACCCTCGAGCCCATCCAGCTCGACCAGTGCGGAAACCAAGTCGTCGAAGCGTCGCTCGGCGAGGACTGCGACGGCTTCTCGGAGCTCGGGTCCTGCGGCAACTACAACGCCACGAACGGTAACGTCGTCGACGGTGGCCAGTGCAAGTTCATCTGCGCAACCGGTGAGAACCCGATCGACTGTCCGGCCGAAGGCGGGTTCAGATGCGGAAGCGACGGGGTATGCCGTCGTCCGTCGGCCGCCTTCCAGCTCGGCCCCGACACCATCGACGCCACGGCCACACGGGTGGTTGCACAAGCGCTGGGCCAGGGTGAGGATCGGTCCACCGAACTGCTCGTGTTCGACGACCGCGTGCTGCGGATTGTCACCTTCGACCTCGACGGCCGTCAGATCGCCCTGCAGTCGGTTCCGGCAGAAGGGCGTGAACTCGCCGTCGGCGAGTTCACCCGCGCGTTCGACCCGGCCATCGCCCTTCGCTACGAAGCGAGCCCTACCGCGACCGGCGTCGCCCTGTACGACATCAACGACGACGGCACCCTTCAACCTTTCAACGTTCGCGATGAAAGGCTGACGGCGGACAGCGAAGAGAACAGTATCCTCTTCGCCGCGGAAGGCCTGGACCCCGCCCTCGAGGAGCTGCTCATCAGCTTCGATGAGCAGGGCCTTCGAGCCTGGGACACCAATGCCCAAGCGTTCGTACTCGTTTGGGAAGACGAAGCCTTCAACAAGGACTTCTTCGCAGGGCTCGCCGTGGGCAATGCGCTGAACAAGCAGTCCCGCTGCGCTGAGATTGCCCTCGCGCCCAACCTACGCACGGTAAGCGTATTCGCCCTTTGCGATGACGATGGCGTGACCGAAGACGCGAACATTGCCAGCACCATCACATTCTCGCAGAGTCAGCTTGAGCTCTTGCCCGCCGCTCTGGTCACCGAACGCATTCGTCGTCCCAGCGTATTCTTCGTCAAGGAACCCAACGACGACGACCTCACGGACGTCATCGTCTTCGCATCCAACGGCACATCTGCTGGGCGGCCCTTCATCGCGCGCCAGGTCGACGAAGGCCCGCTGATGCGGAACACCTTCGAAAGCGAATTTGAACTCATCACGTTTCGCGGGAAGACCTGTGAAGGCGACATCGATGATGAAGACATTACGGACCGCGCTCGCCCACTCGCCTTCGCCGACTTCAACCAGGACGGCCTCGTCGACGTCGTGACGGAGGCCACCGTATTCTTGTCGCGCCCCGACACCATACCCTTGCGCTACGTGGCCAGCGTTTGTGGTGACTTTCGTTGGCACTCGGCGCAGGTCGCAGACCTGACCGGCAACGGGGTCCCCGACCTCGTCGTACAAGAGCAGGAACGTCTCGGCGACTTCACCATCGGCACGTCCCTGCTCGCGCTGATCAACAACGGCCAGGGTGCCTTCACCCAGTACCGAGTCACCACCGAGGCCGTCTCCGACTACGAGGTTGCCGACTTCGACGGGGATGGCGTCGACGACATCGCTTTCGCATTGGAGGTCAGCCTCCAGTCGATCGAAACCGTCTCCGTGGCCTACGGCCAGGCCTCCGGCGGCCCAGCAGATCCGGTATCGGTGGGTGACTTCGACTACGGCATTCGGCAGATCGCCGCGGGGCGCTTCAGGGGCGATGACGGCGCGGCGGAGCTGGTGGTCGTTGACGACTTCCCCAGCGACGTCATCGATGACGACAAGCTCTCCCACCGGGTGCTCATCGGTAGCGGCTCCGGACAGCTCATCGCGCCCGTGCTCTTCGAAGAGACGGAGACACTCGCAGGTCCCAACCTACGGCATGTGCCTGGGCTTCTCGCGTCGGCGCGTCTCTCGTCGAGCTTCGACCCGCCCGACGTCCTCATGTCACTCGCCAACTATCGGGTCCCCCTGGACTCAATGAGTCCCCCTTTCGACTTCCCATCGGTGTGGACGACCGAGCTTCAGTTCTCCGACCAGCCTCTGTCCCTCCATTGGGCAAAGCCGTTGGCGAATCTAACCGCGCAGGACGCTCTCGAAGCGAATGACAACCCGCTCGGCGCGACCATCGAGCTAGACACTGCCCCCCTCGACGACACGGACGAGGTCGTCGTCATGTTCCCCAACCGAATCGAGGTCTATGCGCTCGACATCATGGAACGCGGTGCTGACGTCCTGCGTACAGGCAACGTCGTGCAAATCGAAGAGCTCGCTCCCCTACCCGACGCCCCCGACCCGCTGGTGGTAGACCTCGATGAGGACGGCCTCGACGACATTCTCTATTTCTCCGGCGTCGACGACGCACAGGGCGTTCGACTCACGCTGCTTCGCAACCGTGGCGAGGGCCCCGACTCTGGGACCCCGTTCGACGTCTCCTCAGTGTTCCTGAACGCCACCTACACCTTCTCGCAGACCTTCTCGGTGCTGCCACCGGCGCTCGCCAAGCTGCGCCTCGATGCCGATCTCCGCCCGGAGATGGTGGTCGTCGGCGACGAGATCGGCGTGTTGAAGGTGGTCGACGGTGCCCTCGAGTTCGAGTCGCGCGGCTTCAACCCGCTCGGGTTCCCCCAGTCCGCCACTGGAGGGGACTTCAACGGGGACGGGGTCGACGACCTCGCGCTGGCGATCGGCGGGCAGGTCCAGATCTTGTTCGGGGTCGACCTCGTCGAACGCACCGACGAGGAGACGCTCATCTTCGAAGCCGGGTTCAACGACGACGACATCGCCTACATCCAGTAGCGAGGGGTTCACCTTGTCTCGTCACGCGCTCATCGCAACCGCGCTCCTCGTCGTCGGCTGCAAGGAGACGCCCAAGCCAGCGCCGAAGCCGGTGGAGGTCTGTCCGGAGGGGCAGCCCGATGTCTGCTTCGAGCGGGGTGTGGCCAAACTGGCCGACAGCCCAGACAAGGCGGTCGAGGCCTTCGAACGAGGATGCGCCGACAAGCACGCCGGGTGCTGCCTCGAGCTTGGCCGGCTCCTCGCCGAGGGGCGCGGGGTCACGCGTGACACGCCGCGAGCAGCGTCGCTCTACTCACGGACCTGCAACGCTGAGGTGGGAAAAGGATGCACGCGCCTGGCCGAGCTGCAGCTCCTGCTCGACGAACCAGACCAGAAAGAAGTTCAGCGCCTCTTCGATCGAGCCTGCGACCTCGGCGATGCCGATGGCTGCCTCGAAGCGGGGTCGCGGTGGGCTGCGGGTACCGGCGTGGAGGAGGCCTCCAAGAAGGAGGCCTTGTCGCGGTGGGAGAAAGCATGCGCCGGCGGCGTGGCGCGCGGCTGTGCATCCCTGGGGCTCAACCTCGTGCTCGGGCTCGAAGTGAAGAAGGACCCCGAGCGAGGCCAGAAGCTCCTCCTTCAAGCCTGCAACGCGAGTGACGCCCACGCCTGCAAGGACCTCGGCGGCTTACACCTGGCCGAGCTCGTGCCCGAGCCCGACCCGAAGAAGGGCGTGGTACTGCTCGAGAACGCCTGCAACCTCGGCTACGGCGACGGCTGCAACGAGCTGGCGGTCGCCCACGCGCAAGAGCTCGCGGGGCTGACCCGCGACGCGAGCACCATCGCGCGGCTCTTCAGCAAGGCGTGTCGGCTCGCTTCGCCCGCGGGGTGCAGCAACTACGGAATCGCACTCTTCGCCGGGGATGGTGTGGAGGCCGACGCCGCGGCGGGCCGAAAGCACCTCGAAATGGCCTGCGCCGCCAAGTACGACGACGCTTGTAAGATCATCGAGAAGATGGACGACGCCGAAGAGTGAAACCGGACTGCGGTGAGGCCCCGCGTTGTCATGGCCTGCTTCGTGCTTAGGTTGTTGGGGTCACCATGCGACGACGATCTGACCCCTTCGGCTCTCCTTTCCCCGGCTCCGGTCTGTTCGACCCCTGGGGCCGGCGGCCGCGACGCGGCGATCCCAGGGTCGAGCTCGAGCGGCGCCGGCGTGCCGAGATGGAGGCCAGGCGGCGACAAGCCCTGCTTCGCGAGCAGCGCGAACGTGAGCTCGCCATCGAGCGACGGCGCGCCCTCGAAGAAGAAGAGCGGCGGGCGGAAGCTCTCGAAGCCCAGCGGCGCGAGCGAGAAGAGGCTCGTCTGCGCCAGGCCCTCGAGCAAGACGCCGAGCGTCACCGCGACCGCTGGGAAGACGGCGGCCCACTCGATCCCCGCGAGCCCGAGCCGGAGAACGACAACGCGACGTCCGAAACGCGCGCCGACGAGGTCGGGGCCGCCGACATCGTCGACGAGGCGACCTTCGCGTCGCCGCTGACGGCGGCCTTCGACGAATCGACCGAGATCGCCAGGGTGCGCGCTCGGCTCGAGCGCTCGGCCCAACGCGAGACCGAAGCCCAGCGGCGTGCGGTCCTCACCGACATGCTCGAGGTCCTCGACGACCTCGACCGCGCCCTCGCAGCCGGAGACGACGATTCGGCCTTCACCCAGGGTGTCGCGCTCGTGCGTGACAACTTCCTCCGCAAGCTCGAGCGCCACGGTGTGACGCGCGGCGACGATGCGCGTGGCATGCCGTTCGACCCGGAGCGCCACACCGCCATCGGTACCGCGCCCGCAGCTCCCGACCAGGACGGCACCGTGGTCGAGGTGCTCGGCCCGGCCTACTTCGTCGGCGACGATCTGTTGCGCGCAGCCCAGGTCATCGTGGGCCGCGGCTGAGCGCTACAGCGTCGTATTGTCGAAGCGCTTGTAGAGCGGGAAGAAGGCCGTGAGGCCGAGACGCCCCTCGAAAGCCATGGTGGGGGCGGCGCCGTCGAAGATGGCCTTGGCGCGACCGTCCATGGTGACGCCGAGCCAGTGGTTGAAGAAGAACCGCCCACCAGCGCCGAGGTCGACGTACTCGGTGAAATCGAGCCGCGTGCCGCTCCGGTTGCCGGTCTGAGGTGCTTCGCCGGTGAGCACCCCGCCGCCGCCGGTGAGGAAGAAGTCGAGCGCTTCGGTATCGCCGACCTGCCCGGTCGCGGCGACCCAGGTCATGTTGATGCCGAAGCTGAGGCGCCGTGCCCGCGAGCGCGCCTGCTCGCCCACCTCGTTGACTGGGACGCGGTGAAACGTGTTTCCCTCGAGCCCGAAGGCGAGCCGGTTGAGCACGTAGACACGCGCATTGAGGCCAGTGACCATGTGGACGGCGTCGGCGTCGTCGACGAAGACGCCGCCCGTGGGGTTGAACTCGATGCGGAAGGTGCGGAACCCCGGGCGCTCGTCCTCGTAGGCGTCCGGTTCTTCGATCGGTGCTGCGACCTCGTCATCGGGGGCGCGCTTGGCTTTGCTGCAGTCGACACAGAGCGGCTCTCGTCCCACCTCGGCCGCCGAGGCCGGGGCGGCGACGAGCACACTCGCCACCACCAGGGCCCGGGAGGTGCCCGAGCCTCCACGATTCCACGGAGCGCGGCGCCCCGTCGCCCCGTTATCCAAGCGCTTCACGAAGTGCATCCCCATCTCACCGCAACCTAGCACTCACCCACGTGCCGTCGACCCCTCGCACCGTCGTGGGAACCGCGCCGAACCGCGCCTCAGGGGGGTACGAAGTCACCCCACACCGGTGATCTTTCGAACGCGGGAACTTGCCCTGGTGGCTGCGTAACGGCGAAAACTCGCGTAACCTTGGCGATGGTGGGAGTCGATTTACGTGCCGGAAGGCAGATGCGGGAGTACCGCGTGCTGCGCCGGGTCCCCGGTCCGAACCGGGAGGTGTACCTCGCAGAGAAGGGCGATGGCTCTTCGCGAAGCGAGTACGTCCTCGCGGTGATGGGCGGGATCACGCAAGACACCCGTCAGCGCCTCGAAGAAGACATCGCGCGCGCCCAGCGCCTGACCCACCCGGCGGTGATGCGTGTCATCGAGGTCTTCGACCACGACGACCAACAGGTCGCGGTCACGGAGAACGTCGACGGCATGAGCCTGCACCGGCTCATGAAGTACCTCGCCGACAACGACGAGCCACTGAGCGACGCCGCCATTCTGTACGTGGGGCGGGCGATCGTAGAGGCCTTGAGCGAGGCCCACGCACTCCGCGTCGACGGGCGCCCTCGGCCCGTGGTGCACGGTCAGTTCGGTCCTCACCAGGTCCTGCTCTCGTGGGACGGCGACGTCAGGCTGCTCGGGCTCGGGCTCGCTCCCGTGCTTCGCAACGTCGAGACCCCGGCGTGGTTGGTCCCCTTCCAAGCCCCCGAGCGACGCAAGGGCTCGGCCCCCACCCCGCGATCGAACGTCTACGTCGCCGCTTCCATCCTCTGGTCACTCCTGACGGGCCGACCGGTCCCCAACGGCGAGCCATTCGCTCCTCTCCGTGACCTGCGCCCCGACCTCAAGGGCGGCGTCGTGCAAGCCATCGACAACGCCTTGTCGACGACGCCTTTGCAGCGACCGAGCTGCAAGATGCTCGGGATGGCGTTGTCGCGCCACGCTGACGACTCGGATCGCGAGGAGCTCCGTTGGGCCCTCGAGGTGTGCCGGGTGCGATGCACGGTCGAAGAGGAGTTCTTCCCCACCGCCTCCTTCCCACCGAGCACCTCCGACAAGCCGCCCACGAGCAGCCCGCCGAGCTCCGAGGACCAGGTCGAGACCGAGCAGTACGACCCCAAGGACTTGGTCGAGAAGGCGCGGCTGTTCGGGCCGCTCCCCTGGGAGAACGGTGCGTCCAAGCCCGTCGACACAGACGCTTCGGACGAAGAGATCGAAGTCGACGAAGAGCCGTCGTCACAACGCGGCAAGCGAGCCAAGCGCTCGAAGCGTCCGCGCCCCCCACGTTCGCGACGGACCCTGTCGGGTCGCAAGGGGGGCGAGTCTCCGACATCGGCCGAGCCAGCGACCAAACCCACCCAAGAGCGTTCGCGACGCAGCGTCTCCGACGACAAGCTCACGCTACGAGCGCCCGCGAATCGCGAGCTGAGGGAGGGCGAAGTCGCTCCGCCGCCGCCCAAGGCGATGGACCAGAGTGGGGAGTACATGGCGCCGCAGTACCGAGACCCGTCTGCGCAAGGCGCGGGGTACAACGGGAGCCCGAGTCAGCCCCCGAGCCATTACCCGCCGGGCTACTACCCGGGCAGTCACCACCCAGGCAGCCATCACCCGGGCAGCTACCACCCCTCGAGCCACTATCCCCCGGGCGTGGTGCCCGCGGGCTACTACCCCGGCTACGGGCCCCAGTACGCCCCCGGCAGCCAACACCCGAGCCACCACGCGCCCTCCAGCGAACACCCGCCCGCGAGCGGCCAGGCACCGGGCAGCCAGCCCTACTACGTCTATCCCCACCCGGGTGTGCCGCCCTCCTACTACCCGCCGGGTACGTTGCCCCCTCCCCCCAAGGGCGGGCGCTGGTGGGTGGGCGCGGTGGCCATCACGGCCATCGTGTC
This sequence comes from Polyangia bacterium, assembly GCA_030426145.1. Taxonomy (GTDB): domain Bacteria; phylum Myxococcota_A; class Polyangia; order Polyangiales; family Polyangiaceae; genus JAPYTK01. The sequence continues at coordinate 14,200 of JAUHZF010000253.1, forward strand.
GTTCGTGCTCGGCATCTTCATCGCGAGCGGGAGCGTCATCGAGGTGAAGATCGCGAAGCGCGGCGAGAACG
>JAUHZF010000254.1 GCA_030426145.1 Polyangia bacterium
TCGAACCTCGAACCCGGAACCTCGAACCCGGAACCTCGAACCCGGAACCTCGAACAGGTGCCCTAGCGGCCTCGTGGGGCTTGGCCGGGTTGCACGCCGCGGGGGCACACGGTGAAGTGGCCTCCGCTGGGTTCGAGTTGCTCGGCGCCGACGAAGATCTTGATGGGCGCGGTGCCACCGTCGGTCTTGAGGTCGAAGCGCACGCAGCCGTTGCCCTCGGCGGCGAAGATGAAACCGTCGGCGTGTTCGTTGGTCGCGAAGGAGAAGGCCCAGGAGCGATTGACGCCGCCCGTGCGGTCGACTGGCCAGACGCGGTCGCGGAACACGTTGCGGCTGGGCTGCATTCTCACGATGGGGCCCTGCACGCCGTGGATCACACCGCGGAAGGTGTGCGCTCTACGCTGGGTGGTGGTGCGGACCCGCCAGTTGCCGCGGGGGCCTTGCCAGATCCAGTAGGCAGGTGGCGCGTCGGGACGGAAGCCCGAGGGACGACCTGCACCGGTGCCATCCGGAAGGAGCTGGGCTCGAACCGGGCTCGCCGCCGGCGTCTCCTTGGCCGGCTGGGGCGGTAGCGCGAGGGCGAAGCTGCTCTGGTTCGACACCGGGGTCGGGGCGGCGGGCGGCGGGGCAGGCGGCCGACTCACGTGGTGAGGACGAGGGCGCGGTCGAGGCCGAGGTCGCGGCGCGGGGCCCGAAACCGTGCGAATGGTGCAGCCCATCGCGGCGACGCTCACCGCCAACCCGAGGGCCAGGGTGGCGATCGCTCCGAAGGTTCCCTTGGTCAGCTCCCGTCTACCCATGCAGCCTCAACGAAGCACCCGCCCTCGAGACCGTCAAGCGCAGAAGGCGCAGCCACCTCATCCGTCCGCACCGAGTCGTGACAGGATCGCCCCCAACAGCTCCTCGCGCCGGGCTTCGGCCTTCGTTCGCGCCTGATCGACGCCGCCGTCGCCCACCGGCTCGCACACGTCGATGTAGATCTTCATCTTGGGCTCCGTGCCGCTCGGGCGGGCCAGAACCCGGTGGCCTCCTTCGAGGGCGAAACCGAGCACATCACTCTTGGGCAGCTCCAGAGGCTCGACCGTCTCGCCCCGCTTCACCTCGGATCGCAGGCAATCGGTCACCGCGACCACCCGCAGCCCGGCCAGGGCCGACGGCGGGTCCTCGCGGAGCTGCTTCATCAGCGCGGCCATCTGGGCCTTGCCGGCCGAGCCGGGGAACTTGAGCGAGCGCTGTCCGCTCGTGAAGTAGCCGAAGCGCCTCCAGATCTGCTCCAGCGCATCGAGCAGGGTCTTGCCCTCCGCGTGCAGCTCCGCGGCGTGGGTGGCGAGCGCCAAGGCCGCGCTGATCCCGTCCTTGTCGCGCACCGCGGTGCCCACCTCGTAGCCCAGCGCCTCCTCGTAGCCGAAGACGAAGCGCGCCCCTTCGCCTTCGAGCTCCATGGCGCGGTTGGCGATCCACTTGAAGCCGGTGAGGGTCTGGGCGAAGCGCGCGCCGTGGCCCTCGGCCATGCGCGCGAGCAACGGCGAGGAGACGATGGTGCTCACCACCAGGCGGTCGTCGCCTTTCGGCTCGAGCCGCTCGAGGGCGTAGCCGCCGAGCAGGGTGCCGACCTCGTTGCCCGTCAGCATCATGAAGTCGTCGCCGCGACGTACCGAGCAGGCGAGGCGGTCCGCGTCGGGGTCGTTGGCGATGACGAGGGCCGCGTCGACCTTCCGTGCGAGGGCGTGAGACAGGTCCATCGCGCCGTCTTCTTCCGGGTTGGGAAAGGCCACGGTCGGGAACGCGCCATCGGGTTCGGCTTGCTCGGGCACGATGTGCAGGTCGGAGAAGCCCGCCCCTTCGAAGGCGCGTCGCCAGAGCTTGGCGCCTACGCCGTGCATCGGCGTGTAGACGATGCGCAGGCTGCGATCGCCTCCCTTGGCGGGCATCATGGTGCCGATGGCCTCCAGGTAGCGTGCGTCCATCGCCTCCCCCAGCCACTGCAGTCGGCCTTCCTTCGCCGCCTCGTCGAGGTCCGCCCGTGCAATCTCGTCCGCGGGAGGCGCAGCGTCGATGGCGGCAGCGATCGTGCCGTCGATGGGCGGGATGATCTGTGCGCCGTTCTCCGCGTAGACCTTGTAGCCGTTGTAGTCGGGCGGGTTGTGGCTGGCCGTGACCATGATGGCGGCGAGCGCCTCCCGGTCTCGCAGCGCGAAGGCACACAAGGGCGTCGGGCAGGTACCTTCGCTCAGGTAGACGGAGATCCCCGCCGCAAGCAGCACCGCCGCCGCGTCGCGGGCGAAGACGTCGCTCTGTCGGCGACCGTCGTAGCCGATGACCACCCCGCGCGAGAGGTCTTTCCCCGTGCCTTTCAACCAGGCGGCGATCCCCGCCGTCGTGCGGAGGACCACAGCCCGGTTCATGCGGCTCTCACCCGCGCCGAGCAGTCCGCGCAGGCCCGCGGTGCCGAAGGCCAAGGGCCCCGCGAAGCGTTCGGCCAACTCGGGGTCGCGTCGCTCCACCATGGCCTCGAGCTCCGCACGCGTGTCGGGATCGGGGTCGTGGGCGAGGAAGTCGCGGGCGCGGTCGAGGAGCTGGGCGGTCAGTTCAGCCATGACCCGCCGACCCTACACCGCGTTCGGCGTGGCGACGGCGCCGATCCGCAGGTAGACCCTTCCCATGCGCTTCCGGTCTTTCGCCCTGGTACTCGGCGCTCTGCTTCAGACCGGTTGCTCCGACGGCACGCAGGTCTTCGTGCTCACGGGCGGCACCGAGGTCGCCGTCGACGGCGACGGCTTCACCGTTCTCACCGTCGAGGGGCGCACCGTCGGCCAGCTCGCGCCGCACGGGCTGAGGGGCGCGCAGTTCACGCCCCGCAACAACGAGCTCCTCGGGATGTACGAGTTCTTTCGCGAGGGCGAGGTCGTGGTCGACTTCGCCTTCGAGGACGTGACCGCCACCGCCGACGACGCGGTGACCCTTCGCTATCTCGACGCGGGAGGCGGTGAAGCACGCCTCGTCATCTCCGAGCGCGATGGACTTCGGGTCCGGGCCGAGAGCGACTTGAGCCTGCAGTCGCTGGCGCTTCCCATCGTCTGCGAGCAAGGGGGCACCTTTCACGGCTTTGGCGAGCAGTACAACGCGACCGACCAGCGCGGCGAGGCCTTCGACCTCTACGTCAGCGAGCAGGGGATCGGCCGCACGGGCACCCCCGACACCACGTCACCCGTGGGCGATGCGCATACGACCTACTACCCGATGCCCTACTTCCTCGACGCCCGGGGCTACGGGTGGCTGATCGAGACCGACCATCGCACGGTGGTCGACCTCTGCGCCTCCGACCCCGAGGTGGCGTGGTTCGACGTCGAAGGCGGCGCGAGCTTCGAGGCCGTCATCTTCGACGGACCCACCGTGCCCGACGTGATCCACCAGCTCGGTGAGGTGGTGGGGCGACCAAAGGCGCCGCCGCCCTGGGCCTACCGGCTCTGGATCGGTGCCCAGGGAGGGCGTGACGCCGTGCTCGCCGAGGTCGATGCCCTCGAAGCGGCGCAGATCCCCGTCGCCGCCATCTGGGCGCAGGACTGGTCGGGGCAGCGGCCCAACATCGGGGGCGGCTCCGGCGTCGAATATCGCTGGGTCGCGGACGAGACCCTCTACCCCGATCTCGCGGGCATGGTCGACGAGCTGCACCAGCGAGGCTTGCGCTTCCTCACCTACGCCAACCCCTTCGTCGACATCACCCTCGACGACCACTTCCCGGCCATGGACGAGCAGGGATTGCTCGTGAAGGACGAGAGCGGAGCCAGTCTCATCGCGCCGTCGCCCGCAGGCGACGCGGGCCAACCCGACTTCACCAACCCCGACACGCGCGCCTACACCAAGCAGTTCCTTCGCGCGAAGGTCGAGGACTACGGCATCGACGGGTGGATGGCGGACTTCTCCGAGTACCTGCCGCTCGACGCCGTACTCTCCGACGGAAGCGACCCGCGCGCCTACCACAACCGCTACCCCGAGGCCTGGCACCGCAACAGCCGGGAGGTCTTCGACGAGCTTCGCCCGGATGGCGACTGGGTGGTCTTCTCTCGCTCCGGCTGGTCGGGGCAGCAGGCGGTGGCCAACGTCGTCTGGTGCGGCGATCAGGAGGCTACGTTCGAAGAAGGAGACGGGATCGGCACCGTCATCCCCTGCATGATCAACCTCGGTCTCGCCGGCGTGCCCTTCGTCACCCACGACATCGCCGGCTTCAGTGGTGGCCCGAGCACCAAAGAGGTTTACCTGCGGTGGATCGAGCTCGGCGCCTTCACGCCCGTCATGCGCACCCATGAGGGCAACAAGAAGGACGAGAACTGGTCGTGGGAGAAGGACCAGGAGACCACCGAGCACCTTCGTCGCTTCGCCCTCGTGCACGAGGCGCTGGGCTCGGAGATGCAGGCCTGGGCCCGCGACTTTGCCACCACCGGGATGCCGCTGGTGCGGCACATGATGTTGGCCTTCCCCGACGACGCCACCTGCCGTTCGATCAGCGACCAGTACATGTTCGGGCCGTCGCTGCTCGTGGCGCCCGTGGTCGAAGAGGGAGCGACCTCCCGTTCGGTCTACCTGCCCCCCGGCACCTGGTTCGACGTGTGGACCGGCACCGCCCACGAAGGAGGTCAGCGCCTCTCCGTGGAGGCGCCCATCGGGCGGCCGCCGGTGTTCAACCTCGGTGAAGACCGCGCCGATCTGCGCGCCATCGAATGAAGACGCCTCGGAGGAATGACCTTCAGTCGGACGACTTCGGCTGGCGACGCTCGAAGGCGCGGTTGGGCTTCTTGCCGATCATCGCGAGCTGGCCACATGCGGCGGATACGTCGTCTCCCCGGCGGCGGCGCACGAAGCAGAGGTAACCCGCCTGCTTGAGGCGGCGCTGGAACGCGTCGACGTGGGCGGGGTCGGGCGGTCCGAGCTTACTCGCCTCGATGGGGTTCATCGGGATGAGGTTGATCTTCACCCGAAGGCCACGAAGCAACTTGGCGAGTCGATCGGCGTCGGCCAGGGCATCGTTCTGGCCCGCGACGAGGGTGTATTCGATGGTGATCTTCCGGCCGCGGGGCAGGGGATAGGCGCGCAAGGCCTCCATGAGCCGCGGCAAGGGGTACTTCTTGTTGATCGGCATCAGCGCCGAGCGCCGGGCGTCGTGGGGCTGATGCAGAGAGATGGCCAGGCCTACCTTGCCTTCGAACCGCTCGCCGAGTTGCGCGATCTCCGGAATGAGGCCCGACGTCGACACCGTGATCCTGCGCGGGGATAGCCCCAAGCCATCGGGGTGCGTGAGCAGCTCGATCGCGCGGGCCGTGCCCTCGAAGTTGTGCAGGGGCTCGCCCATGCCCATGAAGACGACGTTGCGAATCGCTTCGCCCTCGCGCAGCTGTTGGCGGCCCAGGAGAACCTGACCCACGATCTCGCCCGGGGTCATGTGACGGGTGAGGCCCGCGATCCCACTCGAGCAGAAGATGCACCCCATCGCGCAGCCGACCTGGGTCGAGATGCACTGGGTAACGCGGGTCGTGCCGCTCGGGGTGTCGTCTTCGTCGTGGTCGGCGGCAGCGGCGTCCGCGTCGACCTGGCCCTTCACCACCGGGAGCAGCACCGTCTCCACCGGTGCACCGTCGTGCAGCCTCACCAGTAGCTTGTGGGTGTCGTCGGCTGCGTGGTGGACGTGCTCGGTGGCGACCGGAAAGTCGAGCTCCGCTTCGAGCGTGCGCCGCAGATCCTTCGACAGGTCGGTCATGGCGGCTGGATCGACCACGCCGCGCTGGTGGATCCACTTGAAGACCTGACCCCCGCGGTAGGCGGCCTGGCCGCGCGCCTTCATCACGTCGCGCCACTCCTCGGGGAGGCGCGCGACGGCATCACCGGCGGGAGCGGCAGAGGGGGAGCCAGAAGCGGACATGGCCACCCCTATAGCAGCACGAGCGCCTACTCGCCGCCGTCGGCCGGCGGCTCCTCTTGGCCCGTGGCGGCGTTGAGGATCTTCTCCTCGGTGCCGAGCAGCTCGTCAGCCCGCTCTTTCTCCGTCTTCTCTTCGGAGGGGTAGGGATGGATCACGTCGCGCGTCGGGTCGTGCTCCGGCGGCTTGGCGACGGGGATCTTGCCCTGACGCTCGAGGGCGTCGCGCTCGGCCTTGCTGAGCACCGTGAGCACCAGGCCACCGCCCGTGGGGTCCTGACCTCGGAAGCGACGACCGCCGACCTCGGCCACGAAGAAGGCCGTGCGACGGTTCTCTTGTCGTCCGCTCGCGGTGCCGTTGTCGTCGAGAGGGCGGGTTTCGCCGAAGGCCACCGCCAAGACGCGGTTGTGATCGAGGCCGTGGTCCACGAGCCAGTTGGCCACCGCGAGCGCGCGTCGCTGGGACAGACCCTGGTTGTACTCTTCGCCCGCGCGAGAGTCGGTGTGGCCCTCGAGGCGGATCCGGGAGATGTCCGGGTTGGCTTCGAGATGCGCGAGCAGCTCGCGGAGGACCGCTTCGCTCTCGGGGCGGATGGTCGCCTTGGCCGTGTCGAAGACGACCTTGCCGAAGTAGAAGGTGCGCTGCGGTTTGTCGGCGGCGTTCCAAGGCGCCTCGGGAAACCACGGCGGAAGCTGCGCCTGCTGGTCCGGCGGCGGCAGCGGACGTGGAGGCACTTCGTGTGCACATCCCGTGAGGGATGCGCCGAGGAGGGCCGTGGCGAGTACGGGAAGGAAATTCACTCGACGCATCGTTCTTGAAAGCGTACGCATCCGCGCCCGCTCGCTCAAGCCCCCAAATGCCTCAGAAGTCACTTTTATCTGCGCCGACAAGTGTTCGTAAATATTGAAATTTGACCTCATTTCGGCAAGCGCATGAGCAAGCTCCTAACGAAACGCTTCGGTAAGCCGAGGCCGGTTTTTGGTCGTCGAGGAGACGTCATCTTCTTGGCCCGGGGATGCAGAGCGGGATATCCGCATCGTAGCTGCGAAGAGCCCATGGCCCGCATCGGGGTCTACGGCGCCCAAGACGACGCTCAGAAACGGCGTCGCCGGGCAAGTCGCGGTCTGAGGAGGGTCTGTTAGATGATGAGTCCCGACAGCCGGGGTGCGCGTGTTGGCGTCTTGATGGGTGGTTCCTCCGGGGAGCACGAGGTCTCGATGAGCTCGGGTAACGCGGTGGCCGACGCGCTCGCGTCGAAGGGTCACGACGTCACCCGCGTGGTTCTGCCGTCTCGGCGCACCAGTGGTGCCGACGTCCTCCGCATGGTCGAGGACGCCCGCATCGACGTCGCCTTCCTGGCTCTCCACGGCCGGCTCGGCGAAGACGGTTGCGTTCAAGGGGCCCTCGAGCTCGCGCAGATCCCGTACACGGGAGCAGGTGTGCTCGGCAGCGCGCTGGCGATGGACAAGGTCAAGAGCAAGGAGCTCTTCCTTCTCCACAACGTCCCCACGCCGCCCTACTACCAGGTCCACGTCGACGAGAACCTCGCCGACATCGAGAACATTCACCGGCATTTCGGCTTCCCCGTCATCGTGAAGCCACGCGGCGAGGGCTCGAGCCTCGCGCTCACCAAGTGCGACTCGCTCGGCGAGCTCGTGCGGGCCCTCGGCCTGGTCTTCGAGTTCGACGACTACGCATTGGTCGAGCGCTTCATCGAGGCCACCGAGGTCAACGTCGGCATCCTCGGCAACCGCGTGCTCGGTGCGGTCGAGGTCGTCCCGCGCGGCGGGATCTACGACTACGACGCCAAGTACACCCCCGGTCAGACCGAGTACTTCATGCCGGCCCGGCTGCCCGCCGCCCGGTACCAGAACGTGCTCAATCTCGCGAAGCGTGCCGCCGAATCGGTCGAGGCGACGGGCGCCGTGCGCGTCGACCTGCTCGTGACCCCCGGCGAGAACGAATACGTGCTCGAGGTCAACACCATCCCGGGCATGACCCCGACCAGCTTGCTGCCCAAGATCGCGGCCCATGCCGGCTACGGCTTCGCCGACCTGTGCGACGCCATCCTCGAGGGGGCGCGGCTCCATACACCGCAGCGAGGTGCCGACGACATCGTTCGCACTTCCACGACCCGCATCGCGGCGGCGCTTCCGGTCCCGCCGATGCGCGGCCGCATCAAGTCGGCCTGAAGCCACGGCCCCAAACGAAACGAGGCTGGCCTCCCACTGGGAGAGGTCAGCCTCGTTGCGTTGGTGTCGGGGCCGTCAGTCGTCGACTTCGACGAGCACGACGGTGATGTTGTCGCTGCCGCCGCGCTCGTTGGCGAGCTTGATGAAGCCGGCGGCGGCGTTCTCGCCCCCGAGGGACATGATGTCGGGGATCTCCTCCTCCTGCAGGTAGCCATGCAGGCCGTCGGAGCAGAGGAGGAACTTGTCGCCGGGGCGGATCTCCACCACGCCCGTGTCGACCTCGACGTAGTCACGCCCGCCCACCGAGCGCGTGATGACGTTGCGGTGCGGGGAGACCTTGGCCTCTTCTTCGGTGATCAGCCCCTGCTTGATCTGCCAGCCGACGAGCGTGTGGTCCTCGGTGAGCTGGAGCACCTCGCCGTCGCGACAACGGTAGATGCGCGAGTCGCCAACCTGACCGGTGACGAGCACGTTCTTGAAGATGTACGCGGCGCTGATGGTCGTGCCCATCCCGCTCTTGTTCGCGTCGACCTCGCTGATCGCATAGACCATGTAGGTCGCCGCCTGGATGGCCCCCTCGATGAGGCGACGGGCGGACGAGATGATGTCGTCGGTGAGCGGGTCCTCTTCTGGACCGAGGTTGGGGAGGCCGCGCTTGACCATCCCGTAGATGGTGTCGACGGCCTCTGCGCTCGCGACCTCGCCGGCGGCGTGCCCGCCCATGCCATCTGCGACCACGAAGAGTCGGATCTCGTCGTTGCGGAGGAAGGCGTCTTCGTTCTGCTGACGACGACGGCCGATGTCGGTCATTCCGTAAGAGCGGACGGTAAACATGGACATGGCGTGAGCTCGACCCTGATCCGAAAGGGTAATGGTGTTGCCGCGCGCGAGGCAACTCGTAGTGCCTTCGATGTCACCCTCAGGGAGACGGCGCGGCCTGTTCGGCGGGCTTGGGAGCCGCTCCTTCCGACGCTTTGGCCGCTTTGGCCGCAGCTTCTGCGTCGAGGGCCTGGAGCAAGCTCTTCTTGGCGTAGACGATGATCTGGTCGCCAGGAGAGAGCCGACTGTAGCGACTGATGTGGTTGATTCGCTCGAGGTAGCCGAGCGAGCAGCCGTAGCGACGCCCGATGCTGCGCCAGGTGTCGCCCTTCTCGGCCGTGACGACCCTTCGCTGTCGTCCGCGTTCGCCGACGGCGTGGTCGAAGAAGGCGTCGGACTCGACCGTCTTCACCGAGACCATCGACTCTTCGTAGAGCACCACGCCGGTGGGGTGGTGGCCGACGGGGAGGAAGAGCTGCAGGTGCATGCCCTCCTGAAGGCGGGCGCCGTCGTCGAGGTGGTTCCAGCGCTGCAGGTCATCGTTGGTGACACCGCAAGCTTGCGCGACCTGGTCGATGGTGTCGCCGAAAATGGGCGCGTAGAAGACCCGACGCCGGCCGTTGTAGGAGAAGGCCTGCTTGGGGACGATGGCCACTGGCGTGAGCTTCTTGGCCACTTCGGCCACGGGCTTGGGCTGACGGCCCGCGGGGACGAAGACCACCTGACCGGGGCGGGGGCTCTCGTGGCGGCGTAGATCGTTCAGGGCCTCGAGGTAGCCGACGCTGGTCCCGAAGGCGGCGGCGACGGACTCGATGGGTTCGCCGAAGCGGACCCGGTGGGTGCCCAGGTGGCGACGCTTCTGAATCGCGGGCAGCTTCTCGAGCGCCTTCTGCCCCTTGCCCTTGGGGACGTAGAGCGTCCAGGCCGCGCGCGACTTGGGGGCCTGCTCCAGGGGGGGCATCCGGCTGCCGATCACGTGCGGGTTGAGACCGGCGATCTCGTCCTGTTTCACGCCGATCGCGTCGGCCAGGTCGTCGAGGGTGACGCCAGGGGCGACGCTGAGCTTGTCGGCCCCGTCGTCGCCGAAGTGCAGCGCGGCGTCCCGCTGCACGGCGTCGCAACCAAAGAGCTTGCAGTTCTTCATGGCGATGGCCAGCGCCATGATCTTGGGCACGTAGAGCGCCGTCTCGTAGGGGAGCCCGGCTTCGAGCCGGGTGAGCTCCCAGTAGTCGTTCGTGTTGAAGCGACGGATGGCGGACAGCATGCCGCCGTAGCCCATGTTGTAGGCCCCGAAGGCGAGCTCCCAGCTGCCGAAGCGCTTGTAGAGGTCCTTCAGGTGCCGGGCGGCGGCCACGGTGGAGCGTTCGGGGTCGAGCCGCTCGTCGACGCGCCGGTTGACGGTGAGGCCATAGATGCGACCGGTGGCCGGCATGAACTGCCACAAGCCGGCAGCGCCGGCGTGGGAGTGGATGGTGGCGTCGTAGGCGCTCTCGACCATCGCGAGCCAGCACAGGTCCTCGGGCAACCCTTCTCGCTTGAGCACACGGCGGATGGCGGCCACGTAGCGACCGCTCTTGCGTGCATAGGCGGCGACGAGGCTTCGGCCCCGCTTGTTGTCCTTGTAGTAGCGGAGATACTTGACGACCTTCGGATCCATGCGGACGGGGAAGTCCGGCTTGTCCAGCTTGGCGAGCCAATCCAGCGACGGCCCCTTGGACTTCTTGGCGCCGGTGGGGGGCGACTTGGCCTTGGGCACACCGCTCGCATTGACCTCCGGGCCCTTGCGCGGAACCGGCAGGGTCGACGCCCAAGGGCTCGAGGTACCCGGGCGACGGGGCGGGAAGAGCTCGGCGTCGAGGGCGCGCATCGCGGCGAGCTCGGCCGACTCGCGCGGGGCAGCGGTCGAATGCTCCGGCGTGTCCCCGCTGACGATCTGCCGAACGGTCTCGTCGGGTTGGCCCGGCTTGCTGCCCTTCTCGCGTGGTTTGGGCTTCTGCTTGCTCTTCTTGGCCTTGACCGGCGCAGGCGCCGACACGGACGTAGGCGCTGCGACCGCGGGCACGGCGAGCGTGAGGGGGGCCACGAGCCCCAGCGACATCCAGACGAGCCCCCGCTTCATGGGCTCCAAGTGGTGTCATACCGTCTCCGACAAATCAAATTGTCGGCGGTCGTGTTAGAGCCAGCCGATGCGGCGCGGACTGGCCGGACTTTGCCTGCTCGCGGTGAGCCTGCCGCAGCTGGCGCTGGCGCAGCCGGTGCAAGAGCCCGTCGCCGACGTTCGGCCCGGCGCGCCCGAGGCGGTGTCCGATGGTGAGGCGTCCGACGCGCCGATCGACGTCGTGGTGACGGCAGCACCGACCGCAACCGATCCCGACGACGTGACCCCGGCCGTCTTCGCGCTCGGACGCGAGCGGCTCGACGTGCCAGGCGCTACCCTCGCCAGCAGCCTAGCCACGGTCCCGGGGGTCCAGGTCCAGCGCAGTGGGGGAGACGCCGACGTGGCCCTGGCGCGCGTGCGAGGTGGCCGGAGTGCCCAGACCCCGCTTTTCCTGGCCGGGATCCGACTCGACGACGAGCTGACGGGCGCCATCGATCTGTCCACCCTGCCGCCGGCCATGCTTCACCGGGCCACCGTCTACCGCGGTCACGCCCCACGCGCGGGCGATGCGCTGGGCATCGGGGGCGCGATATGGCTCGAGCCGCGTCTGCCACGCGGGCGGGAGGCCACCGTCACCGCAGGCGCAGGGTCGTTCGGTCGCCGTGAGCTTCGGGCCGGCCTCACCTATGGAGGTCCAGAGCTTGCGGTCACGGCGGCCGGGGGCTTCCGACGCGGCCGCGGCGACTTCAGCTTCATCGACGACGGTGGAACGCGCTTCGACGAGAGCGACGATGTCGAGCGCCGCCGCCTCAACGCGGACCACGAGACCTTCGATGGCTGGTCGATGCTGCGGTGGTCGGGAAAGAGACATCGTGTCATCGCCCTGGTGCACGGACTTCGTCGCGACGCGGGGGCGCCGGGGTTGCAGCTGCCAGGGGCGCGGGAGGCGCGGATCCGTCTCGAGCGGGCCCTCGGGGCGGTCGCGGCCGATGTCGTGTGCGCCGAGGGGTGGTGCCAGCTGCATGCGTCCTCGTCACTCGTGCAGACGAGCTATCGACTTCAGGACCCGCGGGCCGAGCTCGGGGCGCGCGAAGGGGCGAGCAATCAAAGCCAGGGCGCTCGCCAACGGGTTCGTTTGGTGCTCCGCCCGCTCGAGCAGCTGAGCGTGGGAGCAGGCTTCACCTACTACCAGTCGCGCCTCAGCGTGAGCGAAGTCTCCTCGCGTCGTCAGTTGCTGCGGCCGCAGCTCGACCTCGGCTGGTCGCCGCACGAGCAGGTGGACATCACGGCCATCGCAGCGCTGCCCTGCCACGATCTGAGGGGCGCCCTGGAGGAGCCCGAGGGGGGCTTCTGCTCCGTGCTTGCGCCCGTGGGGCGCGTGGGCCTTCGCTATCGACCTCACGAGGCGGTGGCCGTCTTCGGCAATGCCGGTCGCTACGTGCGGGTGCCCACGCTCGGGGAGCGTTTCGGCGTGTCTCCCGCGGTGCGCGGCAACCCGGACCTGGTCGAGGAGCGAGGATGGTCGACCGAGGTCGGCGTTTCGAGCCAAGGTGGGGTGGGGGCGTGGTCGTGGTGGGGGCAGCTCGTGGGCTTCGGGATCTGGAGCGACGACCTCATCGCTTATCGAAGAGCTTCGGTGGGCGCGGTACGCCCTTACAACGTGGGAAGCGCTCGGTCCTTGGGCCTCGAAGTGGCGGGCGGGGTGGGCTGGCGTCGCTGGGTCGCCCTCGAGCTCGCTCTGACGGCGCTCGATCCGCGCGACGTGACGCCCGACCGTCAGCTCGAGGCCGATCTTCTTCCCTTCACGGCCCGATGGGTGGCGGTGCCGGGCCTCACCCTGCGCACGCCGTCGTGGCCAAAGCTCGGGCTCGAGGAGGCGCGGCTGACGAGTCGCTTTCGCTACCAGGCATCGCGCGTCGCCGATCCCGCTGGGCTCATCACGCTGCCCGAGCAGACGCTCTGGTCGGTGGGAGGCGCGCTTTCTTTCGTGGGCGAGGTGGAGCTGGGGCTCGAGCTCACCAACCTCCTCGACCAGCGCACGGTCGACTTCATCGGCTACCCACTGCCGGGGCGCGCGTTCTTTCTGCGCAGCGCCGCGCGTTGGTAACCACACTGGTCCAAGGTCGCTGCCCTGGTGTATAGAGGCTTCTGCTCGACATCGCTCGGGCTCCTGGTGCCATGAAGCTTCTTTCTTTCGCTGCCGTCGTCCTCGTGGCGTTCTCGCTGACGACCCCCTCATCGGGGAAGGTCTCATGCGCGCAGGCCAAAGCGGAGCTTCGTGAGACGCAGCAGGCACTCGCGGCAGCCATTCGCGAGCTCGACAAAGCAGCGGCCGAACTTCACGCCTGCGCCAAACACAACGACGGCAAGACGAGCGCCTGCCCGGACGAGCGGCGCGCCTTCAACGCCGCGGCGGCCAAGAAGCGCCGCGCGCAGGACGCCTACAACTTCGCCGCCGGCCAGAAGCGTGAGGCCTGCGGGCGGTGACCGCGGCCGTGGGACCCCGACCTCCCTTCGTGGTCGGGATCGCAGGGGGAAGCGGCTCGGGCAAGTCCACCATCGCGGCTGCCCTGGCGACGTCTCTCGGTCCGGCCAAGGTCGCGGTCGTCGAACAAGACGCCTACTACCGTGACCAGTCGCACCTCTCGCCGGAGGAGCGCGCGGTCATCAACTTCGACCACCCCGATTCGCTCGAGCTCGAGCTGCTGCGCGAGCACGTCGACGCCCTGGTGCGGGGCCAGCCGGTCGAGAAGCCGCGCTACGACTTCGAGCACCACGTGCGCATGAAAGAGGTCGACCACCTCTCGCCACGCCCCATCGTGCTCATCGAGGGGATCCTCGTCCTCACGGACGCCGCGCTCCGCGCACGCATGGACCTGAAGATCTTCGTCGACACCGACGCCGACATTCGCTTGATCCGCCGGATCCGCCGGGACATCGAGCACCGCGGCCGCACCTTCTCCCAGGTGCGCGAGCAGTACTACGCCACGGTGCGCCCCATGCACCTGGCTTTCGTCGAACCCTCCAAGCGGCACGCCGACGTCATCATCCCCGAAGGCGGGGAGAACCGCGTCGCCCTCGACCTACTCTTGGGGCGGATCAACGAAGTCGTAAGGGACTACCTCGCCACGAGACCCCCGCCCGCGGCAGACTGACGGAGCTCGTTCTCGAGCTCGTTCTCGTTCTCGAGCTCGTTCTCGTTCTCGCGCTCGATCTCGTTCTCGCGCTCGATCTC
>JAUHZF010000255.1 GCA_030426145.1 Polyangia bacterium
CCAGGTGCCCGAGGACCACCCGCTGCGCCGCGACACGCGGGAGTGAGTTTCAGACCGTTTCTCGCCGAGCAGGACCACCTGCGCGATGTGAAGGAAAGACCATAGCGACCCTGTACCCGGCAGCGATCCAGTCCGGGCCCGCTGCCTTGTCGGCGTTGCCGGTCGTCGAAGACATCCTCAACGGCCGTGCCAGTGTGCTGCCGGTGCCCGCCGACGATGCCGCTCAAACCTCATACCTGACAACGGTGTTGCGCGCCGGAGACGAGATTGCCGACGACGTCGCCGTCGTACTGTCGACCTCCGGAACGACCGGCACACCCAAAGGCGCCATGCTGACGGCTTCGGCGTTGGCGTCGACTCGAGGCTTTCGAGCCGGCGCTCGGCACGCATCGTGAGCGCGGTGAGGCGATCCATCTGGCGCTGGAGCCCCCGCAACGTGTCTGTATACCCCGCGGGGAGCTCCACCCGCGGGCGTCGGGCATGCTGCAGTCGATGGAGAACCCATTGCAGGTCGTCATGACGCACCCGGTCTGACGCCTCTACGCGCTGATAGAAGACCGTTGGCGTGGCGCCGAGAATGTCGCGTGCCACGTAGCCCATCTCGGCGAGCCAAGCACTCACCGCGTCGTACTCCGTCAACGTCTGACACTCCACGTAGAGCAATGGCGCGTGCTCTCGGATCAGCTGCCGCGCTCCACGGAGCAGGGCCATCTCGAAGCCCTCGACATCGATCTTGAGGAGGCGTGGGACCCCGGGCAATTCGACCTCGTCGAGCGCCACCACACGCACGTCTCCTCCGGCCCGACTCTCGAGCCGGTTGGTGCCCGTGTTGTCGGGACGGAGGGTTCCACTGATCGCCTCGCCCGCGGTCTCGCCGAGCGCCAGGCGATGGACGACCACGCGGTCTTCGAGGTGATTCACCGCGACGTTGCGTTCGAGCAGCGTAAAGCTCTCCGCCCGTGGCTCGAACGAAACCACGCGCGCACCGCACTGGGTGGCGAAGAAGATCGTGTGGTTGCCGATGTGGGCGCCCGCATCGATCACCAGGTCTCCCGGCTCGAGATGGGCCTCGGCGTGGCGGAGCACATCCTCCTCGTAGAACCTCGAGTGGGTCGCGATGAGACGCTGAATGTGGTCGACCTCGCGCTGTGGGAGGTGAAAAGCGACCTCGGTTCCCTTGCGAGCGAACCGGACGGGCACGTCATCGTCGAAGCTCATCGGGGCGCGAGTCTAGGTTCGAGCCCGCCACGACGCCACCTCATCCAACCGCCCTCGAACCTAGAGCAGGGAAGCACCTTGCCCCCTCAGCCTCAGCACCTAGGCGACGTCAGGGCGTCCACTGGTAGACTTTGTGGTAGCTGGTCAGGGTCGTCGTTCCGTCCCCAAGCCAGACCTGAATGTTCGTCGGTGCCGCCAGCGGAGCCTGAAACACCGTCACGATCTCGTCGCCGCCGCCATCTCGTAGCTCGTCCGCCCACAGCCGCGTCACATGCCAGCCCGTACTCACGTAGATGCGCTGGAGATCCTTTACGCCCCCATTGCCGTTGACGTTCCCGAAGGCATCACCGGTGCCACGGTAGACCTCGGTGAGCCCCGACGCCGTGCGCCATGCGGTCATGAGATCGTGGTTCTGGCCGTCAAAGGCCCCCACCGCCATGGAGTTGACGGTCAGGTTCGACCAATCGTCGAAAATCTTTCGAAACAAGAGCCCGGTAGCCGCGTTGAGCAGGTACACGCGCGTGTTTACCCCATTCTGGAAAGCCACGGCTACGTCGGGGACCCCGTCTTCGTCGAGGTCGCCTGACGAGAGCGCTCGAACCTTCCAGGTCGAGCTGCTGTACAGCAACGTGGCCAGACCACAGCCGCTCTGTGTCGGATCAAAACCATTGAAGATGGTCGCATCACCGCGACAGATCTTCGTGACGCCAGATGTCGACTCGAAGGCGACGACGAGCTCATCGACACCATCCTGAAAGTAGTCACCAGACGTCATCGCCCTCACCGCCCAAAGGCCGGAGTCGCCGGTGAAGAGCCGATTGATGGTCAACGTAGACGAACCGTCGCCGCGGTAGATGCGGTCACCTCCCGCGCGAAACGCGGAAACCAGCTGCTCGCTTCCACTGGCATCGAATCGGCCTACAGAGAAGTCGATGACCTGCCAAGCATCGCTCGAATAGAGGTGGGTTGGATAGTACGTATCACCGCCCGCAAGGGTTGCATCGACCACGGTCAGGCCACTAGGAAGCTCCTGTGCCCTGACGATTTCGGCCCCCGGCCCATCGTTGAAGTCGCCGCTCGCAAGCGCCGTCACCTCGAGGCTCGTGGGCGACGCGCCGTAGACATAGTTGTCACCATCACCAACGAGCGATGAACCATCAGAGTTCGTAAAGACCCAGGGACCGCATGTCGCGGGACCGACAGCGTGACAGCATGTCCCGTCGATCGGCAAGGATGGCTGATCCGCAGAGTCGTGGGGAAACACGAAGGTGTTCCCGTACACCGAGTTACCGATACCCCAAGTCTCGCCCGGGCGAGCCATGTACTGAACGTAGCACTGGTATGCACTGGAGACGACGTAGTTATGGCGAACGACATTGTGATGCGCGCCATTCCTGAACTTGAACACGTCGCCAACCGAACCAATGACCGTGTTGCCCTCTATGACGTTCCCATAGCAGTCATCGAAGTTCCCATAGGTCGTATGGTAGAGATTCCCCGGGTTCTCGTTGGCGTTGTTAAGAAATAGATTGTCTGCCACCCAGTTGTTCTTCGAGTCTTCGAAGAGCACGACGCCGTACCCGGGATCCTCATCGGGCCCACCCATTTCGTAGACGGTACAACTCTCGATGCGATTTCCACCGTTGAAACCTTCATCACCCTTGGTCCCGAGGTTGAGCGCGGAGTTGTGAAATCGTGCAACGTGTAGACCTTGCAGGTGAACGTTGGTCGCACGGTTGGGACCTGTCCTGACCCAAACGAAGTTGGTGGCAACGTCTTCGCCATCGAACAAGGGTGGATCGTCGGGGTCAAATGGCTCGATGACTATCGAGTACTGAGGTGATGTGTAGTCATCTGCGCCCGGCCTGATGCACAGCGCGGTGAGAAACCCCGTGTAGCAGTCGTTGCGTGCCGTGTGGATACCCGGGAAGACCTTGATGTGGTGATCCTCAGTAATAGGGCCACCGATGGCGTCGTAGGCCGCCTGGAGGTTCGGGTAGCATGCGCTCTGAAAGGTGGGGTAGCTCGCACAGGGGGTGCTGCTATTGTCGACGTAGAGGTACTGTTCGGCACGGGCACCGCTGGGGTGAAGCGCGATGGCGATCAGAACGACGAGAACGAAGCACCTGCTGACGGCAGTTGCTCTGAGAGGCGGGCATGGCATGCCGACCAGGCTACCATATGGCGATCAATCTTTTGCGAATCGGATTGCGCTCGAGGAGGCGGGTGTCTGTGATCACCCGTCCTAGGACCAGGCTTCGAGAATGACGTCGACGACGCGTTCGCCCGCCTTGCCGTCCCAACCTTCGATATCCCGTCCGGGCTTGTACTTGCCCGCCAGAACGTCCTTTACCGCGCCTCGAGCGACATCCAGGTCCATGCCTGCGATCGTATTGGTACCTTGGCTCACGGTGATCGGTCGTTCGGTGCTCGGCCGAAGGGTCACGCACGGGACCCGCAAGAAGGTGGTCTCCTCCTGGATTCCGCCTGAGTCACTGATGACGAGCTGAGCGGTCTTCATCAAGGAGAGGATCTCGATGTAGCCGAGTGGAGGTGACGCATGGATGCGGGGATGGCGCTCGAGCTCATCGCGCAGCCCGAAGGCGTCGAGCTTGTTCGCCGTGCGCGGATGAATCGGGAAGACCACCGGGACGTCGTCAGCGAGCTCGGAAAGGAATCCCACGAGCGAGCGAAGTCGGTCCTCGTGGTCCACGTTCTGGGGCCGATGGAGGGTGACCAGCGCGTACCCTCGCTTCGAGAGTCCGAGGGCCTCAGCCTGACCGAGGGCATCGGCCTCCTCGAGGCGCGCCACGACGCTGTCGATCATGACGTTGCCCACGTAGCGTATCCGCTCAGGGGCGACGCCCTCACGGGCGAGGTTCTCGAGCCCAGCGGGATCGCTCACGAGGAGGAGGTCCGCGATCGAGTCCGTGACGATGCGGTTGATCTCCTCCGGCATCGCTCGGTCGAAGGAGCGCAGGCCAGCCTCGACGTGGGCGACCGGGAGCCCCATCTTCACGCCCACGAGGGTGCAGGCCATGGTGGAGTTCACGTCACCCACCACTACCACACCGGCCGTACGTGGAGCCTGCATGAGGTACTCCTCGAAGGTATGCATGATCCGGCCCGTCTGGGCACCGTGGGTTCCGGATCCGACCTCGAGGTGAACGTCTGGCGCCTTGATCCCCAGCTGCTCGAAGAAGATCTCCGACATCCCGTGGTCGTAGTGCTGCCCGGTGTGCACGAGGACGTCGCGCACCTCCGTTTCACGCCCGTGGAGAGCGTGGAGGATAGGTGCGATCTTCATGAAATTGGGCCGCGCACCGGCCACGAACACGATCTGGCTCACGGCGGCGAACGGTAGCACATCCGGGGGCCCCTCCCCGAGGGCGCGCGCCTACGGCGGCGTTCTAGACGCGGTGTACCGCGCGCGAGACGCGCTCGCGCTAGAGCGCGTCGATCGGCGAAGGCTCGCGCAGGATGCCCAGGGCTTCGAGCTCGTCGCGCATCGCCCTCTCGTCGACGCGACTTCGCAGCCGCTGCTCCACCAGCTCCGCATAGCGGCGACGGGCCGGACTTCGGTAGCCGCTCTCGAGCGACTCGAAACCCTCAGAGCGCGTGAGGGACTGATCGGACCAGAGACCTAGGTGCACCGGGTGCTTGAGGTACGCGATGGAGAATCTTTCGCGCAGCGTCTGGAGCAGTTCGTGGTCCGCCCCGAAGGCGACCGTGCGGTAGGGCCCGAGTTGTTCGAGAACGCTGCGTCGTACGAGCAGAGAGGCGACCGAGAGCCGATGGGCATTTTGATCCCCGAAGAAGACGAAACGGCCCCGCTCGGTGACCCGTAAGAAGCGACCGATGCTGGCCGCGTGTCCGCCGTCGAGCGCGGTGACTTGCTCTGCAATGCGCTCTGGCAGCGCGAGGTCGTCAGCGTCGTGCACCGTGATGAGCGCTCCCGTGGCCTCGGCCAAGAGCGCGTTGCGGATCCCGTAGGGCCCCTGGTTTCGACGACTGCGAAAGAGCCGCAGCTCGACCCCTTCGGGCAACGCGCATCGCGCGTAGCGCGCGCGGAGCTGCTCGACCGTGGTGTCGGGGCTCGCATCGTCGCAGATCAAGATCTCCAGCGGGCGGTAGGTCTGGGCGAGCAACGACGCGACGGCGTAGCCGATGGTGTCGCTCGCTCGATAGGCCGCCATCATCACCGTGACCTTCCGGCGCCCCCACACGGGTGGTCGCCGCTCCACGCCGAGCCGAGCGAGGAAGCTGCCGTCGCCGCCTGCGAGGGTCACCGGGGCGACGCCGTAGACGTCGAAGAAGCGGGAGAGCGCACGGCCGGCCCGTTCGGGTTTCGTCTCGGCCGAGGCTTGCGCCAGCACCAGATGAGCCTGGGGATGACGCACGAACTCGTGGGGTCGCAACTCACGCTCGATCTCTCGCGACCCCATGGCCCCGCTCCCCACCGCCCGTGACATGGCGAGCAGATGTGGCGAGCCGTCCGGCAACCGCAGCGGCGGGTGCGGGCGCAGGTCCATCGCGTCGATGAGCGTGGCGCCAGCCGGCGTGGCCGCGAGCGAAGACAGATGCTCGCGACAGAGTGGCTCCGCGCGTGGGTCACCCACGGCGATGAGGAGGCGGGCCAAGGTCACCACGGTCTGCGTCTCGGGCCGCGCCTGTTGCAAGAGCACCTCGGCCCGCGCCATGGCTTCTTCGTAGGCACCCCGAGCATGCAGGGTTGCTACGGCGCGAACCGGGTCGCTGCCCGCTGTCGGCCACGCGGGAAACGGCGGCAAGACGGCGCGCCGCGTCCGCCACCGCGCCACGCCGCGGGCCGCGAGGCGCAACGGAAGAGCGTCGAGCAGCCGCGTCATCGCGCGCTCCGGCTACATCCCCTTGGGGACCGATTCCTGAGGTGCCTCGTCGGGCGACGCAGACGCGTCGTCGACCTCGGGCTTGCCGCGCTCGAAGACCACGGGGTCGAGCCCGCAAGGCAAGAAGCCGTCGACCTGCTTGTAGAAGCTGCCGTTGATCTGGCTCTCGTGCCGAAGGTAGCGGAAGAAGGCCTCGACGAGCTCTTCGTCGACCTCTCCCGGATCGAGCAGGAACTCGGCGAGCGTCATCTGGCTCGTGAGCTCGGGGATGTCGTAGACGGCTCGACCGAGGACCTTGACCGGGGCGCCGTGGTAGAGCGCAGACAGGCCCACCGTGCTGTTCATGGTCACCACGCCGCGGCAATGCTTGAGCAGGGTCGGCAGGTGTGTGTCGTGCACGTAGACCAGGCGGTCGCCGAGGCTGTGACGGCGCCGAAGGCGTTCCATGAGCTGCGTGTAGTCGGTGTACCCGCGGTCGTGCGGATGGTGCTTGAGCACGATGCGATCGGAGGGACGTGCGTGGGCGGCGAACTGGTCGACCACGTCCTCGATCATCTCGGCCACGCTGGCGTAGTCGGAGTGCTGGAGCTGGCTGTCGACGTAGACCTGCAGCGGCACCAAGAAGAAGGGAGGCGCCCCGGGTCCCGTGATGTCGTCGAGGGCATTCCGCTCGAGGCGCTCGTACTTGAGCTTGCGGTAGCCGGCCCGCGTCCACCAGAACGCCTGCTTGAAGGCGTTGATGTCTCGGTGGTGCTCGTAGTGAGGGTAGCGGAAGCCCAGGAAGGTGTAGGCCACCGCATTGAAGGTGGTGAGCCAAGCGTGGGGCCGAAAGGTGTTTCCCATCGCGCGCGGCCCCGGCAGCTCGGGTAGCGCTTCGGCGGCGTGACGGTAGAAGTCGGGGTCACGCGGGAGCTTGGAGTTGGCGTTCGCGCCTTCGGGCTCGATGGTCACGTGGTCGGGTCGCAGGTAGCCCTCTTCGAGCGCATAGAAGTCGAGCCCGAGCGCGTCGGCCACGCGCTTGGCCTGACGGTGGATGGGGCGCTGGTCGCCATAGACGAAGATGACCTCGATGCCCCGCTCCTCGATGAGCCGAGTGAGAAACTCAGGCCACTCGGTCATCGGCGCGTTGAAGCGCACGCGCTCGGGTCCCCAGTAGAAGAGGTCGTCGCCCGAGTTGAAGTTGACCTTGGTCACCTCGCCCCCGCGGGCTCGCAGCTCGGCCGCGAAGCGCATGAAGAAGGGACCGTTCGGCCCCTGCAGCAGGAGCACGTGCTTTCCTACGACGTCACGAAGCATGGCCCTGCATCCATCCTCGGTAGGCGTAACGAACCTTGCGGAGCTGCCGACGCCACCACCCGATCTCCACCCGCCGCGCGTCGCTTCCATCTCGCTCGGCGAGGAGCTGATCGATGGTGATCTCTGGGGTGATGAAGAACATGCGCTCGCGATCCAGGTAGCGCGGATAGCGGAGGAGTGCGCCCGCCACCAGCTCATCGAGCGTGAGCTCTCGGGTCCGTCGCTCGCAGGGAGCATGATCTTCGGTCAAACCCCAGCCGGCGTAAAACGGAAGTCCGTAGACGACGACCCGACGTCCCCGCAGCAACCCCTCGAAGCCGACGAGCGACGTCATGGTGTGGATCTCCTCAGCCGCGGCCAGACACTGCGCCAGCGAGGCTTCGGTCTCGATGTGGTCACACACGCGCCTGGCTGCCGCCTCGTCGACGGCCCCGCGACGGTTGCCCGAGAGCACGTCGGGGTGGGGTTTGAAGATGATGTGGGCATCGGGGTGGGCCTCTCGCGCCGCCTCGAGCAGGCCGAGGTTGGTCTTGACGGTGCCGCTCCCGAGGCGGACCGATGCGTCGTCTTCGACCTGACCCGGAACCAGCACCACGTAGCGCCCCTCGGGCACGGCGAGGGCACGGTCCTCCCCGACGTTGTACTTCGAGAGGCCGGCGTCGACGATGCGCGCCCGAAGCGCACGGGCCCGGGTTCGCTCTTCGTCGTCGAAGTCCGCAGTCTGCAGGATGTGTTCGAGGTCGCTCCGCCCGCTCGGGTCGTAATAGATCCCGCGCCCGTCGAAGACGAGCGAGGCCGGCATGGCGAGGTCGGAACCGAGGCCGACCGAACGCAGGAAGCCGTCTTCGACCCGGCAGATGGGCACGTTCTTCTTTTCCGCCAGGTCGCGTAGGGCCGCCGGCTCGCGCTGTCCCCAGACGACGAAGCGGGCGCCTTCACGATCGAGCGCTCCGCTTTCGTCGAGCTGCTCGAGCGAGCGGGGAAAGTGCACCTCGTTGCCCGGACAGCGGAGGTAGGCCTTCATGTAGCCGTGCTTCCAGAAGCGGAAGCCGAAACAATAGTGCCGACCGCGGTTCTCGGCGAAAACGCGACGCTGCCGCGCGAGGTGTTCGATGACGTCTTCGATCTCGCCCGGCCCCCCGGTGACGGGGTTGAGGTAGTGCGTGTAGCGAAGGTAGGCGGCCGCGAAGAGAGCGGCGAGGGGACGCTTCCGTCCCCGGCCCGAGAGCGCGATGCGGTCGTTCGTCTGCGACCAGCCGGCATACCAAGGAGCCCCGAAACAATCGACGCGACACCCGGCGAGCAACGCCTCGAAGCCGAGCTGGGACGTGACGCAGTAGACGCGCCGGACCTGCGCCAAGAGGCCGTAGGGCGACGCGTTCTGCGTGAAGAGCTTCACCCGAGGCCGCGCCCGCACATCACCCAAGTAGCCCTTCTTCTTGCCCGAGAGCACGTCCGGGTGGGTCTTGACCAAGATCTCCGCATCGGGGTTCTCGTCGCAGGCCGCGTCGAGCATGTCGGAAAAGGTGCGCGCGTCGGCGAGGCCGCAACGCACCGACTCATCGCCAAAGGTCTGGTCGACCACCATCACCCGTGGCCGGTCGGGGTCGCCGAGGGAGACGCGCCCGGGCGGCGACTGGTTGTACTTCGAGAGGTCGGCTTCGACGATACGCTGCATCGCCGCCTCGGCGCGGCGCAGGAGAGCGGGCTCCTCGAGGGTGTCGTCTTCGGCCAGCCATCGCTCGAGGCGTGAGGGTGTGGTCGCGTCGTAGTAGATGCCGAGGTCGTCGAGCACGAGCGACAGGGGTGGTGCCCCACTCACCCCGAGACCGATCGACCGCAGGAAGCCATCCTCCGCCTGCAGCACCGGCTTCGAATGACGACGGGCATAGGCACGCCCGGGTCGACCGCTCGACTTTCGGCCCCAGACCATCACCGCATCGACGTTGCGCGCGCTGGCGTCACGAGGGCGGAAGAGCAACCGCTTCGCCCCGGACAGCGTGGCCAGGTTGGCCGTACGCCACATGCCCCACGAGAAGACGGCGACCGAGCGCGGCGCGGCGACGGGGGGCATGGGGGAAACCTAGTGGAATGTGGGGCGGAAGGGGGGCCTGGGGACGAAAAAAGCCGGGCTGACGAACCTGGACCCGAGGCGCCGCCGAAAATAGCCTCTCGGCATGAGCTTTCACGTCGTCATCCCCGCCCGGTACGGGGCGACCCGTCTCCCCGGCAAACCGCTTCGCCTCATCGCGGGTCGGCCCATGATCGAGCACGTGCACCGACGGGCGATGGCCGCGGGCGCGGCCTCGGTGGTGGTCGCGACGGACGACACGCGTGTGGTCGAGGCGGTCGAGGACTTCGGTGGCGTCGCCGCCCTCACCCGCGCCGACCACGCCTCGGGCACCGACCGTGTGGCCGAGGTCGCCGCCCGGCAGGGCTGGACCCCGGACGAGGTCATCGTCAACGTCCAGGGCGACGAGCCGCGCATGCCGAGCGCCGCCATCGCCGCGGTGGCGAAGCTGTTGGAGCACCGAGGGACCGACATGGCCACCTTGGCCACCCCCATCACCGACCCGGCCGAGCTCTTCTCGCCGCACGTGGTCAAGGTGGTGGTCGACGACCGTGACGGCGCCCGCTGGTTCTCGCGGGCGCCCATCCCGTGGACCCGGGATGCCTTCACCCCAGGCGAGGTGCCCGAGGTGCTGCCGGCAGGCGTGCCTTTCCTTCGGCACCTAGGTCTCTACGCCTACCGGGTGGACGCGTTGCGACGGATCACGGCGCTGCCCCCACACCCCCACGAGGAGGCGGAGCGTCTCGAGCAACTCCGCGCGCTTGCCGACGGCCTGTCCATCGCCGTGCACGTGCTCGACGAGCCCCCCGGCCACGGAGTGGACACCCCCGAGGATCTGGCCCGCGTCGAGGCGCTGTTCGCAGCCGAAGCCTGACCCTAAACACGTCGCTACCCCGAGGCTCGACTCGTCTCCCGCCCGAGAAGCACGAGATTCCCACGGCGATCATCGATCGCTTTGTGGCCGTCTCCGTTCACGCAGCGCCACGGAAAGCGATCGACCATCGCTTTCCGCTACCCGAGGTTCCTGCCAGACCGCAATTCGCGGCGACTCAGTGAGCCCAGAAGAGGTAGGCGAGGGCGACAACCGCGATGAGCACCACGGCGTAGCGGAGCCATGGCCCCGTGCCAGTGGCTGGCTGGAGTGACGTGACGGCCCGCTCCTCACCCTCACGTGGTCGGGGCCCCTCGACCGCTCTTTTCGCCCGGCTCGTCTTGCTCGTCTTGCTCGGCTTGCTTGCGGTCAGCGTCTTGGGCGCTGCGACCTTCGAGCGGGCGGCTGCGGTTGGGGCGGAGCCGCGCGCCTCGCCCTTCTTGCGGCGTGCCTGCTTCTTGGACTTGGGCTGGCGCGGAGCACCGCGCTTGTCGCGCTTCGCCTTGCGGGCGGCCTTGTCGGCGCGCTTGGCGGCGTTGCGGCGCTTCGCCTCAGCCTTGCGCTCCTCTGCAGGCTTGCGCTTCTTGCGTTGCTTCTTGCGACGGCGACGGACTTCGCTCTTCGCTGCCTCTCGGCTCGCGGGGGCCGCCTTCTTACGCGCGGGGAGCTCCTCCTGGACGGGAGAGACCGTCTCCGGGGTAGAGCGGACGGGCGGCTCAAGCTCCCAGCCATCGTCGACCTCCAGGGCATCTACCGCAACACTCTGAGGCTGCAGCGATGCTGGCAACCGGGCCGCAGGCCGCCGTTCGACGGGCGAGAGGTCGGCAGGCGCGGCTGACGGGCGCTCGGAAGACATCGGCTCCGAAGACTCGAGTCCCCAGCCGAGGTCCACGTCCGTGTCCTCGACGGCGCGACTGTGCGGCGCTGGGGCCCCCTCGGAGGTGCTCTCCGTCGACTTCAGCTCCCAGCCCTCGTCGACCTCTGCTTCGTTCCACACGGCGGTGCCAAGTACTCAATTCTTCGAGACTTGGCCAGGGAAGTGTCCTGAAAGCCTTCGTCGTCTGACTCGGCTTGCCTGGTTTCCGACATTTCGCGGTAGGTTCGCTACGCGAGGGGGAGCGTGAGACGACGTCGTGTCGCGGCCCGGACTCAGTTGGTGAGGGCTTCGGTGGGCACCTGCACCAGCTCGCCGATGTTGGGCTGGAGCACGATCTCGATCCGTCGGTTCTTGGCCTTGCCGTCCGTCGACTCGTTGTCGGCGACCGGGTCGTACTCGCTGTAGCCCGCAGCCGAGAGTTCTGCCGGCTGCACGCCCTGCTCGACGAGGTACTTCACCACGTTGACCGCACGCGCGGTGCTCAGCTCCCAGTTGCTCGGGAAGCGACCGGTGGAGATGGGCACGTTGTCGGTGTGACCGGCGACCTGGAGCTTGCGGTCGTCGAGGGTAGACAGGATGGTCGCCACCTCCTTGAGCGCATCCTTGCCCGCCTCCTTGATGTCGACGCGGCCCGGGTCGAACAGCACCTCGTTGCGGAGCTGAAGCACCATGCGTCCGTCGCGGAGCACGATCTTCAGGTCGCCCGAGTCGATCATCTTCTTGAACTTGAGCGCGAGGCTCTTGAAGAGGTCGGCCCGCTTCTGCGCCGCCGCCTGTGCCTTGCGCAGCTCCTCGAGGCGGTCCTTGCTGTCTTGCAGCGCCTTGCTCAGATCGCCCTTCTCGGTGAGGAGTTTGTCGACGCTCTTGCCGGCGCGCTCGAGGGTGTTGCGGAGCTGCTCGTTGAGGGCGACCGCGTCGTCGAGCTTGCGTTGTAGATCCGCGGCCTTGGCCTGCTCTTCCCCAATGCGCTTGTCCCGCTCCGCGATCTCCCCCTCCAGGAGTCCGATGCGGGTCTGGAGGTCGGTGATCTCCTGATCCTTGGCCGCGAGCTGGGCCTGATGGGCCTGCTGAGTCTGCTGGAGACGCTGAGCGGCTTCAGCCATGAGCTTGTCGTGCTCGCTGCGCGTGATGCAGCCGGTGAGAAGCGGCAGGCTCAGCGAAACGCACCAAAGGGTTCGAGCGACGTTCATGCGCGCTTTGTAGCCGTCGCACCCCGAGGGGGGCAAGCCGCGGCACTCAGCTGCCGCCGCCAGCGCCGCCAGCGTTCCCGTTGAAGTAGGCCTCGCAGCTGGTGGGAGGTGTCTCCATGCAGCCCCCCATGTCGATGGGCTCGGCCACGATGGTTCCGTTGGGCCCTTGCGTGGCTTCGGCGTTGAAGCCCATCGCGAAGGTGAGCGCGTCGCATTGCGTCGTGGGTCCGGGGCTCTGAACGATGGTGGCGTCGCGAGCATCGCAGAAGAAGCGGGCACCGAACTGGAACGACTGGTCCGCCGAACAGAAGCCCGCCCCCATCGCATCTCGGTAAGAGGCGACGGTACGGAAGAGGCCTTCCTCCGTGATGAGCCCGGTGAAGACTCCGTTTCGCAGCTCGTACCCGAGCGGCCCGTCGACGATGTCGGCGATGAGTCCAGCACCGAGCAGCTCCAGCTCGATCCGCCCATTGCTTCCGGCGAAGGTGATGACCGATGCGTTGAGCCCACTCACGAGCTTGCCACCGACGACGTAGGCCGCCTCATCGACGTAGCGCGGCTCGTCGACCGTGGTCCCCCCCTCGACGAGCGATGTCTCCGAGATGGGCCAGGTGTCCGTGCCGTCCCACGTGGGCGGATCGGTCCGTCCGGAGGCAGAGAAGAGCGAAAGCTTCACGTCGGGGTCATCCGGGAGGCCGTTGTAGTCCTGGACCCGGAAGAGAAGCGTCGCCGAGCCATTGTTCGCCGACTCCGAGAAAGCGGCCTCAAAATCGAGCTGGAAGGCGACGCTGGCGAGCTGAACGATTTGGTAGAAGGCGTTGTCGCGGCCGTTCCCCAGGTCGCACACGACGTCGAGCCCGTCCGGAGGCAGACAACTCGGCCCCTCGTCGTAGCCGGTGGGATCGCATGTGCACCTTCGGTCGAGGTCGATCCCGACCGGCAGGTTGGCGCCAGCGTCTTCGAAGTTGACCGATCGGATCGCAGTGTAGAACTCGATGCGGGTATTGGTGTCGCCGATGCTCGGAGGCGCGGGGTAGGCGTCACTCTGGCATGCGGCGCCGACGCCGCCGGTGCCGCCCCCGCTGCCGCCCGTTCCCCCGCTTCCCCCCGAAGCGAGCGGCTGCGGATCCCCCTTGCTGAACGACTCCAGCGCACAGCTCCAGCCGACCCCGCAGAGGGCGGCAGTGAAGACGGCGAGCACGGCCGACGCACGCATATCGCCATCATACGCTCCTGGTTGGGGCGGGGTCGAGGATAGCTCAAGGCCCCGGACACGCGTCGTTGCGCGGGTCGGATGCTTCGTCGCAGTAGGGTTCAGGAAAAGGCACGTCGACGATGTTGCCTCGCTTGACGGGGTCGGCGGTGAAGCCGACCCCCATCGAGATCGCGTTGCAGGCCAGGTCTGGGCTGCCCTCGTCGATGCGCCCGTCCGAACCGCGACACGCGGCGCTGCGGAAGATGCCGTACTGCGTGGACCCGTCGTTGCAGAGCCCGATGACCGTCGAACCGTTGGGACCAGGGACGGCAACCCGATAGCTCGCCAGGAAGCGCAGGGCGTTCCGCTGAGTGATCCATCCCCCCATGTTGCCCTCGACGAGGGCGATGCCGTTCGGCCGGTTCTCGACCTTCGCCGTGACGATGGCGTTGGAGACGCGGATGAGCCCCTCGGCCACGTCGACCGCGAGGTTGATGTCGAGGATGGGAAGGCGCGCCACCATGACCCCGTCGGCAACGTAGGCATCGGGGTCGAAGCTGAGCGGCTCGGGGCGCGTGAGCCGGCCGTCGAAAGCGTAGCC
>JAUHZF010000256.1 GCA_030426145.1 Polyangia bacterium
CGGTCGCCAAGAACGTCGTCGTGGGCGCGGCCTACAAGAAGGACAAGGCTCAGAACGCGTTCTTCCTCCTCTGCCGCGAGGGCTGAGCTCAGAAGGCGTCGCGCATCACGGCGAGCAGAGCCTCGGACTCGTCGGCGTGCACCCAGTGGCTGGCCTCGGGAAGCACGTGCACGCCGAGGTGGGTGGCCCCGCGCAGCCGCTCGAGGTCGCCCTCGGTCCAGACGTAGCTCTTGCCCCCGACCACCACGTGCATGCCCTCACCCGGCGTCTCGAGCACGTCCCAAGCGTCGTGCTCGTAGAAATCCCAGAGGATCTGACGCAGCGCAGGAAGATCGAGCGCGAGCTCGTAGCGGTCCCCCGTGCGTCGCACGTTCATGGCGAGCCACGCCGCGACCATCTGAGACTGCCCGGCCTCGCGCACGGCGCGCACGAAGGCCTCGCGGCGCTCGAAATGGAGTGGAAGCCCCTCCAGCATCTCGAGCACCTGCAAGGTGATGCTGTCGGGTTCGGGGGCGCCCCGCGCACCGGGTTGGGAATCGAGCACCCAGAGCTGAGAAAGGGGCGGCACGCCCAACTGCGCGCGATGCCGCGCGTAGGCGAGCGCGACCTTGCCGCCGAGAGAGTGACCTACGACGCCCTCGACGGTGAGGCCGAGGGACGCCTCGACGTGCACGAGGTCGTCGGCCATCGCGTCGATGGTGTGCGGAGGTGGCGCCCCGAGGGAGCGGTGATGACCGCGCTGGTCGACGAGCACGAACCCCCAGTCAGGTCGGGCTTTGGCCAGGTTGCGCATGAAGAGACGCCAGTTGGCGGCCGACCCGAAGATGCCGTGGAGCACGAAGGCCCAGCGGCGCGGCTCTCCGGCGGTGATGCGTTCGGTGTGGAGCGTGAAGGTCATGATCGTGTCGCGCAGATGAGGACCCGGCCCAGGCCGGCCCGGGTGATCTCGGTGGTGAAGCCATCGGCTTCGAGGCGGTCGGCCCAGGCTGCGGCCGACCGCAGACGGCGTCCCCGAAGTCGTGAAAGCAGCGTGCCCAGCCCACGCCCCGACGTGTAGACCTGTAGCAGCAGCCGTCCCTGAGGTGACACCGCGTCGACCGCCCGCCGCAACAGCGCCTCCTGCTCTGCCAGCGGGCGCGAGCTCAGGGCCTCGAGCCAGAGCAGCGCGTCGGCACTCGGCAGAGGGGCGTCTGGATTCGCTTCCACCTGCATGGCCAGCGCGGGCGACCGCGCCGCTGCTGCCGCCGCCGCTTCGGCCTCGGGGTCGAGCGCCCAAGCCGCGTTGGCGACGCCGAGCTCGAGCAGGGCGAGGGCTGCCCGCGCCGACTTGGGCCCGACGATGCCCAAGCGGTCGGGGGACGCGAGCCACTTCGCCCAGCGCTCGGGTGCGGGGTCCGTCACGAGCTCGATACGCGTCACCTGGAACCGCGTTCGACCTTCCTCCTCTGGCGCGAGGCGTGCGGCCACCCGCTCTGCCGCGTGCCACCACGCAGGCGCGTGTGCGGGGAGCGCGTAGGTGCGTCGCGTCGCGGTGGGACCGTCCCGATAGGCGCTGAGGTAGCCGTAGACCACCATCAACCCGAGGGCGGCGATGCCCGTCGCCACGAAGGGCGAGCCGGCGAAGGCGTAGAGGATCACGCCCGAGACCCCGGTGTCACGAGCCGCTTGCACGTCGAAGTGGTCGAGCGGGGCTCCGGTGAGCACGTAGGCGCCCATCTGCACCTCCCCGTAGAGCAAGAAGGGGGCGAAGGCGGGATTGCTGACGTTCGAGGCCACCCAGGCCAAGAGGCCGTCGAGGCGCAGCCAGAGGCAGAGGGCCAGCACGATGGGCGTGTGAAGCCCGAAGGCGGGAATGCTCCCCACCCACAGGCCCAGGGCCACCGAAACCGCGCCCCGGAGGGGCGTGACCCGCGACCCTCGAAGCTCGACGTAGGCGCGTGTCAGCTCCTCACGCCAGAGCTTGGGGGGCGGCTCGTCGCTCACGGCGACGGTCTATCACAGCCGCCGTGGCAACTGGGCGCGCTCAGCAGGGCGGCGGCGCGGTCATGCCCGCGGCCATCTTCTGCATCACGGTGGGGCCTTCCATGTTGCTCTCGATCAGGACTCGACTCCGCTCCTTGAGGAAGGCCTGGTAGCTGCGACCGTAGCGAACGAGATCGCGCTCGGAGCCGCCCGCGAGCTGCACGCCGAAACCGCTGGGCACGGTGGCGAAGCCATTGTTGCCGAAGCCGCGGGTCCAGACGGCGGTGCCCTCGAGGTGCACGAGGCGGTCGGAACGAGGCGGCTGGAACTCGAGCCATACCTCTTCGAGGCGCGGCGGCGGAGCGAGGGTGCGCACGTACACGCCACCGGCGCTCATGTTGTACATGAAGCCCACGTCGCGATTGCTGCGCCCTGCGGTCCTGAACTCGACCGTGCACCCGAACAGGAGGCGCTCGCTCTCGCGGGCCTCGACGGCGGGGCGGTTGCAGAGCTCGTTGGCCACGAAGAGCAGGTTGGCCGGAGGCGAGAAGGCGTCGTTGACCACCACGTTGGGGATGCCGTGCAGGGCGCTCCGCATGGGACCGATCTGCTTCGGCGGCGTGTGAACGATCACCGGGCCGTCGAACCCGTCCCGACGCAGCTGTGCGCTGAGCACCATCTCCTCACTGGTCTCGATCTCGGAGGTGACGATGAGGACCTTGGCCCCGTCGAGATGGGCACGCACATGGTCGGCGTCGCGGGCGAAACGTACCTCGTAGCCCGCGTCGAGAAAGACCCGCCCGATGAGCATTCGGGTGGTGGTGTCGGCATTGGCCACCACGGCCACACGGCCGTCTTGGCCCCGGCGACGAGCATCCATGGCCTCTTGGGTGGGTGCCTCGGAGATCTGGCGGAAGCGGCGCCCGAGGGCGCGGCCGTCCACCATGCAGATGTCGTCGACCCCAGCACCGTAGGCTTCTTCGAACAGCAGGTTGGTGGGCTCGTGAACCATGCCGACGAGCGCGAGGCCCGGCACCGTGATGCGGGACCGCAGGTTCATCGCTTTCTCGAGCACCGATGTCCCGTCGAGGGCCATGGCCAGGGCCATGGGCCGCTTGCGGGCGACCTGCTCGACGGCGGCTTCGACCGAAAAATGGTGGCGCACATCGGCGCCCGCCATGGTGGCCGCGACCTCTACCGTCCTGAGGGCGTGGTTGTTGGCTTCTCCGACGACCAGTACGTACGACTTGCTCTCCACGGTCCTATCCTTCAATTTGGCCGATGGGTGGCCCACCCGAGCGGAGGGCCAACCCTTCCAACCCAATCCTGGAATCGTGGGGGCCGAGGCCCCCGCGATCTGAGGAACGACCGAGGCGCCGCCAACTTTAGCGAGCGTCGACCAAGGAAAACCATGACTCTTCCCAAGCCCGTCTACATCGTCGCCGCCAAGCGAACCCCCATCGGCAGCTACCTGGGGTCGCTAAGCAGCCTCACCGCCCCCAAGCTCGGCGCCCGCGCCATCCAGGCCAGCGTCGAGCAGGCGAAGCTCGAAGCCAAGGACATCCAAGAGGTGTTCATGGGCAACGTGCTCTCGGCCGGCATCGGGCAGGCTCCGGCTCGACAGGCCTCGCGCTTCGCCGGCCTCCCCGACGAGGTCCCCTGCACCACCGTCAACAAGGTGTGCGGATCCGGCCTCCAGGCCGTCATCTTCGCGGCCAAGACCATCGCGCTCGGCGACGCCGACATCGTGGTCGCCGGCGGCATGGAGTCGATGTCCAACGTCCCCTACTACCTGACGAAGGGTCGCACCGGGTACCGCATGGGCGACGGCCAGATCAAGGACGGCATGATCATGGACGGGCTCTGGGACCCCTACTCCGATCAGCACATGGGCAACTGCGGTGAGCTCTGCGCCGCCGAGTACGACTTCAGCCGCGAGGCCCAAGACGAGTTCGCGAAGGAGAGCTACCGTCGTGCCCTCGCCGCCCAGGCGGAAGGCCTGTTCGACAACGAGCTGTGCACGGTCGAGGTGCCGCAGCGCAAGGGCGATCCCATCGCCGTCGCCGCCGACGAGGAGCCTGGCCGCGGCGTGCCCGACAAGTTCCCCAAGCTCCGTCCTGCCTTCAAGAAGGACGGTACGGTGACCGCGGCCAACGCCTCGAGCATCAACGACGGCGCCTGCGCGCTCGTGCTCGCGAGCGAAGAGGCTGTCAAATCGCGCAACCTCGAGCCCCTCGTCCGTATCGAGGGCTACGGCGGCGCGGCCCAGGCGCCCGAGTGGTTCACCACCGCCCCGGCCAAGGCCATCGACAACACGCTCGCCAAGCTCAAGCTCGACAAGAAGCAGATCGGCCTGCACGAGATCAACGAGGCCTTCAGCGTCGTGCCCATGGCCGTGGCCAAGCTCTGCGACCTCGATCTGTCCACGGTCAACGTCCGCGGTGGTGCGGTCTCCATCGGCCATCCGATCGGGGCCAGCGGTGCCCGCATCCTCGCCACGCTCATCTACGCGATGCGCGATCAGAAGGTCGAGCGCGGCATGGCCTCCATCTGCCTCGGCGGTGGTGAGGGCCTCGCACTCGCGGTGCACAACGGCTGACGCCGGCCATGACCGACCCGCGTCCCGTGGAGGTGGCGCCGGGCGTGCAGCGCTTCGAGGCGCGCACGCCCACGCTGCCTCCGGCCACGTCGACCAACAGCTACGCCCTCGGGACCCGGGAGCTGCTGTTGGTGGAGCCGGCGACCCCATTCGACGACGAGCAGCGAGCGTGGTGCGCCTGGGCAGAGGGCTTGGTCCACACGGGCCGAACCCTCCGCGCCATCTTCGTCACCCATCATCACCCCGACCACGTGGGCGGCGCCGAGGCGCTGAGCCGAGCCCTCGGTCTCCCCTTGTGGGGCCATGCGGTCACGGCCGACCTTCTCCCCCACCTGCCATTCGATCGGCTGCTCGACGACGGTGAGGTCATCGATCTCGACGGGCCCGAGCCGCAGCGATGGACTTGTCTCCACACTCCGGGCCACGACCGGGGGCACCTCTGTCTCGAGGAAGCGACCTCGAAGATCCAGATCGTCGGCGACATGGTCGCCAGCGTGGGCACCATCCTCATCGCCCCCGGCGACGGCGACCTGCGGGTCTACCTCGAGCAGCTCGCCCGGCTGCGCGACCGCGACCCGGCCATGGCGCTTCCGGCCCACGGCGCTCCCATCGATGACCCCGCAGGCAAGTACCAGCACTACATCGACCACCGCCTCATGCGCGAGGACAAGGTGGTCGCCGCCCTCGGCGAGCACGAGGTCGCGCTCTCGGCGTTGGTAGAGCGGGTCTACGACGACGTGCCCCCCGCGGTCTGGCCCATCGCGGAGCTGAGCCTGGAAGCCCACCTGTTGAAGCTAGCCACCGAGGGCCGCGCCGTCGCGGGTGAGCGTGGCTGGCGCCACTCTGTAGAGTAAACTCTATAGACGGCACTCTATGCCGAACACCTAGTGCATTACACTTAGTATATCGACTAATCCTTAGGCTTTACGGACACGTAGCGATTGCCGGCTGCGTACCAACGCCATGGCTTGGCCACCCAGTCGCCCGCGTAGTCGATGTTGATGCGTCGTGAGGTCTTGATGACCGGAGGCGCCTCCTGTGGGTCCTCGCTGAGAAAGAGAGTCTCCCCCACCAGGTCGAGGCCCTTGTGGGACGCGTCGAGACCGAGCGCGGCGCAGAGTTTTCCTGGACCGTTGCTCAGCTCGCGTCGGCCGTCCGCCATGCCGCGTCGCACGGCCATCAGGGCACGCCCCTCGACCGGTTCCACCGCGCGCACGAGCACCGCGTGCGGTACGCCCTCGGTGGCGACGACCGCGTTGAAGCACCAGTGCATGCCGTAGATGAGGAACATGTAGGCGTGCCCAGCTGGTCCCCACATGGTCTCCGTGCGCTCGGTCCGGCGCCCTCCCGTGCTGTGTGCGGCAGCATCTTCGGGTCCGCAGTAGGCCTCGGTCTCGACGACGCGCCCCGCGCAGAGCCCTTCGTGGCTCGCATGTACGAGGAGCTTGCCGATCATGGCGCGCCCCACGGTCACCGCGTCGCGCTCGTAGAACGACCGCGGGAGCGGGGTCACGCGTCGATGCCCAGCTTCTTGAGCCGGTAGTAGAGCGTGGTGCGGTGGATCCCCAGCGACCGGGCCACCTCGGCCTTGTTGCCGTCGTGCTTCTCCAGCGCCGCGATGAGCTCGCGTCGCTCGATCGCGTCGAGCTTGCCCGAGAGCGAAAGTCCACGATCGGCAGGTGCGGAGGGCTTGGTGGACCCCCGCTGGAAGAGCAGATGGTCCGCGGCGATGGCGCCTTCACCGGCCAGAATCGCGGCCCGCTCGAGCACGTTCTCGAGCTCCCGCACGTTGCCTGGCCAGGCATAGGCCTCGAGCGCACCTACCGCCTCGGCATTCACAGTGGCGATCTGGCGGCCGTTGCGATGGGCGTGCTTGCGAAGAAAATGTTCGGCGAGGGGTCGGATGTCCTCGCGCCGCCCTCTGAGGGGCGAAAGCGGCACCGGAAAGACGGTCAGGCGAGAGCGTAGCTCCGGCACCATGCCCCGGCTGAGGGACGACTCGGCGAAGCCGGGCGTGCAGGAGACGATGATGCGCAGGTCGACGGTGCGGGGTTGGGTGTCGCCCACACGCTCCACCTGGCCCTCTTCGAGCAGGCGGAGAAGGCGCCCTTGCAACGACGGCGACAGCTCGCCCGCCTCATGCAGGTAGAGGGTTCCGCCGTGGGCGAGCTCGCCTCGCCCCTCGCGGTCTTGCAGCGCGCCCTCGAAGGCGCCGCGGCGGTATCCGAAGAGTTCGCGCTCCAGTGCGTCCCCCGGGAAGGCCGCACAGGTCACGGCCACGAAGGGGCTCTCCTCACGCGTCGAGCCCACATGGACGGCGCGGGCCACGACGTCCTTCTCCAGTCCCGTCTCGCCCTCGATGAGAACCGGCGTCATGGTCGGCGCCACTTCTTCGACGAGACGTAGGACGCGCTGGGTCGACGCGCCCCCGCCCACGATCTGACCGAAGTCGAGAGGATCACGCTGCTGCTTCTCGAGGTACCCCGCGTAGCGCTCGAGCTGTTGGCGCAGGCGGTGGTTCTCCTGGAGGGTGGCGTAGCTCTGGATCCCCTGACGGAGCATGGCGTCGAGCTCTTTGCTGTCCCAGGGCTTGGAGACGTAGCGGTCGACGGCTCCGCTGTTGACCGCGTCGATGAGCACGTCGAGCTCGGCGTAGGCGGTGAGCAGGATGGCGTAGGTGTCCGGCCGAGCTGCCTTGATCTGGCGAAGCATCTCGATCCCGCTGAGACGTGGCATGCGCTGGTCGGCGACCACCACCGCCGGCGCGAGCCCTTCCTGCACCATGCGCAAACCCTCCTCGCCGCCTTGGGCGAGGTGGAGCCGGAACGTCTTGCGGAAGGCAAAACGGAACGCGTCGAGGTTGTCGACTTCGTCGTCGACGACCAGCACGTCGTAGCTCTTCGCGTCCACTTCCACCTTACAGATCCTATGCCTACTACATGCCGAGCGACGTGCTAAGGTCCGCCGGCTTGTCCGACAGGAGAATGATTCGATGATCGACGACGTGGTGGCCGAGCTCAACGATGGCATCGAGAAGAGCTTCGAAGCGCTCCGACGCGAGCTGTCCAAGGTGAGGACCGGCCGCGCCCACCCCAGCATCCTCGACCGCGTGCGGGTCGACTACTACGGCACCCCGACGCCCATCTCACAGATGGCGCAGATGGGCGTGCCCGACGCGAGCATGCTGACCATCAAGCCTTGGGAGAAGACGCAACTCCAAGCCATCGACAAGGCCATCCGTGAGGCGGGCCTCGGCCTCAACCCGCAGGTCGACGGCGAGATCGTTCGCGTGCCTATCCCCCCCCTCACCGAAGACCGCCGCAAGGACATGGTCAAGCTCACCAAGCGCACCGGCGAGGACGCCAAGATCAGCGTTCGTCAGCACCGTCGTGAGGCGATGGACATGCTCGCGGCCGCCACCAAAGAGGGCGAGATCAGCGAGGACGATGAGGGCCGCGCCAAGAAGAAGGTCGAGGAAATCGTCTCCGAGGCCATCAAGCGGGTCGACAAGACCGTGAGCGACCGCGAGTCGCAGATCATGGAAGTGTAGCGCTCGCATGAGCACCCTCATCATCATCGGGGCGCAGTGGGGCGACGAGGGCAAGGGCAAGGTCGTCGACCTCCTGTCGGAGCGCGCCGAAGTCGTCGTGCGCTATGCGGGCGGGCCCAACGCCGGCCACACCCTCGTCGTAGGCGACGACAAGATCGTCCTACGGCTCACCCCCAGCGGCGTCCTGCACGGCCACACGCAATGTGTGCTCGGCCAGGGCATGGTCATCAACCCGGCCGTACTCATCGAAGAGATGGACACGCTCACCGAGCGCCGCCTGTCGGTCGACGACCGCATCTTCCTCTCCGACCGCGCCCACCTCATCCTCCCCTACCACGTCACCATCGACAGCCTCCGAGAGGAGTCGAAGGAAGGCACCAAGATCGGCACCACGAAACGAGGCATCGGCCCTTGTTACGAGGACAAGGTCGGCCGCCGTGGTCTGCGCACGGGTGACCTGCGCAACCTCGACCACGCGCGCGACCGCATCGCGGAAGCGCTCGCCACGTGGAGCGCGACGGTCGAAGCCCTCGGAGGTCAGCTACCCAGCGTCGACGAGGTGATGGCTCCCCTCGAGGCTCAGGCCAAGCGGCTCGTACCGTTCATCACCGAGACGAGCACCCTGCTCGAGCAGTGGGCCCGCGGCGGCAAGCGGATCATGCTCGAGGGCGCGCAAGGCACGCTGCTCGACATCGACCACGGCACCTACCCCTACGTGACCTCGTCGTCGGCCGTCTCCGGCGGCGCATGCACCGGCGCCGGCATCGGCCCCAGTCGCATCGACCGCGTGGTGGGCATCACGAAGGCCTACACCACGCGCGTCGGCGAAGGCCCCTTCCCGACCGAGCTCGACGACGCCGACGGCCAGCATCTCCGCGACGCGGGCCACGAATACGGCTCGGTCACCGGGCGGCCTCGACGCACCGGCTGGCTCGACCTCGCGGCCCTTCGCTACGCGCGCCGGGTCAACGGTCTCGACGCACTGGCCCTGACCAAGCTCGACGTGCTCAGCGGCATGAAGGAGCTGAAGGTCTGCGTGGCCTACCGCACCTCGACCCACGAGCACGACGCGGTACCCGTGGGCGACTTCTTCGACGCCGAGCCCATCTACGAGACGCTGCCTGGCTGGACCGACGACATCACCGCATGCCGTCGCATCGAGGACCTGCCCGCGAACGCGCAGCGTTACCTCGCCTTCATCACCGAGAAGACCGAGCTCCCCATCGACATCGTGTCGGTGGGGCCGCGCCGAAGCGAGACCATCATCCGCCGCGACGCCTTCGACGGTTGAACGATCCCCCTCTGTCGTCGCTCCACGACCGCCGCTATGCTCCCTGGACATGTGGCTGTCCTACCTCCTCGCCACCACCATCGCGGCACACGCCCCGAGTGATCTCGTCGCGGCCGCGGCGGCATCGAGTCAGCCGGCGATCTGCCGGGCCGGCAAGCGGCAGCGCACGCTGTGGCAGCGCGCGCGGCGGCCATCGGTGCGTCGCTATTGCCGCTTGCTCAGTCGCGCGCAGGTCCGCCTGAAGAGCGACCCCGACCAGGCGAAGAAGGACGCGACTGCGGCCGACCAGCTCGTAAAGGGGACGGCCGCCCCCCAGGTGCTGCTCGCGAGGCTCGCGCTCGCCGAGGGAGACGCCAAGGCGGCGCTCGCCGCCTTCGAGCTCGCGCAGAAGCGGGATCCGAGAAGCATCGACCCGCCCGCCGCCATGCACGCCCTCGCCCGCGCTCAGCGAAAGGCGGGCAAACACGTCGATGCCCTCGCAACCTACAGGGTCTTGGTCCCGCGGATCGCGCTCCTACCCGGCCGGGCGCAGCGCGCCCAGGTGTTGCTCGAGGCGACCTACGCGGCGCTCGAGTCGGCGCCCGCCGAACGCCGAGCGGCCGAAGCCCTGGCCTACCTGCGGGAGGCGTCCCGCGACAGCTACCATGCGCTTCGCACCGACGTTGCGATCACCCTCGCCCTCGTTCTCGACCTCGCGGGCCGACACGCTCAAGCCGATGCCGTGATCGCCGACCAACGGGGTGTCGCCTCCTGGTCGAAGCGCACCACCGGCGCTTACCTCGTGCACGCCGAAGACCTGCCTCTGCTGCGCGCGATGGCGCAGTCGGCCGAAGACCCCGCCGCGGCCAGCAAAGCCTTCGCGATCTACCTCACTGGTTCGCGAAAGACGGGTCCCTTCGCCGAAGTCGCACAGCGTAGAAGCCAACCCACCGCACCGCGGAGGCGCGGTCGTTGAGCCTGCGCCTCGGCATCGTCGCCATCGTCCTCACGACGTCGTCCGCGGCCACGGCTGGCCCGAGCATCTGGCGTCGAGCCGTGGCCCCCGAGCGTCACGCGGCCGCGCAGGCCCGGGCCGCCGGCGACGAGCACCTCGACGAGCACTACCGCCTCCGCCAGGGTCGCTCCCCTCTGCGTCAGGCCGCCGCGCTGTCCAAGGCCAAGCGCGTGCTCGAGGAGAGCGGCGCCCCCGCCGCGAGCGACCCCGTCACCCGCTACCAGATGGGTCGCGTGCACCACTACCTCTACGAGCTCGAACGCGACGCCCGTCAGCTCGAGGTCGCGGCCGACCACCTGCTCTACGTCGCGCGCCACCCGCGCACGCCCACCACCCTTCGTGCTCAGGCGCTGCAAACACTCGCCATCAGCTACGCGCGACTCGGACGCCACGAAGACGAGGTGGCCACCTACGACGACGCCATCGCCCATGAACCCGACCCCGACAGCCACGCCGTGCTGCAAGCCAACCAGGCCGAAGGACACATGGCGCTCGGGCGGATCCTGCAAGCCGTGCGGGGCTACCGCGCCGCCCTGCGCGCGACCTCCTCGACCCTGATGCTCGACAGCGGGGTCACCACCCTCTGGGGACTGGCCGTGGCCCTCGACCGCTCGGGTGACCTCGAGGGCGCCCTGTCAACCATCGCCACCGCCCGCACCTACGACCCCCTCGATCAGCGCATCAATGGCCCGGGTTGGTTCTACGTGCCCGCCTACGACGAGGCCTACTACGGCGCGCTTGGCATGTGGCAGCGCGCCCGGGCCGAAACCGACCCCGTCGAACGCGAGCAGAACTACCGCGACGCCATCGCCGCCTGGCGCTCGTTCCTCGACCGCGCCCCCCTCTCCGACCCCTGGGTGCGCCTCGCCGAGCGCCGGCTCGCCGAGTGTGAGACCGAGCGAAAGGCCAAGCTCGCGTCCGGCGCGGCCAAGCGGATATCGCCGCCCCCATCACCATAGATGGACGCCCGCGGCGGGCCCGTGTACCTCCATAGGTGATGCGGCGTTCGGCGATCTCGATCGCAACCCCGTGGCTGGCGGCCGCGCTGGCCGCCCTGAGCGCACCGGGCTGTGACCTCGACCCCCTCCCGGCGGTTCAGTGCGACCTCATCGAGTGCAACGACGGCAACCCGTGCACCGAAGACCGCTGTAACCCCTTCGACGGCACCTGCCAGTTCGAGGTCCTCATCGCAGGCACCGTCTGCGACACCGGCGACGCCTGCGACGGCGTCGCCACCTGCACCGAGGATGGCGCGTGCATCAGCACCGACCCCATCGACACCGGCGACGGCGACCCGTGCACCGAGGACATCTGCGATCCGCTCACGGGCGTCGTGACCCATCCGCCCATCCAAGGCTGCATGGTCACCGACCCCGGCTGGCAGCCCCTCCCCACCACCGGTGCCCCGAGCCCACGATGGCTGCACGTCGGCCTGTGGACTGGAACGGAAATGCTCATCTGGGGAGGCAAGCCCGGCGCCGGCGCCGTCAGTGGTGACGGTGCGCTCTACGACCCGACCACCGACACGTGGCGACCGATGAGCATGACCGGCGCCCCTGCCGCGAGACACTCACCGAGTGCCGTGTGGACCGGAAGCGAGATGATCGTCTGGGGCGGGTTCGGACAATCGTCCTACCTCACGGACGGCGCGCGCTACGACCCTGCGACCGATACCTGGACCCCCATCACGAGCGTCGGAGCTCCCACCGGCCGCACCTTCCAGGGCACGGCGTGGACGGGCACCGAAATGGTCCTTTGGGGTGGCAGCGATGGCCCAACCCCGCTGGGCGATGGCGCTCGCTACAACCCAACGGCGGACTCCTGGACGTCATTGCCCGCCGCCGGCGCTCCTTCGCCGCGCCTCAAACCCTCCGCGACATGGACCGGCTCCGAGGTCGTTTTCTGGGGCGGGACGAACACCTTCGACTGGCTGAACAGCGGAGCGAGATTCAATCCCGCGACCGGGCTTTGGTCCGGAGCCACCACCACCCAGGGTGTGCTCCTGATGCGTGAGACCCACACTGCCGTCTGGACGGGCGACCGTGTAGCCGTATGGGGAGGCTGGGACGGCGGCAACTTCCTCAACGACGGCGCCCTCTACGACCCCGTCGGCAACAGCTGGTCGCCCATGGCCGCCACCGGCGCCCCCAGCAACCGCGCAAAACACACCGCCACTTGGACGGGCGATGCGATGTTCGTGTGGGGCGGCTGTGCCGGCCAGACCTGTGAGAGCGGCTACCGCGAGACGGGGGGGATCTGGCGCCCCCTCGGAGGACCCGAAGGCGGCTGGAGCCCCGTCGTGGCCAACGACAACCTGAGCGCACGCTCCGACCACATCGCGGTCTGGACCGGCACGGAAATCATCATCTGGGGTGGCTACGACGGGGACGAGCTCGGCGACGGCGCCCGCGCCACCATCGACGAGCTGTAACCCGTGAGAAGCCTCCTCTTCGGACTGTTGGTCGGCGCCCTCGGCGTCTTGGGCGCCAGCTGTGGCGACGTCACCGAATGCGCCGAGGAGACGGGTTGCCCCTGCACTGTGGTCTCCGATTGCCCTGGCGGCGACACCGCCTGCGCTTTCCGCGCCTGCGTCGGCGGGATCTGCGAGGTCGACTTCGCGGGAGGAGAGACCAGCTGCGGAAGTGACGGCCAGGTCTGCGACGGTGCGGGCCAGTGCGTCTCGGTCGACACCTCGTTCGCAGCCTTGCCAGCAAGCCCGCTCGACGGCCGCTTCGGTCATTCAGCGATTTGGACGGGCACCGAGATGCTCATCTGGGGCGGGCGCGGCGACGGCGGCGTGCGCGGAGACGGCGCA
This sequence comes from Polyangia bacterium, assembly GCA_030426145.1. Lineage (GTDB taxonomy): Bacteria > Myxococcota_A > Polyangia > Polyangiales > Polyangiaceae > JAPYTK01. The sequence continues at coordinate 13,212 of JAUHZF010000256.1, forward strand.
CGCTACAACCCCGCCACCGATGCCTGGACGTCGATGAGCAGCACCGACGCTCCGAGCGCGCGCTTCTATCACTCGGCCGTATGGACCGGCTCACAGATGCTCGTGTGGGGCGGCTTCGGCACCGACTTCGAGGCCACCGGCGCGAGCTACGACCCCGCGACCGACACCTGGACCGCGATGAGCAGTGCGGGCGCTCCGTCCCCTCGCAACCAACATACGGCCGTCTGGACCGGCACCGAGATGCTCGTGTGGGGCGGCGTCAACGGTCCAAACCCACAGAACCAAGGCGCACGCTACGACCCCGTCGCCGACACCTGGACCAGCATCTCTGGTAGCGGCCAGCCATCAGCCAGGTTCGGTCATGCAGCGGTGTGGACGGGCAGCGAGATGCTCGTGTGGGGTGGCACCGACACCTTCGACTGGCTCGGCAACGGCAAACACTACGATCCCAGCACCGACACCTGGACGACGGACATCGCAAGTGCCGGTGCGCCATCCGTACGACAGAGTCCCGCATTCGTCTGGACAGGGGATGCCATGCTCATCTGGGGTGGCTGGGACGGAGGCAACTACCCCCTGGACGGCGGCCTCTACACGCCCGGCGACGGCTGGGTAGCGACCGACACCTCCGGGGCGCCAGGACCGCGTCAGTATCACGCCTACGCATGGACCGGCGACGCCCTCTGGGTGATGAGCGGGTGTCGAGGGCCCGTGTGCGGCGAGTTCGTCGACGACGGCGGTCGCTTCACGCCCTCCAGCAGCGGCGGAGGATGGCTCCCCATCGCGCCGACGACCGCCCTCTCGGCCCGAGAGCAGGCGACCGCAGTCTGGACCGGCAACGAGATGATCGTCTGGGGCGGCAAGTCCGCCTCGGGTCACGAGCTCGCAGACGGCGCACGCACGACCTTCTGAGGGAGGG
>JAUHZF010000612.1 GCA_030426145.1 Polyangia bacterium
TGACCTCGACTCGATCTGCCAATGCGAACCCGGCCTCAGCTGCGAGTGCATGGGGCCGGGTTGCCCGCCGATCTAGCGGCGCCACGAACGATGGGTCAGCTGCGCAGCTCGCGCTTGAGGATCTTGCCTGTGGGGCCCTTCGGGAGCTCATCCATGAAGGCGACCACGCGCGGGTACTTGTAAGCTGCGAGCTTCTCCTTGCAGTAGGTGATGATGTCCTCTTCGGTGGCCGATTGGCCTGCGCGGAGCGCGACGATCGCTTTCACCTCTTCGCCATGGCTCTCGTGCGGGATGCCGATGACGGCCGCTTCGATGACGGCAGGGTGGGCGTAGAGGACCTCCTCGATCTCTCGTGGATAGACGTTGAAGCCGCCCCGGATGATCATGTCCTTCTTGCGATCCACGATGTAGTAGAAGCCGTCATCGTCGCGGGTGCCGACGTCGCCGGTGTGGAACCAGCCGTCTTTGACCTGCGCGGCGTTGACCTCGGGGCGCTTGTAGTAGCCCTTCATCACGTTGTGGCCGCGGATGCAGATCTCGCCGGGCTTGTCGGTCTCGGTGACGACGTTGCCGTCACTGTCCACGAGCCGAAACTCCACGCCCCAGATGGGCAGGCCGATGCTGCCGGCCTTCTTGGGTTGATCGAGCTGATTGAAGCTCGCCACCGGGCTCGTCTCGCTGAGGCCGTAGCCCTCGAGGATGTTGACCCCGTACTTCTCGTCGAAGGCTTTCATCACCTCGACCGGCATCGCGGAGCCGCCGCTCACACAGAGCTCGAGGCTGGAGAGGTCGTAATTGCTCGCCTCGGGGTGATTGAGGATGGCGAAGTACATGGTGGGCACGCCGGCAAAGAGCGTGACCGCGTGCTGCTGCATCAAGCCCATGGCCGCGACCGGGTCGAAGCGGGGAAGCAGCACGACCGTGCCGCCGCTGCCGAGCACGGCGTTCTGGATCACCGTCTGCCCGAAGCTGTGAAACAGCGGCAGGGTGGCGAGGGCGACCGTGTTCTCCGTGAGCGGCATCAGCCGATTGCCGGCGTACTCGGCGTTGTAGAACATGTTGAACTGGGTCAGCTCGGCGCCCTTGGGCTTGCCCGTGGTGCCGGAGGTGTAGAGCATGACCGCGGTGTCATCGGGATCGGTGGCGGGCAGTTCGGTCACGGCTTCGCCCATCCCGATGAGCGCCGTCATGTTGTGCATGCCTTCGGGGGCCGTCACGTCGGCGGGGTCGGCCTTGGCCAGGACGAGGTCTTTGCACACGTCGGCGCGGGCAAAGCCCTTCTGGGCTTCCTCGAGGAAGCCTTCCCAGGCGATGAGCGCCACCGCGTCGCTGTCTTCGAGGTGGTACTGCACCTCGTCGCCCTTGAGCAGCACGTTGAGGGGCACCACGACGCCTCCGCAGTAGTGCACGGCGAAGTAGGCGATCGTGAAGTGCGGCACGTTGGGCAGCATCAACGCCACATGCTGGCCGCGTTCGACCCCGAGCTTCTTCAGCGAGCCGGCGAGCTTCTGGGCGTAGGTGTGAAGGGTGGCGTAGGTGAGCTTGGTTTCGCCGACCACCATCGCGACGCGGTCGGGATACTTCTTCGCGCTCTCTCGTAGCAACACGCCCAGGTTCAGACTCATCGAAGACCTCCAGAGGAAAAGGTGCGGACGCGGCAAGGTAACACTTCCCTCGCGTCACCGCCTTCGTCGCTCCGACGTCGGCAGAGGCTGGTCAGCGCCGGGATCGCGTGGTAGTCACTCGGTCCGCTCGGGACCCACCCCTGCGGCAAAAGCGCCAGTAGCTCAGCTGGATAGAGTATCGGCCTCCGAAGCCGAGGGTCGCAGGTTCGAATCCTGCCTGGCGCGCAGAACCACGACGCGAATCGTCAGCGCCGCCGAAGACCCAAGGCGATGGCGGCCAAGACCAGCGCCCAAAGCCCACGGGGATCGTCGCCCGCGCCCAAACGGCAAGCCGCGCAGCCGGCGGTGGACTCCTCGGATGGCGGAGCGTTGGCTGGAGCCCCAGTCAGCATGACCTGGTCGACCTCGTCCTTCCCGCCCGCCTTCCGCTCTTCGTGTTCGGTCGCGGTCGTCTCGGTCTTGTCGCCCTTCGCGTCACCGGCCTCGCCGTCATCGTCGTCGCCGTCCACGGGGGGAGGTCGCGGCGCCGGATCCTGTACGGGGCGCTTGTTCCCGGCGTGCTCGCGGAGTGCTTCGCAGCTCGGACATCGCTCGGCCACCCTCTGACGTGCCGCTTCGACCCGCTTGCGCGCGGTATCGCATCGTGGCCCGGGCTCGAGCTCACACAAGCGCTCGGCGGCCCGCTGCATCGAGGCGAGGGCTACGCAGGCGGCGGAGCAATCGACCGCCGTCTGAGCCAGCGCCGCGTCGAGGTCGGTTTGCGCCCCGCTGACGGCGGTGTGGGCTTCGTCTGCGGTCGCCAAGGGGGCTTCTTGCGCAGACGTAGGCCCAGCCAAGACGCAGAGCCCCGCGACCACCAGCACCACGAGCCCACATCGCGCCATGCCTTCGACGCTAGAGGAGTCCACCCCCGGTCGCCAGCGCCGAGGGCCTGAAGAGACACCGTTTTAGTGGCCCGCGCCCACGGCTCGGCCTCGTGCTCCTGCTCGAGAACCTCGAACCTCGAACCTGGAACCTGGAACCTCGAACCTCGAACCTCGAGGACCTCGAACCTCGAGAGCCCCGCGTCAGCTCAAGGCGATGTAGGCGGCGATGCCGATGGCGATGATGGTGGCCACGGCGACGAACCAGAGGAGGTTGGTGCCGCGGTCGGGCTCGGGCGGGGGGCGCTTGGGGGTGGGGGCGACAGTCTCCACCTTCACCGCCATGCT
>JAUHZF010000613.1 GCA_030426145.1 Polyangia bacterium
CTCAGGCCTTCGAACCCTTCTTCACCACCAAGCCGGCCGGCGTCGGCACGGGCCTCGGCCTCCCCATCTGTCGAGAGCTGGTTCATCGCCTCGGAGGTACGCTCGAGCTCGACAGTGAGCTCGGTAGAGGGACGCGCGTCCGCGTCCTTCTCCCGCTCGTCCAGACGGCGTCAGCGACGTCGACATAGCCCCGGAACCTCTGAGCTCAGCTGAGACCGAGGTTCTTCCTCAGACGCGCGATCGGCTCCTCGAGGTTGGGTTCGAAGGGCCGGCCGACCACCGTCTCGCAGGCGGTGATGTAGCGCGACATGGCTTCGATCTTCACCTCGTCGGGAATGGTCGGCACCGGGCCGTCGCCGGTGAAGCCCACTTCGGCCAGCCAGCGCCGCACGTACTCCTTGTCGAACGACTCGGGGGGCTCCCCGGCCGCGAAGCGTTCGGCGTAGCTCTCGGCGAACCAATATCGGGAGGAGTCCGGGGTGTGGATCTCGTCGATCACCACGATCTCACCACTGGGCAGCTTGCCGAACTCGTACTTGGTGTCGACCAGGATGAGGCCCTGCGCTGCGCAGTGCGCCTGTCCGAAGGTGAAGAGGGCGTGGGCGAGCTCGGCGGCACGGTCGAAATCCTCGGCCGTGATGTCGCCGCGCTCGATGAGCGCTTCACGCGACAGCGACTCGTCGTGGTCGCCCTTCTTGGCCTTGCTGCTCGGGGTGAGGAGCGGCTGCTCGAGCTTCTGGTCCTTCTTCAGTCCCTCGGGCAGGACATGACCGCAGAAGGTTCGCTCGCCACGGGCGTAGTGGGTCCACATGCTGGTCCCGGTCACCCCCGTGATGTAGGCACGCATCACCATCTCCGCGCCGAGGGGGGTGCACTCGTGGGCGATGGTGGCGTTGGGGTCGGGGGTCTCGATGAGGTGGTTGGGCACCGTGTTGCGGGTCTGCTCGAACCAGAACGTGCTCACCCACTGCAGCACCTGGCCCTTGAGCGGCAAGACCCCCAGCACCCGGTCGAAGGCGCTGATCCGGTCGGTGGTGACGACGGTGCGTCGGCCGTTCTGCGCGTAGTTGTCGCGGACCTTGCCCTCGTACTTGTCACCGAGGCCCTCGAAGTCGGTCCCCGTCAGCTCTCGTCCCAGGGCATCGGCGATGCGGGCCTTCTCAACCATGGGCTTGGCGTTAGCGGGGGCGCGCAGGGGCGACAAGCACGTCAGGGGTCGGCGGGGTCGGTGCTGTTCGGGAGCGGGAGCCCGCACTCCAGCGGCTCCTCGAAGACCTCGGTGCCCGCGCAGGCGGACGGCTCGTCGCCGCCCACGGTGATGGCGGCTGCGTGCTGTCGGAACCAAGCGGCGTTGGTCTGGAGGATCCCCGAGTGGTTGCCGTCGGGGTCGACGCACGTGGTCTGTGGTCCACCCTGCGCCACGATGCGGTCGATGCCGCACTGCTGATACGCGGGGAGGATGAAGTCGTCCTTGGCCCCGATCCAATGAAGGATGGGGATGTTGGTGTTCGGCGGCGGCCGGTCGGCGACCCAGATCTCACGCCACTTGGTCGACAGCGGTGTGTCACACTGGTCGTTGAAGCCACAGGCGGCGCCGACGTCGTCCACGTACTCGGGCAAGAAGATGTCGGAGCCCAGCTCGATGCCCAGCGCCGGGGGGCCGGTCTCCACCCCCGTGGCCACCCGCCAGCACGCGTTGCCGATGACGTCTTCGGCCGCGTCACCCTTCTCGCCGGGCAGCCATAGGGCGCGTCCGGCACCGGGGCCGTCGATGACTTCGGCGTGGCCGTAGAAGTACATCATCGTATTCGCCATGAGCGTCGGGGTGAGCAACGCCACCCCGAGGTTGCTCACGAGGGTGCCGAAGGACCCCATGCTCAACCAGATGGGGTTGATGGTGATGATCTCGGTGATCTCGCCTGCGTAGCCGTAGTCTTCGGCCGCGGCGGATGCCGCGAGCACGGCGTGGCCACCATTGGAGTGACCGACGATGAGGTTCTGGTTGCTCACGACGCCCGGGTTCATCAGGTCGCGAATGGCGCGGGTCCCATCGAGCATCGCGTGGGCTTCGTCTTCGGCGTAGAGCCACGGATGCGCGCCGGCGGTTCCGAGGCCGGGAAAGTCGGGCATGATGGAGAGGAAGCGCGCGCCGGCGTAGAGATAGGCGAGCGACTTCCAGTCGGCTTCGAATCCGTCCGGGTGCTCTTTGGAGGGCGCACAGTCGTCGCCGAGACCCACGCTGCCGTGGCCGAGCACGACGGCCGGGGTAGGGTCGCCGATGCGCTCACTTGGGATGTAGACGATGCCGCTGTTGGCCACCGGCTCGCCCCGGCGCTCGGTGAAGTAGAGAATGCGAAGCTTGTGGGCCCCCACCTCGAAGCCCGGCGAGGTCTTGCCGTTGGCGATGAGCTCGGCCTCCATATCCTCGGGGGAGACGTAGTGGTCGTAGGCGCACCGCACGATCTTGCCCCGCTCGTCCGCCGACCACGGAGAGGGCGGCGCTACGTCCTCGTAAACGCTGTCGAGCCCATCCTGGCAGGGCAGGGCGAGGACGTCGTCGATCTCTTCCCGCCCCGGCGCTCCTTCTTCGTCGCTGCAACCAGCGGGGGCCAGGGCTGCGAGGATGGTGACGGTGCAATAGAAGGTTCTTCGCATCTCCATGGCTTCGATGACGTTACCTGCACGACGCCGACTGCGCAGGGTTACGGCAGGACTTCGGGGAAGTACCTCTCGATCACTTTGGCGAGACCCTCGGGCTTGAGGGGCTTGGTCATGTAGTCCGACACGGCGCCGTACTTCGACGCTCGGTCGCGGTCGTCCTCATTGA
>JAUHZF010000257.1 GCA_030426145.1 Polyangia bacterium
CCGAGATGCCCGAGAAGAAGGAGGTCAAGATCCCGACCTACCGCGAGCGGGCCGAGAAGCAGAAGGAGAAGCGGCGCGCCGCCTCCATCTTCGGGCCCCCCAAGCCCGTACCCTCAGGCTGACCAAAGCCACGCGAAACGCCACACCGCCCGCCACCCTCTGGGATGTGCGGGCGGTGCTGCATTTGTCCAATGCGCGATCACAGTGCATGATCGTGAGCGATGCGTGCGCGATGGCTAGCAGCGATGGGCACGAGCTTGCTCTTGCTACCGCAGTGCCTGCTCGACGCCGACGGTACCGCTCCGGTGGGTACCGGCGGGGGCGGCGTCGGTGGCGAAGACCAGCCGACCTGCGTGCCCGCGTGCGTGCCCTCCGCCGAGTGCCTCACCTCGCAATGCATCGATGGGGCGTGCGTGGAGAAGCCCGCTCCGCCACCCACCATGTGCGGCGAGAACATGGAGAAGCTCTGCGACGGCGCAGGTGCATGCAAGCTCCCCCGCGGCGAGCCGTGTGCGCTCGGCGACGAGTGCCTCAGCGACCACTGCATCGACGGCTTCTGTTGCGAGGACGCTTGCAGCGAGACGTGCAAGCACTGCAACGCGCCAAGCCTAGAAGGCGAGTGCGAGTTTCGCACCCCCGGCGACTTCGACGAGGACACCTGCGACATGAACGTGGCCTGCGATGGCCTCGGGTCGTGTGCGCCGGGCGAAGCGAGCTGGGCTTGGGCTGCAGGCGACGGGTCCAACGACGACGCCATCACCGCCGTCGCCGCTGCCCCTGACGGCTCGAGCTGGGTCGCGCTCCAGTTCGATGGAACGACTGTGGTCGCCTCGACGACCTACAACTCCGACGGCCAGGACGTGGTGCTGGTGAAGCTGAGCAACACCGGCGCGGTACTCACGTCCGTGCAGCTGACGGGCGCCGGCGACGAGCTCGTGACCAAGCTCATCACCGACGCCGATGGCAACGTCTACGCGGGCGGCTACTTCGATGACGAGCTGACGGACCCCGCCGGCACGCTGAACGCCGACGGTGTCGAAGACGGCTTCGTCGTCTCCTTCGACAGCAACGCTGCGCATCGGTGGACCCGTCCGTTTACCGGCACGAGCGACGACCGGGTCTACGACCTCGTGGCGCTGCAGGGCGGGGGCATCGCAGCCGCGGGTGGGTTCGAGGGAGTGCTCACCGTCGACGGCGCCACGCTTACGAACCTCTCGCTCTCGTTCGAGGACGGCTTCGTCGTCGTGCTCGATTCGGGCGGCAACCGCGTTTGGCTGAAGGGCTTCGCGAGCACTGGCTCCACCGACATCCAGGTGGTGTCGGGCCTGTGCCAGAATCCCAGCACGGGCGAGCTCTACGCCCTCGGAACCTTCGACGGGGAGATCGGCCTCGATTCGACCGTGACCGCGAAGGGTAGCGTCGACCTCTTCGTGGCCCAGCTCGACACGGCCGCCAACGGCAACGTCGTGTCCAGCTTCACCCTCGGCAACGACTCGCCTCAAGAGTCACGCCGCATCGGGTGCCTGCCCGACGGTGGGCTCGCGCTGACCGGACACTTCCACAGCGGAGCAGGTGGCAGCGACGACCTCGGGATTGGCATGCCCGTCGACAACACGGGTAGCGCCGACATCTTTGCGGCCATCGTCGAGGCCGACGGCACCCTGAGGCAGCGACTCATCGCCGGCGGCTCCAACGCCGAGGATCGCCTGCAAGGACTCGTGGTCGACGCAGCCGGCAACATCACCGTAGCTGGCCTCGTTCGAGGCGCCGTCACGATCAACGGGGTCGCCATCCCCGTCACCGGATCGGGTGCGGTGCTCGCCGCCAAGTACACCGCGACGGGCAGCCCTCTGTGGGTCCGGGGCTTCGACAGCACCGGCTTCGACGGCGCCGACGCGGTGGCGACCAACGCCGACGGCCTCGTGTGGATCGGAGGTCTGTTCGAAGACCCCCTCACCTTCACGCCTGGCACCAACGCCACGCCGCCGATGATCTCCTCGCAGGGCGGCGAAGACGGGTTCGTCGTCCGGCTCTCGCCGTGAGATAGGGCCCCATGACCACCACGCCCCGGCTGCTCGGTCATCGTGGCGCCTGCGCGGAGCGCCCCGAGAACACCATGGCCTCGTTCGAGCGCGCGGTCGCGCTGGGGGTGGATGTGCTCGAGACCGACGTGCACCTCACCGCCGACGGGCACATCGTGATCTCCCATGATCCCGACGGACGCCGCTCCGCGAACACCAACGCCGAGATCCGTCGGAGCCGCCTGTCCGACATCAAGCGCTGGGACGTGGGCTGGGGTCATGTCGCGCCCGACGGCACCCGTCCCTTTGCGGGCCAAGGCATGCGCATGCCCGAGCTCGTCGACCTGCTCGAGGCATTCCCCGACCAGGCGCTCAACGTCGACATCAAGCAGAACGACCCGCCGATGGTCGAGCCGCTGCTCGAGCTGCTTCGGCGAACCGGGGCCGCGCATCGAGTCACCCTGGCGTCGTTTCACACCCGAGCCATCCGAGAGGTGCGCGCACGCGGGTACGAAGGCACCACCGCCCTCTCTCGCGAAGAGGTGCTCGCGGTGGTCTTCCTCCCCATGTGGGCCGGCAAGCGCGTCGTGCAGGGACACGCGATACAAATCCCGCCGCGCACGGGCGTCTTCGACCTCTCTACCCGCGCCTTCATCGACAAGTGTCACCGGCTCGGTCTGTGGGTCGACTACTGGACGGTGAACGACCCCGTTCAGGCAGAAGTGTTGCTCGACCGCGGGGCCGATGGGCTCATCAGCGACGATCCGGGACGACTCCGAGCCATCGTCGACCGCTACCGCTAGCCGGGCAAACCTGGCTGAATGGCCGAGTTGACGACCACCATTCACTTACTTACGTTCAATTCTCACCCTAACGCGCGCGTAAGGGTAGGTCTCCGTTGACGGGATCCATCCCAGGGGCTACATGACTCACGCGTGCGTAAGGGTTGGAGTCAAAATCCCCCCTTCCAGAGCCCGAGCGGCCGCCATGTCGAAAGTCCACCGTCTACCCCTGCACCCCGAGCCCGGCGTCACGCCGGAGCCTTCCGAAGACGAGATGCTTCAGGTGGGCGAGCTCGCGCGAGCGTGCGGCAAGACGGTGCGGGCCATCCACCACTACGAGAACCTCGGGCTGCTGATGCCGAGCAAGCGCTCCAAGGGGCGCTATCGACTCTATGCCCCCGACGCGGTTCATCGCGTGCGCTGGATCGGAAAGCTCAACGACCTCGGCATGAGCCTCACCGAGATCCAGGAGATCTTGTCGCGCTGGGAAGAGGGCCCGTCGGCCCCCGAAGCGATGGCGAAGATCCAGGCCGTCTACCAGGACAAGCTCGCCGAGGTACGGCGCCAGATCAGCCACCTCGAGGGCCTCGCCCACGAGCTTCAGGCCAGCCTTCGGTACCTCGACACGTGCGAGTCGACCTGCGACCCCGAGGAGCTGGTCAAGACCTGCAGCTGCTGCCAGGTCCACGACCCCCAACAAGACGAACCCGAGCTGGTCGCTGGCCTCTACGCCGGCACCACCGGCGACACGGTGAGCGCACAGCAGTAGGCGCGCCGGAAGAAATGTTTACGGAGCGATTGATCCGATGAGTCTCAAGTTCCCCATCTACATGGACAACCAGGCGACGACGCCCTGCGACCCGCGTGTGGTCGAGGCGATGCTGCCCTACTTCACCCAGCACTTCGGCAACGCGGCGAGCCGCAGCCACGCCTACGGCTGGGAAGCCGAAGAGGCGGTCAACGAGGCCCGTGGCCAGGTGGCCCGACTCATCGGCGCCAAGAAGCCGAAGGAGATCGTGTTCACCTCCGGCGCCACCGAGAGCGACAACCTCGCCCTCAAGGGTGTGGCCCATTTCTACAAGAGCCGCGGCAACCACATCATCGTGAGCGCCATCGAGCACAAGGCCGTGCTCGACGCAGCCAAGAAGCTCGAGAAGGAAGGCTTCGAGGTCACGTACCTGCCGGTCAACGACATGGGTCTCGTCGAGCTCGAGACGCTCGAGAAGGCCATGACCGACAAGACCATCCTCGTGTCGATCATGCTCGCCAACAACGAGATCGGCACCGTGCAGCCCATCAAGGAGATCGGCGCCCTCTGTCGCGAGCGGAAGATCATCTTCCACACCGACGCAGTGCAGGGGATCGGCAAGGTGCCCTTCAACGTCGAGGAGATGAACGTCGACCTCGCGTCGCTCACCGCCCACAAGATCTACGGCCCCAAGGGGATCGGCGCGCTCTACGTGCGCCGCAGTCGCCCGCGGGTTCGCCTCAGCGCCGAGATGGACGGCGGCGGCCACGAGTTCGGCATGCGCTCGGGCACGCTCAACGTCGCGGGCATCGTCGGCTTCGGCAAGGCGTGTGAGATCTTGGCCGACGAGGGGCAAGACGAAGCCAAGCGTCTACGCACCCTGCGCGACCGCCTGCTCGACAAGATCACCTCGCGCCTCGACGAGGTGGTGATCAACGGCTCGATGGAGCACCGCCTGCCCCACAACTTGAACCTGTCGTTCAGCTTCGTGGAGGGCGAGTCGATGCTCATGGCCATCAAGGACGTGGCCGTGTCTTCAGGGTCCGCCTGCACCAGCGCCAGCCTCGAGCCGAGCTACGTGCTGCACGCCATGGGCATCGGCGACGACATGGCCCATTCGTCCCTGCGCTTCGGCGTGGGGCGCTTCAACACGGAAGAGGAGGTCGACTACGTGGCCGACCTCATCGTGGAGAAGGTCAACAAGCTGCGCGAGCTCTCCCCTCTCTGGGAGATGCACCAAGAGGGCATCGACCTGTCCACCATCGAGTGGACCGCCCACTGACCCCAACGAGATTACTGCCCCTGCCCCAAGGAGATTCGAGATGGCCTACAGCGACAAAGTCATCGAGCACTACGAGAACCCCCGCAACGTCGGCACGCTCGACAAGGACGACGCATCGGTCGGCACCGGCCTCGTCGGCGCCCCCGCTTGCGGCGACGTGATGCGCCTACAGATCAAGGTCAACGACGAAGGCGTCATCGAAGACGCCAAGTTCAAGACCTTCGGCTGCGGCTCCGCGATCGCCAGCTCTTCGCTCGCCACCGAGTGGATCAAGGGCAAGACGATCGACGAGGCGGAGACGATCAAGAACACCGCCATCGTCGAGGAGCTCAACCTCCCCCCGGTGAAGATCCATTGCTCGGTCCTGGCCGAAGACGCCATCAAGAGCGCCATCGCCGACTTCCGCGCCAAGCGCGAAGCCAAGAAGGAGCTGGCGGGGGCGGACGAGGAGCAGCCGGCCACGCCGCCGGCTGAGTGATGTATGGACGCCGCCGTGAGCACTGCCCCCACCCAGAGCGCGCCGCCCAAGGCGCCTGAAGAGAGAAAGTGGAGCTTCGAGCTGTCGACCGAGGCAGCGCGCAAGCTCCACGAAGCGCTTCAGAAGCGTGGCACGCCCGCCGCGGCGCTCCGCGTGGGGGTGAAGGGTGGCGGGTGTTCGGGCTTCAGCTACGTGCTGGAGTTCACCGACAAGCCGCCCATGAGTCGCGACCTGGTCTTCACCTTCGACGTCTACGCAAAAGACGGCGACGGGGAGAAGCCCGGCCCGGTGCGGGTCTTCTGCGACAAGAAGAGCATCATCTACCTCAACGGTACGACCCTCGACTGGCAGAAGACGCTCATGTACCGCGGCTTCAAGTTCGTGAACCCGCAGGAGAAGAGCAGCTGCGGGTGCAACGAGTCGTTCGCCGTCTGACGTGAACACCACCGCGAACAACGCCTTCGAGACCCTCGGCCTCGAGCCCCGCTTCGATCTCGACGGCAAGCTCCTGGCCGAGCGCCACCGCACGCTGAGCGGCAAGCTGCACCCCGATCGGTACAGCGGCCGCCCCGCGAGCGAACGGCGCATGGCCTTGGACCGCGCGATCCAGGTCAACGAGGCCTACCGTCAGCTCCGGGATCCGGTGCGCCGCGCAGAATCGTTGCTGACCGCGATGGGGGTTCCGGTGGGCGAGCAGAAGGAGCCCAAGGCTTCGCCTTCGCTGCTCATGGAGATGATGGAGGTCCGCGAGTCGCTCGACGAAGCGCGACAGCAGAAGGACCTCGATCGCGTAGGCGCCCTCGGCGAGGAGATGCGCGGTCGCGAAGAGGCCATCATGAGGCGCCTGAGCGCGATGTTCTCCGAAGCGGGGGACGACCCAGACCAACTGAAAGCCGCCCTGCCGATATTGGGCGAGCTGCGCTACGTCCGCCGTTTCTTCGAAGAGCTCGAAGCCATCGAAGAAGCCTTGATGGACGCCTAGAGGACACACATGGCCCTGATGGAGATCTTCGATCCCGCCGCCGGCCCGCGGCCGGTGGGCATCGACCTCGGCACCACCAACTCGGTGGTGGCCCGCATGCGCGACGACGAGCCGGTCCCGATCCTGGACTGCGACATGGAGGCGCTGGTGCCTTCCGCCGTCTTCTACGACAAGGCCGGCCGCATCATCGTCGGTCGCGAAGCCCTGCGCATGGCCACCGCGGATCCGCAGCACACCATCGTGAGCGTGAAGCGCTTCATGGGTCGCGGCGCGGACGACCCGGAGACCCGGCGGCTGGGCACGGCGGTCTTCGCCGAAGCCGAGACCGAAGAGCAACGCCGCACGGTGCGCTTCCAGCTTCGGGACCAGGTGCTCACGCCGGTGGAGGTGTCGGCGGAGATCTTGAAGGCACTGCGCCAGCGGGCCGAAGACGATCTGCATAACGTGGGCGGCGTGGTGATCACGGTGCCGGCCTACTTCGACGACGCGCAGCGGCAGGCGACGAAAGACGCAGGCAAGCTGGCCGGCCTCGATGTGCTGCGCCTCTTGAACGAGCCGACGGCGGCGGCCTTGGCCTACGGGCTCGACAAGAAGAAGAACGGCCTCTTCGCGGTCTACGATCTGGGCGGCGGCACCTTCGACGTCACGGTGCTCTTGCTCGATGACGGCGTGTTCCAGGTGCGCAGCACCGGCGGTGACTCGGCCCTCGGCGGCGACGACATGGATCGCGCGCTGGCCGAAGAGCTGCTGAAGGAGATGGGCATCGAACCCGACGCGAGCTCCGTGGGCGGCCGCGAGGTGATCCGCATTGCGCTGGATGCGGCCCGCAAGGCCAAGCACGCGCTGACGGATCAGGAGAGCGTGGTCTTGGCGCTGCCCAAGAAGGGCGGCGGCGAGGTCGAGGTCACGGTGACGCGCGAGCACTTCGAGGCGCTCATCAAGCCCATCGTGGCCAAGACCGGCATCGCGTGTCGGCGAGCGCTGCGCGATGCGGGCTTGAAAGCAGAAGAGCTCGACGGCGTGATCTTGGTCGGCGGCAGCACCCGGGTGCCCTACGTGCGGCAGTACGTGGCCGAGCTCTTCAAGCAGCCGCCGTTGAGCGACATCGATCCCGATCACGTGGTGGCCTTGGGCGCCGCGATTCAGGCGGATGTCTTGGCCGGGGGCGAAGAGCGCGCGGGCGAGATCCTGTTGCTCGACGTGCTACCGCTCAGCTTGGGACTGGAGACGATGGGTGGCGTGGCCGAGAAGGTCCTGCCCCGCAACACCACCATTCCCGCCGGCGCGCGCCAGGTGTTCACCACCTATGCCGACAACCAGACGGGCTTCGATCTGCACATCGTGCAGGGCGAGCGTGAGCTGGCCGAAGACTGTCGCTCGCTCGCGAGGTTCTACCTGAAGGGCATTCCTCCCATGGCGGCGGGCATGGCCCGGCTCGAGGTGACCTTCCGCGTCGACGCCGATGGCCTGCTGAAGGTGAGCGCCAAGGAAGTGACCACCGGCATCGAACAAGAGGTCGAGGTCAAACCGAGCTACGGCCTCACCGACGAAGAGGTCGAGCAGATGCTGCTCGACGCGCTCGACCACGGCGAAGAGGACTTCGAGAAGCGCAAGCTCGCCGAGCGCCGCGTCGAAGGCCGACGGATCCTGAGCGCGACCCAGTCGGCGTTGACGCGTGACGCCGCGCTGTTGGAAGAAGGCGAGGCCGAGAAGATCGAAGCGGCGATGCAGAAGCTGGCCGACGCGATCGAAGGCACGCGCCCGGGATTGATCCTGACCGCCATCGAGGATCTCGATGACACCACCAAGGCCTGGGCCGGCCGCCGCATGGACGCCGCCATCGCGAGCGCATTACAGGGCCAAGCCGTGGATGCGGTGGAGCAAGAGGTGGGTCACGCCAGGGGCGTCGACGCCCACGTCGAAGAGCACCAGCGCCGCCGTGAGGGTGGCAGCGGAGAGATGCCGATGGGGATCGGCGAACCCACCGAAGGCCTGACCATTGGCGAGCCTACCGAAGGCCTGACCATTGGTGAGCCCAGCGAGTAGCGAGTAGAGACCGACCAATGCCGACCGTACGATTCCGCGCCATGGGCAAGACCTGGGAAACCGAGGTCGCCTCCGGCAGCAGCCTGCTCGAAGCCGCCCGCAAGTGCGGCGCCCCCGAAGGAGACGCCTGTGGTGGCGTCTGCGCCTGCTCGACCTGCCACGTCTACGTGCACCAGGGCGAAGACCTGCTCACCGAGGCCGAAGAGGAAGAAGAAGACATCCTCGACAAGGCCTTCGACGTGCAGATCACGAGCCGCCTCGGCTGCCAGGCCAAGATCGAAGGCGACGGTGTGCTCGAGGTCGAGATCAGCCGCGAGTCGCTCGACGCCTTCTACAACGAGCACCCGAACGAAGCCGACCCCCGCAAAGCGGGGTAGTGGGGCTACGCGTCATAGAGATCTTCGAGCGTGTGCCAGCGTTCGCCGTCGTCGACGGTGAGCTTTGCCGGCCGCTCACGCACGAAGAACCGCCGACAGACCGTCGCGGCCCTCGGGTTGGGGAAGACTGTGACCTTGCGGGCGAGCTCCTCCCTCAGTGCCTTGACCGAGCGCACGCGTCCCCATTTGCACTCGCCGAGGTCCGTCCATCCATCGTCGCGGATCCCAACGACGTCGACTTGCGCCTGTTTGCTCCAGTACTGGCCCACCGCATGCCGTGCGCCTACGCCTTCAGCATCGTAGAGCGCCGGTAGTCGTTCGCGACACAGTCGCTCGAAACAGCCTCCGAAGTAGGCATCCAGCTCGGATTTGACGTGTGTGTCGAAGGCCTTCTTCGGACCAAGTCTCACGATCGAGCTCTGATTCGGAAACACGAACCGAAACCAAAAGCGCAGCAGGGGATCTTCGATCGCATAGCGGACGTGTCGGGTCGCGGGCGGCTTGTCGAGCGCAACGAGCGGGTAGCGCCTCGCAACGTAGCCCAGCTCCTCCAGTGACTGGACGTAGTAGGAGATGCTCCCCCGCGCGATCCCCGTCACGCGGCTGAGGTCGGCCAGCGTCGCGCTCCCGCTGGCGAGTGCAAGGAGGACCGCGTAGTAGTTGTCCAGTTCCCGCAGCTCGTTTCGCAGCAGGAAGTCGGGCTCGCGGAACAGCGGCGCAAATTCCGCCAGAAGCGCCTGCTCGACGTTCTGCCGCACACTCCGCTCCTTCTCGAACATCTCCAAGTACAGCGGGATGCCTCCACAAAGGAAGTAGGCTCGCGCCTGATCCACACGCGACCATGTCGGATGGAAGCCCGCCGCCTCCTCTGGACGAAAGGGCTGGAGCTTGATCTGGGCGGTGCGCCGCCCGAAAAGGGGGCTCTTGCTCCCGAGGACCTCTCTCTCCATGAACCCGAGGTACGAGCCACAGAGCACGAGCATCAGCTGGCCGTCCCGCTTCCACCTTCGATCCCATAGCTCCTGAAGCACGCTGGCCAGCTCCGGAACCGCCTGCGCCGTCCAGGGCAGCTCGTCGAGCACCAAGAGCATCCGGCCGTCCCGAGTCCCTCGATCGACGATGGCCGAGAGAGCCCCCTTCCAGTCGTCATCGGGCAAGTTCGCGAGCAGGGGCTCGTCGAGCACACGGGCCGCCTCGCGCACGAGCTCACGAAGTTGCAGCGGCCCGGGCGCTTGCTTCCCAACGAAGTAGAGCCCTCGGCGAGACCGCATAAACTCCAACAGCAGCTCGCTCTTTCCCACGCGGCGCCGCCCGTAGATCACCACCATCGACGAACGACGGGACCCATGCTCGGCTTCGAGCAGCGCGAGCTCATTGCGCCTTCCGAGAAACACGCCTCAGAATATCAGCTAGTCTAAACTCATCAAGTTTAGACTAGACGAGTCGCGCCGATCCGACTCCCGCATGGAGCGCGTCGAGTTGGAGGGTCCGCGCTCCGCGCATCATGCGGGTACGGCACTACTCCGGGCGCTTGCGGACGGGCAGGAGGCTCAGCCACGCGGGGATGGTCGGTTGCTCGTGGGTGTGCGCGCATCGGCGCACGCCGAGCCCGATGGCCCGCGTGGGGTCGGCGCGGTAGACGCGGCGCGCAGCGGGCAGGTCGGCCTGGCAAGCTTCGGGCGAGCGGTACCACGTTTCGAGGTCCTCCTTGAGGTAGGCCACGACGCCTTTGGTGTCCTCGCCGCGCACCATGAGGTGCCGGTCGGATTGGGTGACGACCAGCGACAACTCTTCCGCGCAGCGATAACCATCGAACAGCGCACCGTCGACCCGCTGACTGTAGGGCCCGAGGAGCGATACCCGCCGCCGCGCAGCGTCGTAGCGATAGCCGTAGGCCCAGTGCCAGGTTTCCCCTTCGGCAGGCTCGGTGGCGGCGAGGACGCGGATGGATCTGCCGTCCCAGCGCATGGCTGGGCTCCAGCGCCACCTCTGGCACGCCAGGGTGCCGTCGTCGCGCAGCACCATGAACACCAGCTGGTCCGGGGCTTCGAGGTCGTTCGCGATGCGCGAGGTGACGGGGACGAAGTCGGGAGGAACGTCATCCACGGGTGTATCGCCAACGTAGGGGTCGACCATGACCAGGCCCGAACCTCGTCGATGGATGGCTCGAGCAGCGCATGCGAAGCCGCCCACCCGATGAGCAAGCCCCATGCCCCCCCAAGCCGACAGTTCGAAGCGCCCGATTCGTTGTCGGAAGTGACGCCGACCATCATCCATGACCTCGTCGATGAAGAGAGGTTCGCAGTCGGTCCGAAGGGGCCCCATGCTCAGAGCATCGTCATCCCACCCGATGGGCCCCGCGTGGGCGAGTTGATGGAAGGCGACCTCGCCCTTCAGCGGCGGCATCGGCGGAAGCGAGGCCGGTGGCTCGAGCCCGAGGTCGTCGGGGGCGACCGTGAGCATGGGCTCGTCGTCGCGCATCACCCCGTCCCACGGAGAGGTGATGAGGTAGCGGCCATTCTGCTCACCCCGCAGCCAGACCTCGGCGCCGGGGTGGAGAAGCCCCACGGAACCATCGTGGCTTCCAATCCGTAGCTCGGTGGTGCGTTGGGCGTAGCGCAGCGGCGTGAGGCGCTCCCATGGCCAGCCTTCGGCCGTCGACGGCGCTGGGTCGGCGCAGCTCACGCAGAGCAGTCCGAGGACCCAGGGGAGGCGAGGAAAGCGCATTTTGCTGCCGTATCGTAGCCGGGGGCGCGAGGCGCGGCTGAGCTATACTGATGCTCGAGAGCGATGATGCAGCCGGTCGAACAGCACGACCCAACCGTCTACCCGGTGGAGGAGAAGGTGGGGGAAGACATCCTTCAGCGCTGGATCATGGAGCTGCTGCGTCCGCTCATCGAGGACTGGCTCCGGTCCGAAGGACGCGAGACCTTGGTGGGCGCCGACCAGTTCATCTACTACCGGCAGTTCGACCCCCACGGTCGCGTGTCGCCCGACATCTACGTCCTGCCGAACACGCCCGTCGACACCCACGTCACGGCCTGGAAGGTCTGGGAAACGGGCGTCGTCCCGTCGTTCGCGCTGGAGATCGCCTCACGTCATTTCGACAAGGACTACTACACAGCGCCCCGTCGCTACGACGAGCTCGGCACCGATGAGCTCATCGTGTTCGACCCCCACTTCGCCAAGCGGCCCCGTGGTGATGGCCTGCGCTGGCAGGTGTTCCGTCGCAACGAAGCCGGCGAGCTGGTCCGCGTCGAAGCCACCGACGACGACCGTGTGCACAGCGAGCAGCTGGGGTGCTGGCTGCGCTCGGTAGGGGCTTTGCAGGCCACGCGCGTGCGACTCGCCACGGCGCCGGGAGGAGACACGCTGTTCCCCACCGCCGAAGAACGTGAGCGCGCCGAGAAGGAACGTGAGCGCGCCGAGAAGGAACGTGAGCGCGCCGAGAAGGAACGTGAGCGCGCCGAGAAGAAAGCGGCGCAGGCGGAGCTCGCGGCGCTCAAGGCCGAGCTCGCAGCACTGAAGGGTCAGTAGGCGGAAGTGGCGAGGCCCGGGGCGGTCGTGCTACCTCCGTCGGCGTGTCCTTCGCGCTCCTGCCCCTGCTCGTGACCCTCGCCGCGCCCCTCGCGGGAGGGAAGCGTCCGCCGTGGTGCGCCAGTGAGCTGAAGACGCTGGAGGGGAACATCTGTCTGCACGAGGAGCCGGCTCCGGAAGGCGAGCCCCGCGTCCTGGTGATCTTCCTTCACGGGCTGGTGAAGACCGGCACCAACTGGCAGCACCACCACCAGCGCCAGCTCGCCCGCGCGGCGAAGCGCCACGGGTTCACGGTGTTGATGCCGCGCGGCATCGACGGCGGCCACCCGCACTACCCGAAGAAGGTCGGCTGGCCCGTCACCACCAAGGATCTGAAGAAACACGAGCCGAAGATGTTCGCCCGGTGGAAGGCGGCCCAGGCGAAGCTCGAAGCCGATGGCCAACCGTTCGACCGCGTGGTGCTGATGGGCTTCTCGAGTGGCGCTTACTACGACGCCTCATTGGCCCTGCGCGGCGCACTGAAGGTCGACGGCCACGCGCTCATCGGCGGCGGCGGAAAGTGGGGCGGTCTCAACGCCGAGCACCGCCCGCCCATCTTCGTCGGGATCTGCAGCAAGGACTACACGGCCGCCGGTGCCGAGCAGCTGGTGGAGGCACTCGAAGAAGCCGGCTGGCCTCACGAAGCGAAGTCGCTCGAGGTGGGGCACACGCTGGTCGACGAGCACCTCGATGCCGCGGTGGCGTATTTGCGGGGCGCCAGCCTGGAGTAGGCGGCTGCTAGTCTCCGGGGGTGGCCCCAGCCAAGAAGAACGCGACCTACGAGGATCTTCTCGCCGTGCCGGGTCGGTTCGTGGCCGAGATCGTCAACGGGGAGCTGCATGTCAGTCCGCGGCCCGCTGGTCCTCATGCCCATGCCGCCTCGACGCTGAATATGGACGTAGGCTCGGCATTTCAGCGCGGGCGGGGAGGGCGTGTCGTGGGCATGGCTGGTCGAACCCCTCCAAGAGACCCTCGAGGTGTTCGAACGTCGCGATGGCGCGTGGTTGCTCGCCAAGGCGTTCGGTGGCGACGACACCGTGCGTGCCGCGCCGTTCGAAGCCATCGAGCTTGAGCTGTCGGCCCTGTGGCTGCGCAACTTTCCGTGAGGACGGGCGGTCACTCCTCCGACCGAATGAGATCGTCGAAGTAGCTGATGGTCTTGCCGAGGCCGGTGCGCAGGTCGACCTTGGGCGCCCAGCCGATGTCGGCCTTGGCCTTGTCGATGTTGGGCTGGCGACGTTTGGGGTCGTCGGCGGGGAGGGGTCGGAACACGAGCTCGCTCTTGGCGCCGGTGAGGTCGCGGATGGTCTCGGCGAGCTCGAGCATCGTGTTCTCGGTGGGGTTGCCGAAGTTGATGGGCCCGCGCACCGGTGCCGGCGCGTTCATGAAGCGCACGAGTCCATCGACGAGGTCATCCACGTAGCAGAAAGAGCGCGTCTGCTTGCCGTCTCCGTAGATGGTCAGCGGCCGCCCCTTGAGGGCCTGAACGATGAAGTTGCTCACCACGCGACCGTCGTCGCGATTCATGTTCGGACCGTAGGTGTTGAAGATGCGCGCCACCTTGATCTCGACCCCGTGCTGCCGGTGATAGTCGAAGAAGAGGGTCTCCGCGCATCGCTTTCCTTCGTCGTAACAGGAGCGCGGACCGACGGGGTTGACGTTGCCCCAGTAGTCTTCGGTCTGAGGGTGCACATCGGGGTCGCCATACAGCTCGGACGTCGAC
>JAUHZF010000009.1 GCA_030426145.1 Polyangia bacterium
CGGACCTTCCGCGACCTCTACAACAGAGCCTGGCAAGCGTGGAAGGCTGGCGTACGCGGTGTCGTGTTCCCATACGGCACATGGAGGATGCGCGTCTTCCACGGCGTCGCTTGTGAAGACCCACCATAGTGGGGCCTCGACGCTCGAAGCGCGGAATCACCACAAACCAACCCTCGGCCGCCATCGACGATGTCGCTGGTAGACGGACCGGTGCGCCTTGCTGGCGAGGTCTTCGCTGTTTGAGCGTCATTCTTGCAGGATGGCGGGAAGCTCGGCCGCTCTGCCTGCCTCTGTCAGGCGCTCGAAGCGCCCACCGCGTCACCGCTATGGACATGTCGGCGTGCAAGTTGGTCGTTGAATAGCCGTCACCCTCGGTGCGATCTCCTCGCCTGCGCTCCCCTCGGTGCGATCTCCCTTCGCGGTGCGATCTCCCTTCGGTTGGGCCTCAGCGCCTGCGACCCCTCGTCGGTTGGGTCTAAAGGCCCGTCGCGTGCTCAGAGAGCGAGCACGAGGGCGAGCTCGACGTCACTGAGCTCCTTGGAGTCGCGCTCGCGCGCCTTGCCGATCGCCCGCATGCGCAGAGACTTGGTGCTCGCTTCGTCGATCTTCAGGTGGCCCTCGACGAGCTCGAAGTTCTTGTCGTCGGGGCCAGTTCCGTCGCCGGTGTAGAAGCGGATGATTCCAGGCTCGACGGCATGCTGACCGGCCGCGCGCTTGTCGAGCTCGATGGTGTAGACGACGGCTGCGCCCTTGCGCTTTTCGGAGGCCGACTGGCTGTAAAAAGACTTGCCGTCGCCGCGCGCCTCCCGAGGCGTGGCCTCGAAGGTTCCATCGCCGAGCGGCCCTCCCTTCGACCGCAGCCAGAGCTTTCCCCCGTCGGCTCCCGGAGGGTAGTCGGGGAACGTAACGTCAGACGCCTCGGCGGCCGAGGAGGCCGCGGCAGGCTCGTTGCGCTCGCGCTCGTCGCCGCTCTTGCATGCGGCGCCAAGCAGCGCGACCGAAAACAGCCCCCCCAGGGCCCAGGTTCGTCCATGTGTCTTCACACCGGGGGGATAACAGGGGTGCGCGCTCGGAGCGAGGCAGGGCTCGCGTCGTCCGACGCCTCGGCCACCCAAGCCACCAGGAGGGGAGGCCAGGATCGCCGGCACCGCTGCTCCAGTCGGACCGAGCGACGAAGTCCCGGCCAGCAGAACCAGCGTAGCGGCCAGTGCGTCGCCCGTTTGTGGCTTGGGCCCCCTCGCCGTTCGTGGTCTGGTGAGCCATGAGCCTCGAAGCCCTCGAACGGCAGGTCCAGGCCGACCTGCGCCGTCTTGAGTATCCCGCCCGCGATTGGGTCACCGAGCGCGAAGGGCCCGACGGGAAGCCGTTGTGCGATGTGCTCATCATCGGGGCCGGTCAGAGCGGCCTCGCCCTCGCGGCGGCCCTCAAACGCGAGCGCGTGCACAACATCTTGCTCGTCGACCGGCACCCGGAGGGCAAGGCCGGTCCCTGGCTCACCTTCGCGCGCATGATCACCCTGCGCACGCCGAAGTACCTCACCGGTCCCGACCTCGGGATCCCGAGCCTCACCATCCAGTCCTGGTACGAAGCGCAGCATGGCGATGGTGCCTGGGAGGCCCTCGCCTACATCCCGAAGGAGACCTGGGCCGAGTACCTCAACTGGTATCGGGACATGAACGGCCTCCCGGTTCGCTACGACACCACGGCCGGCGCCATCGCGCGTGTCGACACGCACGCCTGCTTCGCGGTACCGCTGCGCACCGGTGACCAGGAAGAGACGATCTACGCCCGGCGGGTCGTCATGGCGACGGGCATCGAAGGCTCCGGCCGCTGGCGAGCGCCGGGGTTCATCGCCGAAGCATTGCCATCCACCCACTACGCCCACACGCGGCGCGACATCGACTTCGACGCCCTTCGCGGGAAGCGGGTCGGGGTCCTCGGCGCTGGCGCATCCGCCTTCGACAATGCGAGTGTCGCCCTCGAGCACGGTGCGGCAGAAGTTCGACTCTGCTTCCGTCGCCCCAAGCTCGTGAACGTGAACCCCTACCGCTGGGCCGAGTTCGTGGGCTTTCTCAAGCACGTCAGCGACCTCGACGATGCGGCCAAGTGGCGCTTCATCCTCCAGGTCCTGCGCATGGGGCAGCTGCCGCCGACCGACACCTTCGCTCGCGCCAGAACGCACGACAACTTCCACCTCCACCCCGCCACACCTTGGAATAGCTCCCGCATGGACGGCGATGAGGTCGTGGTCGAGACGCCGCAGGGTGAGCTGCGCTTCGACTACGTCATCGCGGCCACGGGCTTCGTGACCGACCTCTCGTGCCGGCCCGAGCTCGCCCACTGCCAACAGGCGATCAAGCTCTGGGCAGACGCTTACCAGCCGCCCGCCGAGGACGCCCACGACGACCTCTTGCGCCACCCCTATCTCGACGACGGCTTCGGCTTCATCGACAAGACGGGCGACATGCCGTGGCTCAGCCACATCTACAACTACACCTTCGGCTGCCTGCTCAGTCACGGCTTCGGGGGCGCGAGCATCTCGGGCATGAAGTACTCGTTGCCCAAGATCGCGTCCGGGATCACGAAGTCGTTCTTCGTCGAAGACCAGGACCATTACTTCGATAGCCTGTGCGCCTACGACGTCGAGGAGTTCTAGGGTGACGACGCACGACGGCTCCCACCCCAAGGTTGCCTATCGCAGCCGCCGCGTGGCGCTCCCGACCGAGGTGCGACCGGCCACGGTCCTCACCGAGGGCCCGCGCATCACCGGTGTCTTCGCCCACGACGTCGACCTCGCAGGCGACGTACACGTCGAAGAGCTCGGCGACCTTGCGCTGCTGCCCGGCCTCGTCGACAGCCACGTGCACATCAACGAGCCGGGCCGCACCGAATGGGAAGGTTTCATCACCGCGACCCGGGCTGCCGCTGCGGGCGGGGTGACCACGGTGGTCGACATGCCGCTCAACTCGCTCCCCGTTACCACCACGGTAGAGGCATTGCGCGCCAAGCTCGACAGCACCGCGGGCAAGCTCGCCGTCGACGTGGGGTACTGGGGAGGGGTGGTGCCGGATGCGGTGGAGGGGCTGCCCGCCCTGGTGCGTGCCGGGGTGCTGGGCTGCAAGGCCTTCCTCTGCGATTCGGGGATCCCCGAGTTTCCCGAGTCCGACGAAGGCACGCTACGCGTGGCGATGCAGAAGCTCGTCGCGGCGGGGGCGCCACTGCTCGCGCACGCGGAGCTGTGCGATGAGGTGCACCCCGGTGGTGGCCCACCCCAGGCCTACGCGACCTACCTCGCGAGCCGGCCCGCGCGGTGGGAGGTCTCCGCCATCGAGCTCTTGATCCGGCTCTGCCGCGAGACGCGCTGCCCCGTGCATATCGTGCATCTCTCGGCGGCCGACGCTCTGCCCGCCATTGCATCAGCCAAGGAAGAGGGCTTGCCCCTCACGGTGGAGACTTGCCCTCATTACCTGTTGTTGGCGGCCGAGACGATTCCCGACGGCGCCACGGCGTACAAGTGTGCGCCTCCCATTCGTGAGGAAGAGAACCGTGAGCGCCTGTGGGCCGCGCTTCGTGATGGCACGATCGACCTCGTGACCACCGATCACTCCCCGTGCACACCGGCCCTGAAGAAGCAGGATACAGGGGACTTCATCGCGGCCTGGGGAGGGATAGCATCGCTTCAGCTGGGCTGGCCGCTCATCTGGAGCGAAGCCGAGCGCCGTGGCTTCGAGCTGCTCGACCTCGTGCGCTGGATGAGCGCGGCGCCCGCCCGTCTTGCCGGCTTGGGAAGCAAGGGAGCCATCGCCGTGGGCAACGACGCAGACCTGGCGATATGCGATCTCGACGAGACTTGGGTGGTCACGCCCGAGGACCTGAAGTTCCGTCACAAGCTGTCGCCCTACCTCGGGCGCGAGCTGCGGGGGGCGACGCGGCGCACCATCCTGCGTGGGGTCGAGGTCGATGAAGGCAGGCCGCTCGGAAAACCATTGCTCGGACGCACGCGCGAGAAGGAGGACACGTGAGTCTCGCTGAGCTCAATGCCATGGACCCCACCGCGGCGGCCGAGGCCTTATTACGCTGCTGTGGTTCGGCCCGCTGGGTGAAAGGCATGACTGCCGAGCGGCCTTTCGACTCGGTCGAGCAGCTTCACGCCGCCGCCGACCGCCATTGGGCCGACGCGAGCCGCGCCGATATCCTCGAGGCCTTCGGCCACCACCCCCGCATCGGGGCCGACATCGAGCAGCTCCGGAAGAAGTTCGCCTCGACGGCACAGTGGTCGGCGGGAGAGCAGTCGTCGGTCGCTTCTGCCGACGAGTCCACGCTGCACGCCCTGCGTGACGGCAACCTCGCCTACGAAGCCCGCTACGGCCACATCTTCATCGTCTGTGCCCAGGGCAAGTCCGCAGCCGAGATGCTCGAGATATTGCGCAGCCGATTGAACAACGACCCCTCCGACGAGCTCACCATCGCGGCTGGTGAGCAACGCAAGATAACGCACCTCCGTCTCGACAAGCTCGTAGGCGCCTGAACTCCCTCGTTTGCCTCATGTCCAAGAGTCCCATCACCACGCACATCCTCGACACTTCCCTCGGCCGACCGGCGGAAGGGGTCGCCATCGCCCTCGAGCGCCGAGAAGGCGACACCTGGGTCGATGCTGGCCGCGGCACCACCAATGCCGACGGTCGCGTTACCGACCTCATGCCGCCAGGGAGCCTCACCGCAGGGGTCTACCGCATCCACTTTCAGATCGCGGACTACTTCGCGGCCCAGGCCCGCGAGAGCTTCTACCCCGAGGCGACCATCGTGTTCGAGGTGAAGGCGGTCGACGAGCACTATCACGTGCCGCTCCTGCTCAACCCCTTCGGCTACTCGACCTACCGCGGCAGCTGAGCCGCAGCCGCACGCACGCGCTCTCGTTGCAGCTCGGTGGCGTAGGGCATGAGCAACTCGGTGACGAACTCCGCCGGCTCGGGGTCGGTCATGAGCTTGCGGAGAAGCTCGACGGCGATGGGGTACCAAAGCGCGGCCTCGCCGGACCACGGCACCTGCACGCGGCGGTTGGCGTCGTCCTGGCCGGCTTTGATGAAGGCGATCTCCTCGTCGAGGATGGTGTCGAACAGCGCCCGCGAGATGCGGCCGTGGTGGAGCTCGGCCCATACCTCCCACCGTGAGCGTTCGGTCGTGGCCAGGTCGTCCATGATGCGCACGAAGGTGGGGGCGCCGTTGGCGGCCCGCAGTGTGGCCGGCAGCGCGACACAGCCATTGCCGCTCAGCCAGTCGGCCAGATACTGCAGCGCTTGGAAGACGTTGTAGCGAACCTCTTCGGGGTCGCTGTTGCTCACCACGCTCGACTCGGCGAGGTCGCAAGCCAACAGGCTACGGGGGTAGCGCGGGTCGGAAGGGTCGAGGCCCGGCACGTCGTCGCCTCCGATGAGCGCGGTGACCACCGCCTTCTCCGGCGCATCGCCGAGTAGTTCGTCCACGAGGCCCCGAAGCGCTTCCTCATCACCTTCGGCGTAGCGCCGCCAGGCTTCGGTGAGGGCGATCCCAACCCCGACGAAGTCCGGGTGTGCGATCCAGAACCCGTCGAGTCCTCGGCGAAGCTGTGTGACCACATCGCGAATGAAGCCGGCGAGCGAGACCTGGTACGAGCGCGCATTGCCCGACTCGTAGAGGACCCCGTACATCCCGCCGATCTTCTTGGCGCCGATGGCGCCGAGGGTGGTGGCGAGGATCTGATGGGACTCCTTGATGTGTTTGATGACGATGTCGGGATCGGCTTTGACCGGGATCCGGTAGTCGGGGTCGGTCTTGAACAGCCGTGCCGTGGAGGCGAGGTAGTCGTGCCAGCCGAGGGAGCCCCCGATGAAGTAATCGCGGAGTGCGTACGCCATCTCGCGGATGCGGAAGATGGCACGAGGATTCTCGAACACGAGGATGCAACGGATGTGGCCGGCGGCGTAGTCGGGGTCGCGCTCTTCGAGCAGCCGCTCTGCCGTGGCGAACATCTGTGCGAGGTAGGCCGCCTCTTCTTCGTTCTCGAGCTTCGGTACGTAGAAGGTCAGCGCTCGCGGTCGGCTCCGGTTGTGGAACAGGTGGAGCGCGAAGTCGCTGAGGTGCAGCGGCAGTGGCTGCCCGGCGTGCAGGTGGTGCGGGTCGGGGAGGGCGAGGCCGACGAAACGTTTGATGGGTTGGCTGAGTCCGGAGGCTGCGAGCTCGTAGCGCTTGCCGTTGGCCTCCGCGGCAATGGTTCCGTCGAAGCAGCCTCGTAGGTTGTCGGCCGCCAGAGCCATGTCGAAGGCGAGCGGGGTCTTGGAGTCCTCGGTATCGGCACCCCACATGGGAAGGACCCCGGACTCGGTGACGAGCCGTTGAAGCCAGGGGCCTTGGGCGGGGCCCGTGCGATGGATGGCATTCATCGCGTTGACCGCCATCCGTGCGCTGTCAGGAGGCCCGAAGAGCGTGATGTGATAGCCGCTCAGGTGAGCGGGGACTGGAGCCTGCCACGCAGGGTGCGAGGTCGATTCGTGGGGGCCGACCACCACCCGGCCCGAGCCATCACGACGTCCGATCACCGTCTCGTAGTCGGGGTGAGCGACCCCACGATCCTCGGCAGCATTGCGCGCCGTGCAAGCGGCGCCTTCACGGTCGATGAAGGCGCGGTCCCGAGCTCGCTGCTGGAGAACCCGTCCCAGCGGCTCGGCCATCGCGAGGTAGAGATCGCGCACGAAGGCCAATGCGTCGGCGGACTCGTGCACGGGATGTCGCGCGCCCAGCCCGGCCGTTCGCCGTAGGTGCGGAAGGCCGGGGACCTCTTCGGCGTGGTCCCATAGCTCGGCCACGAGGTCGGGCGGCAGAAAACGGCCGTAGGCGTCATGAACGGCGTCGGTGGCGGTCATGCTTCAGTCTCCTCTACCGGTGCTCCGAGCACCCGCAGGCCATGGATGCCGCCATTGGGGAAGTGCATCACCAATAGCCGGTCGAAGGGGCCCTCGTTCTGCAGGGACGTGAAGCGATGGTAGGCGTCGGGCCTCAGCTCCTCGTGCACGAGGATGGGCAGCCATGGCCCCGCGTCGTCGTTGGCGAGCCGGATCTCGAACGGCGCTTCGCCGAAGTCCGAGAGGTAGCCCCGCGTCTGGATGTAGTTTCGGAGGTCGTCCGGCGCCACGGTCTTGCCTTCGCCCGCCACCTCCCAGCGGGGCGCGTGGCGCATCAGGTCGTCGGATGAACCCTCCGCGCGGCTGCCGAAGAGGTAGAAGCGTGGCGGCGCGTTGAGCAGATGGCGGTAGGTGTCCACCACCACTTCGTGCACCTCGGCCGCCTCGCCGCGGGTGAACAAGACCCGCTCGCCGAAGCCGGCGCGACCCGACTCCCAACCGCGCATGAACTCGACCTCGCGTCTTCCGGCGACGGCGTCTTCGGGCGTCCCGTAATGCACGTTGGAGGCATGAGACACCGTAGCCCCGTCGAGCAGGTCGACGCGTTGGGGAAGCGGTTGTGCCGAACGCTCGCCATAACACCGAACACGGGCCATGCCCCCGTCGGGGTAGCACTCCACGTAGAGCTCGGTGCCGTCTCGAGGTTCGACCTCGAAGAAGTGTTTTGCGTCTGGTTCGAGGCGCGTGCGGTCGAGGATCAGGTGCCGGTCGCCCGTGAGCTCGTCGGTGAGGTAGACGCGTGCCCACTGCACCTGGTTGCCCGTGAACCACTCCGTGCTCAGCTCGAGGCGGTCGACGCGAGAGCGGCGGAGAAAGCCGATCCGGATGAAGTTGTGGGCGCGGGGGTCATACCGGAAAGCGGCCCGGTCCGGCAGCGCCTCCACGGAGCGATGTCGGCGGCTCTCGCAGCCGTCCATCTCCTTCCCCATGAGCGTGAAGGCATCCGGGTCGAACACAGGCTCTTCGAGCTTCACGACCTGGTGAACGACGGTGAAGGCCGAGTCGGAGTAGTCGAGGACACGAGCGGGGATGAAGCGCTCCGGGTCGACGCGGGCGTCGAGGGGCTTTCGTTGGATGGGCATGGGCGTTTCTGGTTCTCGTTCTCGTTCTCGTTCTCGATCTCGTTCTCGTTCTCGTTCTCGTTCTCGTTCTCGTTCTCGTTCTCGTTCTCGTTCTCGATCTCGATCTCGTTCTCGATCTCGTTCTCGTTCTCGTTCTCGCCCCCCTTCGCCGAACGGAATCGTGGTTTAGGGCGTGGTCTTGGGGGTGTGGGGGAAGGTGCCGTTCTTTTGAACGTCGAGCTGGGCTACCACGCCTTCGAGCGACGCGAGGCCGTAGGCGATCTTCTTGAAGAAGGAGATGTGGTGCGGGACGAAGAAGAAGCGCGGGTGCTCTGACCACATCTCGCGGAGGCGGTGATCGAGCTCCACTGCGGTCCTCAGGTCTTCGACCCGGGTGGGGTTGCCCCCTTCGATCTGCAGGCCTCCGGCGGCGGCGGTCTCGAAGAAGATCACCGCGTCGTAGCGAGTGAGCTCCTTCTCGAGGCTGGTGCCGACGTCGGCGAAGAAGTCTTTGCGAGGCTCGGGCCAGTAGCAGGCGCCGTCGACGGTGCCACGGTCGCAGATGAGCACGCGCCCGGGGTACTGCGCCTTCTGGGTATCCTCGAGGCCCCGCTGCACGAAGTAGATGGCGCGTTGTGCTGCCTTGAGGGCGTCGGGGTCTTCGTGGCGCGGGAAGCCACCGCTGAACAGGAGGGTCGCAGCTTCGGGGACGACCACCACGCGCTCGCCCAGCTCGCGCCGGAAGAGGTCGGCTGCGGTCGTTTTGCCCGCGCCGGGCCCGCCCGTGACCACGATGCGGTGTCCGTTGTTTGGCTCCATTCCGGCATCCTAGCCCAACGCTCGCTGCACCCTCCTATCCGTCGTGCGGCGCAGAAGGTGCGTCCTCGTTCGGCAGGGTTTTCATCTCTGGGGTCGGGCCGCAACGTTCGGTCCCTGATTTTTCCGCCATTCCGAGACCGCCCGTTGAGAACCCTCTGCGCGTTCCTGGCACGAATCCTGAACCGTGGTCCGGGATCATGGCGAAGAAGAACGGGCCGAAGCGCTGCTATTCCTTTGGAGCTCGGGGCGCCGACGGCGACGCCAAGCAGAAGGCACTGCTCGGAGGCAAGGGAGCCAACCTCGCCGAGATGAGTGCGATGGGCCTTCCGGTTCCCCCGGGGTTCACGATCACCACCGAGACCTGCGCGGAGTACCTCACCGCCGGTCGACGTCTGCCTGCGGGGTTGATGGCCGAGGTGGGGCGCTTGGTGAAGCGTCTCGAAGAGGATGCGGGCAAGCGCTTCGGCGGCGACCCGCCCCTCTTGCTGTCGGTGCGCTCTGGGGCAGCGGTGTCGATGCCCGGCATGATGGACACCATTCTCAACCTCGGGCTCAACGACGAGGGCGTCGAGGTCCTCGCGGCCGCCAGCGACGTGCGATTTGCCTACGACGCCTACCGACGGCTCATCAACATGTTCGGCACGGTGGTGAAGGGGGTGGCCCACGAGCACTTCGAGGCGGCCTTCGACCGGATCAAGAAGCGCCATCGCGTCACCCGCGACCACCAGGTGCCGGCGGCGGGCATGAAGCAGCTGTGCCGCGCCTACGCCAAAGTCTATGCCCGGCACGTGGGGGCGCCCTTCCCGCAGGAGCCGATGGCCCAGCTGCAGCAAGCCATCGAGGCCGTCTTCGAGAGCTGGAACAAGCCCTCCGCGGTGACCTATCGGGCCATCAACGAGATCACCGGCCTGACGGGCACGGCGGTGAACGTGCAGACGATGGTCTTCGGCAACCTCGGGCCCGACTCCGGTACCGGGGTGGCTTTCACCCGGAATCCCGCGACGGGAGAGGACCTGCTCTACGGCGAGTTCCTGGTGAACGCTCAAGGGGAGGACGTGGTGGCGGGCATTCGGACCCCGCAGCCCCTCACGGCACTCGCGGACTGGAACCCTGCCGTCGCGGCGGAGCTCGCGGGTATTCGCAAGAAGCTCGAGCGTCACTTCCGAGACATGCAGGACGTGGAGTTCACCATCGAGCGCGGCAAGCTCTTCATGCTCCAGACGCGAACCGGCAAGCGGACGGGCGCGGCGGCCGTGCGCATGGCGGTGGAGATGAGTGAGCAACGGCTCATCAACCGGAAAGAAGCATTGCTTCGCGTGCCGGCGAAGGACGTGACGCAGCTCTTGCTTCCGAGTTTTGCCCCGCGCGACAAGGAGCGTGCGCAGCTCGTGGCTCGCGGATTGCCCGCGTCGCCGGGAGCGGCCTCCGGAAAGCTCGCTTTCACCGCGGCGGAGGCCGTGGCGCGTGCGGCGCATGGCGAGCAGGTCTTGCTGGTGCGGAAAGACACGTCTCCCGAGGATGTGGACGGGATGCACCATGCGGCTGGGATCCTCACCTCGACCGGGGGCATGACCAGCCACGCTGCGGTGGTGGCGCGAGGTTGGGGCAAATGTTGTGTCGCCGGCGCCAAGGACGTGGAGATCGACGCCGCCAAGGGCACGGTCCGAATCGGCGAGCATGTCCTCGGGCGCGATAGCGTGCTTTCGCTCGACGGCACCACCGGGGAGGTCTTCGTCGGAGGGTTGAAGACGGTTCAGCCAGAGGGGATCAGCGGCCACTTCGCCACCCTCATGGGGTGGGCCGACAAACACGCGCGGTTGAAGGTGCAGGCCAATGCCGACACACCCGCCGACGCGCGTCGTGCCCGTCAGCTCGGCGCGACCGGCGTGGGTCTGTGTCGCACGGAGCACATGTTCTTCGGTGACAAGCGCATCTCCGCCATGCGCCAGATGATCGTGGCGGAGACCCCGGCCCAACGCGCCAAGGCCCTCCGTAAGCTGTTGCCATTTCAACGGCGGGACTTCGTCGGCATCCTCACCGAAATGGCGGGGTTGCCGGTGACCATCCGCCTGCTCGACCCACCATTGCACGAGTTTCTTCCCCATTCGCGAACGGCCCAGGCGGCCGTGGCGGGACAGCTAGGGCTCCCTTCGCGATTGCTTCAGCGGCGCGTGGCGAGCCTCGAAGAGAGCAACCCCATGCTCGGGCACCGCGGGTGTCGGCTCGCGATCTCGTACCCCGAGATCTTACGCATGCAGGTCACGGCCATCGCCGAAGCGACGATCGCCTGTCGACGAAAGAAGATCGACGCTCGTCCCGAGATCATGATCCCCCTCGTGAGCGCGCAGCGGGAGCTACACCTGCTGCGCGCGATGGCGGCCGAGACCATGGCGACGGTAAAGAAGGCCGAGGGGTACCGCGGCAAGCTTCACATTCCCGTGGGCACCATGATCGAGATCCCGCGCGCTGCGCTCACGGCCGACAGCATCGCCGCCGAGGCCGACTTCTTCTCGTTCGGCACCAACGACCTCACGCAGCTCACGTTCGGTTTCAGCCGCGACGACATCGGGAGCTTTCTGCCCCGCTATCTCGAAGAAGGGATCCTCGACCGCGATCCGTTTCAGTCGATCGACCAGCACGGCGTGGGTGAGATGGTGCGAACGGCCGTCGAGCGTGGCCGCAGCGTGAAGAAGAAGCTCCGCATGGGTGTATGTGGCGAGCATGGGGGCGAGCCGCGGAGCATCGGCTTCTTCCATGAGATCGGGCTCGACTACGTGAGCTGCTCACCGTTCCGGGTCCCTGTGGCGAGGCTCGCGGCCGCGCAGGCCGCCCTGCGTTGAGCAGACGACGTGCGGCGGATGATGGCTGACGTCGTCCCCGACCGCGCCTCAACGATCGAGGCGGCTCTTGGCTTCATCGAGCCAGTCGGCATCGGGGAGGGCATCGCGGCCGCGGTCGATCGCCCTCGAAGTCGCACCGAGGAAGTGGGCGACGGCGGTCACGGCTTCGCTCTTCTGGAGCTGCTCGAGGCTTGGCGCGGACTCGAGATGGCGCAGGACCTTCTCCTCGAGCGGACCGCGGAGGAAGCTGTCGTCGAAGGCCTTGGGGTCGTCGCGGAGCTTGGCGATCTGGGCGCGGGCGGCCGCGAGCTGATCATCGGAGAGGCCGGCATCGCCGGCCGAGGTGAGCGCCTGGTCGAAGGCTGCGAGCCCGGGCTCGACCTTGCCGCGGCGGAGGAAACACTTGCCCAGGGTCACGTGAGCGAGGCTGTGGAGGCCCGCAGTCATGCGCTTGGATTCGGCTGCGCCCACCGACCCGGCCTTCCCGGTCAACGACTCGAGGAAGGTCGACATGGCCTTGGCGTCCTCCTCGTCGAGGTCGACCTTGGCCGTCTCTGCGGCGGCCATGTCGCAGAGGCCGTTGTCGCCAAAGGCGATCGCTCGCCCGAGGTGCGCCCCGTCGCGCAGTCCCGGAGACAAAGCGGCAGGGTCGGTCATCCAGGCCTCGTAGAGCATGACCTCCTTGGGCACCGGGACCGGTGCGGCGGGTTGCGACGCGAGAAGAACCATGCCCGTGAGCAACAGCGCGTGCTCCGTGGGCAGGTCGATGTCTTTCAGCGCGGCCTGGTTCGTGAGCCGAGGCAGAACGGGCGACATCTTCGAGTCGTCTTGCGTCTGCGCGAGGGCCTTCCCGCGCTCGCGGAGGCCGAAGACGGCCTTCACGAGGTTGGTCGCGTCGGCGGCGCTCATACCATCGCCATCGCCTTTCAGGCTCGCAACACCGGCCATGACCGCGTCGTGGGCGGCTTTGGTGTCTGGATCGTCATCCTCGACCACCGCGATCTTGGCCGCGAGGTAGACGTGGACCCGGAGGCTGTCGACACGGCTGCGCAACCGCTCAGCTTCGCTCTGCTGACAGTGGCAGCCGCCGAGCAGCGTGACGAGTGCGAGAAGGAGAAGCCTGGGTCCCGGCATTCCCGAGAGGCTAACCACGATCTCGGCCTCGGCACGTCCGAATCTTGCGGCCGGTCGGCGTGCGATCACCGCTACGCACCGGTTCAGAACACCGCTTCTGCGCCTAGGCTCAGGCGGCCGACGACGGGGCCGGGTTGATGCACGTCGCCCACGTTGTCGAGCACGAAGGCGGGGCGAAGGATCGGGACCCCGAGGCCGAAGTCGAGGTCGAACAGAAGCCAGGGGAGCACGTAGACGTCGAGGGCGGCGCTCGCTTCGGGGGCGAGCCAGACCGCGCTCCCTGCGCCTGGCGCTTCGACGCCGAATCCTTCCGCCCGCATCTGACCCGCATCGAAGGCGCCACAGAGGCGCACCCCGTAGCTGCCGAGGGCGGGAGGCGCGGGACCCGCCGACCAGACGGTGCCGCAGCCCTGAGCCCCGACCGTCCAGAGGTCGATGTCTCCGCCGGCGTCGGGTCGGGCTTGCAGGCGCTTGCGCACCGGCGGCATGTAGGCTGCCCGTGCCATGAGCGTGACCTGAGGCCAGCGCACCACGAAGCCGCCTTCGAACCCGAGCGCCGCCCTCGGAAGCGGACCCAGGGTGCCGAGCGCGCTCGCGCGCACACCCAGTCGAGGGCGCGGAAGACCCGGAGGGCGGGGACGGTACGGGGTGACGAGCACAGGGGGAGGACGTGGAGCGGGAACGACGACGGGCGGTGGCCAGGCGGGTGGCGGGGTCGGCGCTGGCGGAGGGAGCGTCGGCGCTGGTGTCGGTGGCCCCGGAGGCGGTGGCGGAGGCACGACCGCCGGAGCGGGGGCGGGGATCGGAGGCACGAAGAGCGGGTCGTAGACGATGGCGATGACCAGCACCGCGCTCTTGGCCAAGGCCTCGCAGCTCTCGCCCTCCAGCCGCCGCTCGCCCGTACCGACCCCAGAGAACACGAGCTGCAGTTGCCATTCGGGTTGGTCGGTGGGCGCGGTGACCGTCGCGTCGACGACGAGCTCCTCGGCCACGTCCGAGTCGGCGAGCGCCGCCTCGAGCTCACGCATCACGTCGTCTCGAGCGGGGCAGCCTTCAGGAGCGGCCCACCGCAGATCGATCGGGGGCGCCGCAGTCACGTCGCGCGTGGCCAAAGCGACGACGAGGCCGAGCCCCATCGCGCTCCACAAACGACGACGCCGTCCTTTCGCCACGTGCACACGCTAGAAAGGACGGCGTCCGAGCGCCACTGGTGCCGGCGCTACCTGGCGTTCTTCACCGCACGCTTGGCCATGACCTTGACCAAGTGTGCGCGGTACTCGGCGCTCGCTTCGACGTCGGTGCGCAGCTCGCCGGCGTCGACGTCGACGCCGTCGAGGGCACTCGGGTCGAAGTTGCCCGAGAGGGCCTTCTCCATGCCCGCGTGACGGAACACCTTGTTGCCGGCGCCGGTGATGGCGACGCGCACGCCGTCGTCGTACTCGGCCACGCAGACGCCCGCGATGGCGTACTTGGAGGCCGGGCTCTGGAACTTCTCGTACCAGGAGCGCTTGGGCTTCTTGAAGTGGATGGCAGTGATGAGCTCGCCCTCTTCGAGCGCTGTCTCGAACAGCTCGGTGAAGAAGTCCTCGGCCGCGATCTCACGCTTGTGGGTCTTGACCGTGGCGTTGAGCGCGACGAGTGCGGCCGGATAGTCCGCCGCCGGATCCGCGTGGGCCACCGAGCCGCCGATGGTGCCGCGGTTGCGGACCTGGGCGTCGCCGATGTGTCCCGCCATGGAGGCGATGGAGGGGATGGCCTTGGTGACGGCGTCGGACTCGGCAACCGTGGCGTGGGTCGCCATGGCGCCGATGACGAGGGTGTCACCATCTTCCTTGATCTCCTTCAGCGTGGCGACGCCGGCGAGGGAGACCAGGTCGGAGGGCTGGGCCATGTCGAGCTTCATCACGGGAATGAGGCTCTGTCCGCCGGCGAGGAACTTGGGCTCGTCCTTGCCGTCGACCGCCTTGATGGCGTCGTCGATGCTGGTGGGCTTGTGGAATTCGAAGTTGTCCATTGAATCGTCCTCCTCAGGCCTTCTTGGCTTCGTTGAGCGCGCGCCAGACCCGTTCGGGGGTGGCCGGCATCTCGATGTCGGTCACGCCTTCGGGCTCGAGTGCGTTGATGACGGCATTGATGACCGCGGGGGGCACGCCAATGGCGCCGACCTCGCCACAGCCCTTGGAGCCGAGGGGGTTGTGCGTGCAATGCGTGACGTGATTGCCGACCTTGAAGAAGGGGAAGTCGGCGGCACGAGGCATGGTGTAGGTCATGTACGAGCCGGTCAGGAGCTGACCCTGCTCGTCGTACTTGGCGTGCTCGAGCAGCGCCTGGCCGATGCCCTGGGCCAGTCCGCCGTGGATCTGACCGTCGACGATCATGGGGTTGATGACCTTGCCCACGTCGTCGGCGACGGCCACGTCGACCACCTTGGTCACGCCGGTCTCGGGATCGATCTCCACCTCCACGACGTGACAGCCACCGGGGAAGGTGAAGTTCTTGGGGTCGTAGAAGGCGCTCTCCTCCAGGCCGGGCTCGAGCTCTTCGAGGGGGTAGTTGTGCGGCACGTAGGCCGAGAAGGCGACCTCCGCGAACAGCATCTTCTTATCGGTGCCCTTGACCCGGAACTCGCCGTCGACGAACTCGACGTCGTCGACGCTCGCTTCGAGGATGTGGGCCGCGATCTTTCGTCCCTTGGCGATGATCTTCTCACCGGCCTTCCACAAGGCCGAGCCGCCGACCGGCAGCGAACGCGAGCCGTAGGAGCCCATGCCGAAGGCGGTGTTGGAGGTGTCGCCGTGTTTGACCTCTACGCTCTCGACCGGGATCCCGAGCTGGTCGGCGACGAGCTGGGCGAAGGTGGTCTCGTGGCCCTGGCCGTGAGAGTGGGTGCCGGTGAAGACGGTGACGTTGCCGGTCGGGTTCACGCGAATGGTGCCGGACTCGTAGAGGCCAGCGCGAGCCCCGATGGCCCCCGCGAGCGCAGACGGTGCGAGCCCACAGGCCTCGACGTAGAGCGACATGCCGATCCCGCGCAGCATGCCGCGGGACTTGGCCTCCTCGCGACGCTTCTCGAAGTTGGCGTAGTCGACCTGCTCGAGCGCGACGTCGAGGCACTTCTCGAACTCGCCCACGTCGTACTCGAGGGCGACGGGGGTCTGGTAGGGGAACTGGTCGGGCTGGATGACGTTGCGACGTCGAAGCTCGACCTCGTCGATGCCCAGCTCACGCGCCGCCTTGGTGACGAGTCGCTCGAGGAGGTACGTCGCTTCGGGCCGACCGGCGCCGCGGTAGGCGTCGACGGCAGTGGTGTTGGTGAAGACCGCCTCGACCTCTGCGTAGATGGCGGGGATGACGTAGACGCCGCTCAGCAGCGTGCCGTAGAGGTACGTCGGAACCGCGCTCGCGAAGGTGGAGAGGTAGGCCCCCATGTTGGCTTTGGTGCTCACCCGGAGTCCGAGGAACTTGCCCTTGTCGTCGATGGCCAGCTCGGCGTGGGAGATGTGGTCACGACCATGCGCGTCGGTGATGAACGACTCGCTGCGCTCGGCCGTCCACTTCACGGGTCGGCCCACCACCTTCGAGGCCCAGAGCACGAGCACCTCTTCGGCGTAGTGGTAGATCTTCGATCCGAACCCACCACCGACGTCGGGCGCGATGATCCGAAGCTTGTGCTCCGGGATCTGCATCGTGAAGGCGCCGATGAGCAGTCGAATGAGGTGCGGGTTCTGCGACGTGGTCCACAGGGTGTGATCGTCGGTGGACGGGTCGTACTCGCCGATGGCCGCGCGCGGCTCCATCGCGTTCGGGATGAGGCGCTGGTTGACGAGGTCGATCGAGACCACGTGCTTCGCCTTCGCGAAGGCGGCGTCCGTCGGGTCCTTCTCGCCGATGTGCCAGTCGTAGCAGCGGTTGCCTACCGGCGTGTCGTCCCAAACCTTGGGCGCCCCATCGGCGATGGCGGCCGTGATGTCGGGCACCACGGGGAGCTCCTCGTAGTCGACCATGATCATCTGGGCCGCGGCCTTGGCTTGCGCCTTGGTCTCGGCGATGACGACGGCGACGTTGTCCCCCACGTGACGCACGCGGTCGGCCACGAGCGAGGGGTGCGGCGGCTCGTGCATGGGGGAGCCGTCCTTGTTGTGGATGAGCCAGCCGCAGGGCAGGCCACCGAAGCCGGCGTCCGCGTGGTCTTTGCCGGTGAGAACGGCGAGCACACCGTCGGCCTGCTTGGCGTCTTCGGTGTCGATGCTCGCGATCTTGGCGTGCGCCATCGGCGAGCGAAGGACGTAGGCGTAGGCCTGGTTGGGACGATTCAGATCGTCGGTGTAGCGACCCTTGCCGGTGAGGAATCGCGTGTCTTCTTTGCGCAGGACGCGCTCTCCAATGACCTTACCCATGGCTCAGGCCCCTCCCTTCATCTCGTCGGCGCACTGCTGAACCGCCTTCACGATGTTGTGGTAGCCGGTGCACCGGCAGATGTTGCCCTCGAGCCACTCTCGGATCTGACCCTCGTCGGGGGAGGGATTCTTCTTGAGGAGGTCGGACGCGCTGATCACGACGCCGGGGGTACAGAAGCCGCACTGCAGGCCGTGGTTCTCGTGGAAGGCCTTCTGCAGTGGGTGCAGCTCACCGTTCTTGGCCATGCCTTCGATGGTGGTCACGTCCTGTCCGTCGGCCTCGACGGCGAGCATGGAGCAGGACTTGACCGACTGACCACCCACCATCACCACGCAGGCTCCGCATTGGCTGGTATCGCACCCGACGTGCGTACCCGTGAGCTTGAGATGCTCGCGGATCAGGTCGACAAGGAGCGTTCTCGCTTCTACCTCCATGGTGACCGGTTTTGCGTTGACGGTGAGCTTGATGGTCGGCATCGATTCCTCCGGTTGCAGGGTTGCAGTGTGCCTTTTCACGAACGCTCGCACCGCCGGCATGAGCGCGTACGGCCGAGGTCGGGTCGTGGGGCTCCGCATGATAGTCGTCGACGTCGCCCCCACCCACGGATTCCTGAGGGCCGCACGAGAAACGTCCGTCGTCCCATGGACAGGGACGTGACGCGCTGCGGCATCTGGTGATCCGTACGGCCGAAAAGTTCGAGGCAGGCGCGGTCCGTCGCGGTAGAGTTTCGCTGGCCTTGTCTTCGCTTCGCCCAACCGCGCTTCGATCCGCGTTCGCCGCGCTGATGGTTGCGAGCACGACCTCTGCTCCTGCTGGAGCCCAGGAAGTCTTCACGCCCGATGCGGCCTCGGTCGATGCCGACCGCTACCTCGCGCCGCTACCGGGCGACGACTTCATGGTCACGGCGGGCGCAGGGGTCGGCGGCCACCTCATCCCACGCGGCAGCGCGACCTTCGATGTGGCCTACCGGCCGTTCACCGTCACCCGTGACGGCGAGGTGGTCGGTCGCCCGGTCAGCACGCTGCTGTTCATGCACCTCGGCTTCTCCGCTGCCCTGTGGGACCGCTTCTTGATCGCGATCAACGCTCCCGTCGGTCTGTGGCGAACGGGGGAGACCACGGATGTCGACGGCACCGTCTTCCAGCGGCCGACGGGGGCCCACTTCGGTGACCTGCGTCTCTCGATGCGAGGTCGCCTCTACGGAGAGGCCGGCGACGCATTTCGCCTCGCGCTCGCTCAGCACCTTTGGTTTCCGACCGCGGGTGCCGACAGCTACGTGGGGGAGAACCGCCTCTACGCCAAGCCCGAGCTCTCGCTCGACGGTGAGATCGAGATGTTTCGTTACGCGGCGCAAACGGGGGTGGTCGTACGCGGGGCCGATCTGCCTTCGAGCTTCGAGCTTCGTGCGGCCGGCGGCGTGACCCTTCTCGACGATGAGGTGATGGTCGGGCCGGAGGTGGTGGTGCGGGCCGACCTCACGTCGCATCCCATCGACACCGGCAGCGCGCGGGTGGGGGCAGAGCTCTACGCGAGCGCGAGCTATCGATTGCCCTGGTCCTTGGTCGCTGGTGTCGCGGTCGGTCCCGGCCTCGCGGGCGGACCGGGTACGGCAGATGTGCGCGGGCTCTTTCGGCTCAGCTACGACCCCCAGCGCGATGCGGCGGCGGCTCGCCGCGCGGACGACCGCGACGGGGACCGTATCCCCGATCGAGGCGACGCATGCCCGGATGCGGCCGGGCTCCCGAGCGCCGAGCCCACCCGCCACGGCTGTCCTTCCGATCGCGACCGCGACGGGGTGTTCGACGCCGAAGATGCGTGCCCCGACGAGCGTGGTGTGCTCACTGGCTCGCGACCCGGCTGTCCCCCGCCACCCGACACCGATGGTGACGGTTTCGTCGACCCGGAGGATGCGTGCCCGAGCGAGCGCGGGATCGAAGCGGGCGATGGCGGCGACGGTTGTCCGCCCAAGGGCGACCGTGACCAGGATCGTGTGCCCGATGAGGTCGACGCCTGTCCTCGACGACCCGGTCGACCGAGCGAGGACCCGAAGGAGAATGGTTGCCCGCCCGACACCGATGGCGACGGCCTGCGTGACGACGTCGACGCTTGCGACGAGTCTCCCGGTCCCGATCACCCCGAGACGCCGGGTTGCCCGCGGGTGACCCTCCTGGGGACGGCCATCGTCATTCGGCACGAGCTCGTCTTCGCGCCGGGGCGAGCGGAGATCGATCCCGTGAGCTTTCCTACCCTCGACGACGTGGCTCAGGTGATGGCGGACCATCCGGAGCTCGACCTGCTCGAGGTCCAGGGCCACACCGACGACGTTGGCAGCCCGGATGGGAATCGCCGGCTCTCGCGAAAGCGCGCGAGTGAGGTGCGGAAGTACCTCATCGACAAAGGCGTGGAGAAGCGCCGGATCATCGCAAAGGGCTACGGGCCCGACGTGCCCATCGGCGACAACGCGACCGAAGAAGGCCGGGCCATGAATCGTCGCGTGCAGTTCGTGATCCGTCGACGCAAGTAGCCCCGACCGAGCTTCTCACCGGGTCATCAGGGGGCGTCGGCGAGCTCATCGACGAGGAAGTCGATGAAGGCTCGGACCTTGGGCACGACGTAGCGCCGCGATGGGTAGACCGCATAGAGCGTCGCTTCGTCTTTGGCCCAGGCATCGAGCACGGTCATCAGACGGCCCGTCTTCAGGTCGTCGCGCACGTAGACCTCAGGGATGAGGCTCACGCCGAGCCCTTCGCGGAGGGCATCGCGGACCGCGAGACTGGAGGTGACGTCGTATCGCCCGTGCACGCGCTGGCGCACGGTGTCGCCGGTGGGGTGCACGAAGGTCCAGATGTGGGCGTGACCCGAGAGGGAGAACTTGATGCAGTGGTGCTTTGCGAGCTCTTGCGGGTGCTTCGGCGTGCCGCATCGCTCGAAGTAGCTGGGCGCGCCGCAGACGACGTGGTTCATGGTCATCAGCTTCTTGGCCACGAGGCTGGAGTCCTCGAGACGATCGGTGCCGCGAAGGGCGAGGTCGAATCCTTCTTCGACGATGGAGACCCGCCGATCGTCGAGCTGGAGGTCGAGCGATACGTCGGGATGGCGCTGCAAGAAGCGCGGCAGCGCCGTGGACAGACAGACGAGCGTCATCGTCATCGGCGCACTCACCCGTAGGCGGCCCTTGGGGGAGCCGCGATGCGAGCTCATCAAGCCATCGGCTTCGTCCAGGTCGTCGAGCGCCGACGCGACGCGCTCGTAATAGGCCGTGCCGGCTTCGGTCACGCTCATCCGGCGGGTCGTGCGCTGGAGCAATCGCACCCCGAGATGGGTCTCGAGCTCGCGCACGTTCTTGCTCACGGCAGCCGGTGAAAGGCCCAGCTGGCGCGCGGTGGCGGCGAAGCTTCCAAGTTCGACCGTCGTCCGAAACACACGCAGCGCAGTCAGCCGATCCATGATTCGCTACCCATGGTAGCGAGTGTTGCTCTCGAGCTGTGTATTATCAACCGAAACGAAGGTCGCTAGATCGTGGGCATGACGAACCACATCTGCGAAACGTGCGGCACCCAGTTCAACGCCTCGGACCTTCCACCCCAGCACTGCCCCATCTGCGAGGACGAGCGTCAGTACGTCGGCTGGCGAGGTCAACGCTGGACGGATCACGACGCGCTTCGCGAGCGGTATCGGCTTCGCATCGGAGAGGACGACGGATTGCTCGCGCTCGCCATCGACGGCGACTTCGCGATCGATCAGCGCGCGCTTCTCCTGCCCACCGATGCAGGAAACATCCTTTGGGAGAGCCTGAGCCTGGTCACGGACGAAGCCGTCGAGATCCTTCGCGCGCGCGGCGGGGTCGACCGCATCGTGATCTCCCACCCCCACTTCTTCTCTTCGATGGGCGCGTGGAGCGATGCCCTTGGGGGCGTGCCGATCGTCCTCCACGAAGCCAACCGCGCATGGGTGCAGAACCATCACCCAGCGATCGAGTACTGGGGCGGCGACCGGTTGCGGCTCTCGGACGATGTGACGCTCGTGCGCGGAGGCGGTCACTTTCCGGGGAGCTCGGTGCTGCATTGGGCAGGCGGCCCGCGTGACGGAGGTGCGCTCTTCGCTGGCGACACGCTGCAGGTGGTGCCCACGCGTCGTCACGTGTCGTTCATGTTCAGCTACCCCAACCTCATTCCGATGCGACCGGGCGCCGTCACCGCCCTCCGTCGACGCCTCGCGGGCCTGTCGTACGAGGATGTCTACGGCTACGCGTGGGGACGAAACATCATCGGCGGCGCCGAGGCCGCGGTGCAGGGCTCGTTCGATCGCTATCTCACCTCGGTGGGGGCTCCAGGCGCGTTCGCGTCGGCGCGGCTGCTCGTGTTCGGCGCCACCGGCCAGGTGGGGAGCCGCGTGATGGCCGAAGCGGTACATCGAGGCCACGCGGTCACGGCCGTGGTCCGTGAGCCGAGCGACGTCGCGTCCTTGCCATCGGGGGTCGAGGGTGTCGTGCTCGACGCCCGGGACCGGGCTGGCGTGGCGCGAGCCGTGGCGGAGCACGATGTTACCGTGAGCGCGCTTCGGCCCCCGCCCGGTCGAGAGCCGGAGCTCGCCGCACTGACCCGCTCGGTCCTCGACGGCGCGGCCGAGGCCCAGCGACGCGTGCTCATCGCGGGTGGTGCGGCGAACCTCCTCATGCCTGACGGTAGCGGCCACACCGTGCTGTCTGCTCCCGGTGTGCTGCCACCTGCGGTGCGACCCATCGCTGAAGCCAGCTACGCTCAATACATGGCCTGCGTCGCGCACCCCGACGCCGATTGGGTCTACTTCAGCCCGGCCGCGATGCTCGCTCCGGGAGAACGCACCGGTCGCTACCGGCGTGGCGGAGAC
Organism: Polyangia bacterium; assembly: GCA_030426145.1. Classification (GTDB taxonomy): domain Bacteria; phylum Myxococcota_A; class Polyangia; order Polyangiales; family Polyangiaceae; genus JAPYTK01. The sequence continues at coordinate 22,060 of JAUHZF010000009.1, forward strand.
GTATTGCTCGTCGACGAAGCGGGTCAATCCGGCATCAGCATGGAGGACTACGCCGTTGCGATGCTCGATGAGGTCGAGCGTCCCGCGAGCAACGTGCGGCGTGTCACTGTGGCCAGTGCGTGACGCTCAGCCCTCCTCGAGGGCCTTCTCGATGGTTCGGCGGAGTGTTTCGCGTCGAAAGGGCTTGTCGATGCGCGCGACGAGCCCTGCCTTGCTCATCATCTCGACGTCGTGAGGGTGATTGAAGCCGGAGCACAAGATGACCTTCACCCCGGGGTCGATCGTCTTCAGCTGTTCGAAGCACTCCCGCCCTCCCATCTCCGGCATGATCATGTCGAGAAGCACGAGGTCGATCTCATGGTGGTGGTCTCGGAACCGTTCGACGGCGTCGCGTCCGTCTGTGGCGAGCTCGACCTCGTACCCGTATCGACGGAGCATGGTCTCGGCCGTGGCTCGGACCATGGGCTCGTCGTCGACCACGAGAATGTGGCCCTTGGCGGGGGTGGCCACCACATCGACCTCAGGGTCGTCTGCCTTCGCGGCGCGAACGGATTCGAGCAAAGGTAGAAGCACCCTGAACGTAGTGCCTTGGTCGACTTCGCTGGTGGCCGTGATCGAGCCGCCGGCGCAATGGACCGCACCGTAGACGGCGGCCAGACCGAGTCCGGTTCCCTTCTGAGGGCCCTTGGTCGTGAAGAAGGGCTCGAAGATGCGCTCGAGCACATCGGGCGGGATACCGTGGCCGGTGTCGCTCACCTCTATGGCGACGTAGCGGCCTTCGGTGACGTCGAATGGACTGACCTCACACTCAGCAGCGCTCAGCGTCACCGGGTGCGTATGCACGGTGAGCCTGCCTCCGTTCGGCATCGACTGTGCGGCGTTGATGCCGAGGTTGATGAAGGAACTCTGGAGCTGCATGGGGTCTCCCTCCACCATGCTCTGCTCCGCGTCGAGCTTGGTCTCGATGGTGACGTGTGGGCCGACCGTGCGACGTAGGATGCCGAGCGCATCGCCTAGAACGTCGTGCACGTCGAACTGAATCATGCGCGCCGGCTCTTTCCTCGCGAAGGAAAGAAGCTGCCCGGTGAGCTCGGCGGCCTGCTCTGAGCTTCGAACGATGATGCTGACCAGCTCCCTGGCGTCTTCCGAATCTTCGATATGGTCGGCCAAGAGCTCTGCGGAGCCCATGATCCCCGTCAAGACGTTGTTGAAGTCGTGCGCGACGCCGCCTGCGAGCTGGCCGATGGCCTCCATCTTCTCGGATTGGCGCAGTCGCTCCTGAAGCGCGTACTCGTTGGTGACGTCGCGAAACACGAGCACGACGCCCACCGTCTCACCGTCCTCGGCGCGTATGGGAGCGCCAGAGTCGGCGATCTGGTGCTCGACGCCCTCGCGGCTGATCAACACGGTGTGGTTGGCGAGCCCGACCACTCCATTGGTGCGCAGCACCTTCTCCACCGGATTGTCTACCGTTTCGCGCGAGTAGAGATTGACGATTCGGAACACCTCGCTCAGCGGCTGTCCCGTGGCATCGGCGATGGGCCAGCCCGTGAGCTTCTCGGCGACCGGGTTCATCCGCACCACGCACCCGTCGACGTCGGTGGCGATGACGGCGTCACCGATGGAGTCGAGGGTGACGCGTAGATTCTCTGCGTTGCGCTGGCGTTCGGCCTCGGCCTGCTTGCGTTCGGTGATGTCCTGAACCGTTCCTCGCATCGCGACGAGGTCGTCGCTCTCGTAGATCCCACGAAAGGTGGATTGGTAGTAGCCGACGCTGCCGTCGGGGCGGAGGAAGCGCTGCTCGTAGGAGCCCGGTGCGCGACTCTCGATCGCTTTCTGGATGAGCTCGCGGTCTCGCTTTTGATCCTCAGGCCAGGGGGATAAGGCGAGGATGGAGTCGATCTGTGGGGTGAAGGTATGCCGGTCGAGCCGGAAGATCTTGAACACCTCGTCGGACCAGTCGACCTCGCCGGTGTGCACGTTCCACCACCAGCTCCCAATACGCGCGAGCTGCTTGGCCTCCTTCAAGCGCTGTATGGTCGCTTTGAGCTCGCGTTCGGCGTGGCGTTGGGCCGTGATCGACCGACACACGAAGAGCAGGCCTCCACGTTCCGATTCGGGATCGGGAACCACGCGGACGGCGAGCTCGAGGTGCGCGCCGTCGGCAGTCTTCAGGCGGAGCGTGCCGGTCGCGGTGCCTTCGTGTTCGGCCGTGAGCTGGGCCCGCCACCAGGCCAGGCCCTTGGCGTCGAGCATGCCCTCGAAGTGGGCGCGGAGGTCCTGCGGTGCGAAGTCGTCGAACCCCAGCAACCGCCGGAAGTAGGCGTCGGAGGTCAGCTTTCCATCGCTGGGGTCCCACGCCAGGAAGCCGGCGCGGGCGTCTTCTTGCAGGAGCCGCAACAGCTCCTCTGCACGGTGAGGCAACCCCATGCCCTCGTCTTCTCGGTCCCCGTCCATCTACGCCGTGCCCGAGACCTTTCTACCCTCGTGGAAAAGAGCCGTCGAGCAAGGCCACACACCGGCCCGCGTAGGCGTCAGCTCGCTCTGGCCATCAAGGGCTGGAGCAGCGAGGCGACGACCACGGTGATGGCGCAGCCGATGACGTTGAACCAGAGAAAGCCGAGGTCGGTCAGAACGAAGGCGACGAGCACCGAGCCTTGGGCGACGAGGCCCCCGACCAGCACGGCCCGCGCGCCCACGCGTCGGAGGAAGAAAGCCACCACGAAGAGGCCGAGCACCGTGCCGTAGAAGAGGGAGCCGAGCACGTTCACGGCTTCGATGAGGTTGTCGAAGAGGTCGGCGACGGAGGCGAAGGTGAGGGCGACGAGGCCCCAGACCACGGTGAAGACCTTGGTCGCGCGCACGCCGGCGGCGCCGGCGTCCCCTGGGTGTCGCAACCTCTGATAGAGGTCGACCGCGCAGGTGGTGGCCAGGGCGTTGAGCTCGCTCGCGATCGAGCTCATCGCGGCCGACATGATGACGGCCACCAAGAGCCCAACCAGACCGGCGGGGAGGTACTGGAGCACGAAGGAGATGAAGACGAAGTCACCGTCCTGCGTCTCGGCGTCTCCTTCGGCGGCGGTGATGGCGTCGCGCGTCTGTTTGCGCGCGGCGGTCACGGCTGCATCGGCTTCGGCGAAGCGAGCCCGCGCGCCAGTGTCGGCAGCCTCACCCCTGAGCTCCGCGAGGGCGGCTTCTGCCGCCCGTTTGCGCTCGGCCGCAGCCTCGTCGAAGCGTTGCTCTGCTTGGGCCACCTCGGCTGGCGCTGCGGCCCGGGCCCGGGCGAGGGTGCTCGGGTTGAAGAAGGCGGGGGCGGGGACGAAGACGTAGAACACGTAGAGCAGCACCCCCACGAAGAGGATGAGGAACTGCATGGGGATCTTGAAGACCCCGTTGAACAGAAGGCCGATCCGACCCGATGCGCTGGACTTGCCGCCGAGGTAGCGCGCCACTTGGGACTGGTCGGTGCCGAAGTAGGACAGGGCGAGGAAGAAGCCGCCGGCGATGCCGGACCAGATGTTGTAGCGGCTGTTCCACGACAGGTGCGTGTCCACCACCTTCATGCGTCCGGTGGCGCCTGCGAGGCTGGCCACCTCGTGCAGCGATGTGGGGAGCTGGCCGTAGAGATAGCCCCCGGCGACGAACATCCCGAGCAGGATGATCACCATCTGGAGCTTCTGCGTCTGGCTCACCGCCTTGCTGCCCCCCGACACGGTGTAGCCGATGACCGTGACGCCGATGATGAGGTTCGTCACGAAGAGCGGCCAGCCGAGGATGGTGGCGAGGATGATCGACGGCGCGTAGATGGTGATCCCCGCGGCCAGGCCGCGTTGGATGAGGAACAGCAGCGCCCCCAGGGTGCGGACGCGAACGTCGAAGCGCTGCTCGAGGTATTCGTAGGCGGTGTAGACCTTCAGTCGGTAGAAGATGGGGACGAAGACCGCGCTGACCACGATGAGGGCAAGCGGCTGGCCGAAGTAGAACTGCACGAAGCCCATGCCCTCCTCGAAGGCGAGCCCCGGCACGGACAAGAAGGTGATGGCGCTGGCCTGGGTGGCCATCACCGAAAGACCAATGGTGTGCCACGGCAGGTCGTCCCCCGCGCGGAGGTAGTCCTTCGCGTTGGCGCGGCGCGTGCGCCACACCCCGAGACCGACGATGGCACTCAGGGTCGCGACGAGGACGAACCAATCGATGCGCGTCACGCCGCGTACCGACGGGTCAGGAGCCAGAAGCTCCCGATGAGCACGAGCAGGATGACGAGCACCACCCCGTAGAGGTTGCGCCAGCGCCGGCCCACGGGCGGCGGCTCGTCGGCAGAAGTGGAATGGTCTTTGGGGGTCAAGAGGTTCACCATCAAGCGGTGGGCGCCGGGCACACCGGCGGGAAACTGGCGAAAGAGCGAGAGGCCGCAGTAGATGACCCGGCCGCTGCCGTGGTCGGCGACCAACAGCGCGCCCTGCTCGGGGTCTTCTCCGGGGTCGGCGAGCGACAGCAATGGGGTGACCTTGGCTTCGTCCCAGGAGGCGCCGAAGTAGAGGCCACGCTCTTGCACCCAACCGTCGAAGTCTTCTTTCCCGAGCGCGTGCGGATACGTGAGCAAGGGATGGTCCGGCTTCAGCATGGTGACGGTAGCCGTCTCATCCGTCACCCGTCCTCGCCCGAGCTTCATGGCGTAGGGGAGGAGCGAGACATCGAGGTCGTGCCCTCGCGGCTTGGTGACGTATTGCACCACCACCGTGCCCCCGGCTTCGGCGAAGGTGAAGAGCCGGTCGTGGTGCTTGCGCAGCGCTTCGCGGGTGTTGAAGGCACGCACGCCGACCACGATGGCGTCGAATCGCGAGAGGTCGCCGTGGGCCAGAGCTTCGTCGTCGAGGTCTTCGACCTTCATGCCCAAACGACGGAGCCCGTCCGCGACCTCGTCGCCGGGGCCGGCCACATGACCGACCACGAGGCCCTCGGGCACGGTGACCGTGGCTGCGGTCAGCGCGACCTCGGCGGGGAGCAAGACGGTGCGCTCCGGCACGTGGGGGTGGAGCATCGGGTGTTCGGCCCAGCTCGCGCCGCCGGCCGTGATGCGCAGGCGCCCCGGAGACGCGTTCTGTTCTGCCGTCACCGTGAGGAGCACCTCTTGGTCTTTGTCGACCGACAGGGATGCGGGGGTCACCGTGTAGCCCTCGGGGGCTTGGAAGGTCACGGTGCCGGGCTTGCGCACCCGGAGCGAGACGCGCAGCTGGGTCTCCTGGTTGCCGGTGCGCAAGACCAGGAGCGACTTGGCGGCCGGGGTCGCGCTGATGGCAGGGAGGATCTCGACGTCGCGATGAAGCTCACCACGAACGCGGTCGACCCTGACCTGACGCACGGGCACCGTCACCTTCAGCTCGGTGCCTGCGATGGCGAGGGTGAGCTCTGCGGCGAGGGATGGCGGGGCGAGCGGGACCTCGGGGTCGCCCTCACCGCGGTAGCGACCGGGGCCAGGTGACGCGATCAGCCAGGGCATGCGCGAGGGGGGCGTCGCTTTGGGGACCGTGACTGCGAGCTTCTCCACGTGGGGCTGAACGCCGAGCTCGACGTCGGGGCGAGCCTTCGCGTCGAGCAGCGCGACCGAGGTGAGCCACACCGGGGTCGTGCCGCGCCGCAACACCGTCAGCTCTACCTCCGTGGCGTCGCCAGCCACGATGTCGGCTTCCGGAGCGCGTGCCTCGAGCAGCAGCCCGCTGGCCGCGATGAGCAGGGTCGCGATCTCGTCGTGGGCCCATCGACGCAGACCTTCATCCGCGACGTCGTCCAGGGCCGCGAGCGCCTCGGTGAGCGGCGCCACGATGTCGCCGGGGGATTCGGGACGATAGGCGTCGCGAGCTCGCTTCAGGGCGCGTCCCACTGCCTCTCCGCCCTCGACGTCGGACCAGGTGGTGGGGATGTTCTCGAGCAGGTCGGTCTCGGCGCGCTCGCCTGCGATGTGGCGAAAGCGGTCCTCTTCGGGGCCGAAGCGACGCGCGGCTCCGAAACCCTGGCTCTTGTGCATGCTGCGGCTCGCAGCGGCGATCTCGCCGTGGGACTCGCCCGTGATGGGGTCGTAGCCGCCGATGTCGACGACGAGGTCGTCCTCGCGAACCTCCTCGGGCATGAAGCGGTCGGGCACGTTGAAGACCAATCGTTTGCCCTGCCACGGGGCGACCCGCTCGAGCTGCTCGGGGAAGCGCTTCGGATCGGCGGCGGCTTCGAAGGCCTCGCGGGCGAGGATGGCCGAGGCGAGGTGGTGTCCGTGGGTGGAGCCTTCTTCGGGGAAGCGCGTGATCACGAGATGGGGCCGGAAGCGCCGCATCGCCCAAACCACGTCGCCGAGGGTCTGTTCGTGGCCCCAAACCTTCAGCGCTTCGTCCGAGCGCTTCGAGTAGCCGAAGTCGCGAGCTCGTGTGAACAGTTGTTCTGCGCCATCGATCTTGCGGGCCTCGAGTAGCTCGTGGGTGCGGATGACCCCCATCAGCGGGGATTGTTCACTGCCGATGAGGTTCTGCCCGCCGTCGCCGCGGGTCAGCGAAAGGTACGCGGTGCGCACTTGGCGGCCATGCGTGAAGTAGGTGAGGAGCTGGGTGTTCTCGTCGTCCGGGTGGGCTGCGACGTAGAGCACCCGGGCTGGCGTGAGCAGCCGGTCGAGGCGGTGTGGTAGCTCGGCGGCGTGCACCTGCACGACCGACCAGAGCACCGAAGCGAGGATCATTTCCGACATCATGGTTCGAGCGTCGATCTCAGCGGGACGAGCGAGGCACTGCCTCGGCGAGCGTGGAGCGGAGCAGCGTGCGGTAGATGGCCGTGTAACCGTCGAGCGCGCGCTCGGGGCTGAAGGCGATGGCGCTGTGGCGTGCCTGTTCGGCGGCTTCGCGCCAGGCGGCATCATCGGCGAGCAGCTCGAGGGCCGCTTTCGTCATGGCGTCGACGTCGCCGACAGCCGTCAGCTTGCCTGCGCCAGCTCCGACCACCTCGGGGAGGCCACCCACCCGGCTCCCGATGACCGGTACCCCGCAGGCCATGGACTCGAGGGCCGCGAGGCCAAAGCTCTCCTGCTCGCTGGGAAGCAGGGCGAGGTGGGCGCGGGCGAGCCAGCTCTCGACGTCGGAGCGTGCTCCGGGGGCCTCGACGTCGTCGGAGAGGCCGAGGGCATCGAGCCGCGCCAGCGCGTCGGCCCGAAGAGGACCGTCGCCCACGAGCAGCAAGCGGGCCTCCCGCGCTCGGCGCACCTCGGCGAAGACCGAGACGACGTCGTCGATGCGCTTCACGGGGCGGAAGTTGGACGCGTGCACCAGCACCGGGGGGGCCGCGGACGGGGCTGGGCGCGCGGGGGCGGGGCAGAACCGCTCGGCGTCGACGAAGTTGGGCACCACCTCCACCTCGAGGGACGGGGCCGAGAGGTGCAGGAGCTGTTGGCGCAGGTGTCGCGAGGGCACGGTGATCGCGCTCGCTCGACGAAGCGCGAGCTGCAGCATGGGCCGGTAGTCGGCTTCGAGACCCAGCGGCAGCACATCCGAGCCATGAAGGGTAGCGACCCAGGGCGGGGCCCCGGCGCCGAGGAGCTGCGAGGCGAGCTCGGTCGCGACGGCGTAGGGGAGTGCGAAGTGGGCGTGGATGATGTCGAGCTCGTGCCGTTCGGCCACGGCGGCGATCCGGCTCGCGAGGGCGATGGTCCAGGGCGGGGTGCGAAACATCGCGTGGGGCGTCGGATCCACGACGTGCACCGTCACCCCTGGATCGAGCGCACGAAAGGGACGGCCAGGGGTGATGAAGTGCACCTCGTGACCCTGCGCGGCCAAGGCCGAGGCGAGCTCGACCGCGACCGTGCCGCTGCCGCCGAGCTCGGCATGGGCCACCATCCCGATTCGCCACCGCTCCGGGGAGAGCTTTTCGGCTGCGATGTCCATCATCCGAGTTCCACCGCCCGGAGTCGTCCATCGAGCCCGGCTTCGAGCTCGTCGAGGTGGCTCTCCACCGCGCCGCGCACGGCGTCGGTCCAGGAGGTCACGCCATACCTCGCGGCGAAGTGGGGGAAGGTCAGGAGCCGTTCTTGGGGGCTGCGCCCCGGGCGGAGGCGGGCGCAGAGCGTTCCAACCCGTTCGGAACGCACCTCGTCGCGCCGGGCCCGCGCCCTGTCGACGCGTCGCGCGAGGGCCTTCGCGCCTTTTTCGACGTGGCGGCGGGTGCGTTCGACGGCACGCTCGAGGCCGAGGGACTGCAGCTCGGAGGTGAGGGGTCCGAGCTCACCGTCGATGGCCTTCAGCAGGCGCAGCTCGACCTCCTCGCCATCGGAGCCGGGGTCGTCGCTGGCGAAGCGAGCGAGCAGCGCTTCTTCGTCTTCGACCTCGGCGGCGTCGAGCCCCAGCGCATCGAGCTTGCGACGATCGGCGGGCTCGACGACCACGAACCGGCCCCGCACGATGGGCGCTGGCGCGTGGAGGCCGTACAGCTGGTGCAGCGGGGGAGCCTGCGCGACGTAGCGTGCCTCACCAGGACCCACCACGTGGGCGACGGTGGGAAGCCACCGCTCTTGGAGCATGAGGCGAAGCAGGCTCGAGGTCGAAAAGGAAAGGGGCTCGCGCTCGAGCCGATCGAGCAGCGCTTCGGTGCTCACGGCATGGTCCGCGCCAGGCCACGTCCACCCCGCATCACCATGCGTGGGACGAAACCGACCTCCGTCGGCGCCGTCGGGGTGGAAGAAGCTGAGCGAGCACTCGGGACGGGGGGCCACGCCCACGAGGTCGACGGCCTTCGCGCCTCGAAGGGTCGCTTCGGCGACCTCTTGGTGGTCGCGCAGGGCACGGCGATGAATGGAGATCGTCTCGGCGGCGAGCTCGGGGCAGCGCGGGTTGAGCACCCAGAGTCCACGCGGCCCCAGGACCTCACGCATGGCACCGCCGAAGGCTTCGACCCAGCCCGCACCCGGTCGATAGTGGCGCGCCAGCAGATCGAGGGTGGCCTCACGATAGGGGGCGCCCTCCAGGTGCTCGCCCAACGAGGCGAGGGCCGCCGACACATCTTCGGTCAGCGCGCGCTGGGCCATCGACCCGCGCGCGTCACCGGTGGCGCCGGCCGACACCGTCGCCACTTCGTCGGCCTCGTCGAGCACCGAGGCGGACGCGATCTCCCGGTGGTCGTGGTCTTCGGACTGCAACCAGAAGACGGCGATGGTCGGCTGGCCGCGTCGGGTGAGGCGTTCTGCCAGCGCGATGGCGGTGATGGCCTTGTAGACGGAGTAGGCAGGGCCCAGAAAAAGGCCGACCTGTTGTCCCGTCACCACGACCCCCAGCTCGGGCGACGACAGCACGTCATCATCCAGCTGGGGGTTCTGGGCGGCGAGGGCCGCGCGCAGCGTGGGCTCGAGGCTTCGCCGCGCGTGATCGGGAAACACCAGGGGCGTCACCGCGTCAGGACTTGGGCCAGGTATCCAGCGCCTTCTTCACGCGCTCGGCGAAGAAGGTCTCGAAGGTCTTGTCCCCCTTGCCCAGCTCGGTCGCCTTCTGAGCGTGCTCGCGTGCCGCAGCGGGATCGCCCTTCTTCTCGTGGGTCTGGGCCAGCCACCAGTGGTTCCACCACGTCGCCTTGACCTGGATGGAGCGGGTGAGCAGGTCGACCGCTTCGTCGAAGCTCTCGTGGTCGAACGCGTAGCGCCCAGCGTTGAAGAGCGGACGCCATGCATTGCCGAGCGTGGCTGCGATGGAAGCTTTGGCGTGCTCGCCGGTCTTCACCGTGATGGGTACGGCCACCCGTAGGCCCGCCCAATCGAGCACCAGCTTGGTGGCATCTTCGGTGGTGTCGTCGAAGGTGAAGGCGAGGCGCTCACGGGGAGCGGTCGTCGTGGGGACCACCTCGACCTTGGCCACGTCCTGCGCAGCGTCGTAGCCGAAGGCGCCGGCGTGTTTGGGGTCCTTGTTGAGCACCACCGTCCAACGCTTCTCGCCGGGGAAGCTGAGGAGGGTGTAGCGACCCGCGGGCACGGCCTGTCCACCGAAGGTGAAGTCGTGGTCGGCGATGAGGGTGGTCGGTGCGTTGGCACCCGTTCGCCATACCTTCTCGAAGGGCACGAGCTCGCCCCAGACCTTGCGACCCTTTACCCCAGGGCTGCTGTAGGTCAGCCGCAGGTCGGTGACGCCGACCATCTGCCGCACCTCAGCGTTGGGGCTCGGTCGAGGGAGCGCGGGGATCGACCCCAAGTCGGCCGGCCCCGCTTGGGGGGCGTCGGGGGCGACGACGGTGATGATGGGGGCGGGGGCTTCGGCCACCGGCGCCGCCACGGGCGCCGGTGCGGGGGGGCACGCCGGGGGAGGAGGCGCCGCGCATCCAGCGATGCCAGCAGCGAGGAAAAACAGGGGGGCTTTCGTGCGCATGTGCGCGCAAGGCTGACAGGGGCCCACCAGGTTTCAAGTCTTTTGTGACGACATCTGTGTTGCGCTCCGCGAGCGATACGGGTCGCCCTTTGCCGCGTAACTAGCCGATCGCTCGTGGTCTCGACCGTCAGAAGTCGATGATGGCGTTCCTGCTCCTGCAAAGCCAAAGGACGCGTTGCCACATGAGGTCGCAACGACGAGTCTGGCTGAGGCCAACGTGGGGCGGGACATGGTCCCAGGCCCTGGCCGTGTTGGACGTTGGCGGCGACGACGGTCAGTAGGCGTCGAAGAATGGATCGCGGGCGTCGAGGAAGTCGCGCTCGGTGAAGGCCACGCGCTCGGTGGGCTCGATGCCATGGCCGGGGCGGCAGCCCGGCACGGGCACCATCTCGATGTCGGCGAGGGAGACCACGATCGCGAAGTGCCCACTCAGCGTCTCGAAGAGGATGGGGATCTCGCCGATGTGTCGGTCGCAGCCGCCCCTGGTGGTGGTTCCGAGGACACGGACGCCCTCGCGGTGCGCCAGCAGGGCCGCGAGCATCTCCACCGCAGCGGAGTTGGTCGCGTCGTCGATGAAGACGGTGATGGGGCCGCGATGCTGGTGCTCGTGTGGGGTCATGAAGCTGGCCTTGGGGTCACCCTCGAAAACGAAACCGCCTCCCCGGGGCTCACCGGGGAAGTCCACCAGGTAGTCCTGGGGGACCAGATGAAAGGTCACGCGGTCGTCGTAGGGCTCAGGGATGTCGCGGAGCTTGGTCCCGACCCGAGACCATTGGCGAAAGGGCACGTCGAGCAGATGTCGCAGCACGGAAGTCCCGAGCACCCGGTCGCCTCCCCCATTGCCGCGAAGGTCGAGGATGAGGGGCCGGTCGGGCGGGAGCGACGCGAAGGCTGCGTCCACCCGTTCGACGTAGGCATCCCGCTCGGGGTTGCCGAACGAACCTAGACGCAGAAGCATGCTCCCCGCCGGACCCGGGCGCAGCGCGGGCCACTTGTCCTGCGCCGGATCCCCGCCGAGCACGGGGGTCGAGTGTCGCTTCTGGGTCAGCTCCACGAGAGCGTTCAGATCGACACCCGACCACGTGACGGTCGTTGGGTGCTGCGCCTCGGGCAGGCGCAGCGTCAGTCGATAGCGCGACCTCATGCCGAGCTCGAGACTGGCGAGGGCGGCAAAGCGTCGGTCGGCCACCGCCATGCGCACGTCTGGCTGCATGCCGTCGACGCTGACCATGTCTGCCAACCGCTCCACGAGCTCGGCGATGGGCACGCCCTCGACCGATACCACCTCGGTGCCGATGGGCACCGCCGGACTCGATGCGTCCACGAAGAAGCGCCCGCCGGCCCGCTTGATGACGAGCGGGAGACGAACCGGCTCGGCTTCCGAGAGCTCGTCCTTTCTCCCGACCAAGAGATGAGCGTCACCAAAGGCCGAGGTGATCCGCAGGAGCTCGCGGGCGAAGGCGGTGGGATCGGTCCTGCTCCCGAGCCGACGCTTGGCAGCGTCGAGCCGGGCCTCGAGGTCGACGGCGGAGAGGTAGCGGTGTGGCGCGGGATGAACGGCGCGCAGGAAGCCCACGGCGTCGTCGAGCTCAGCGGACGCGGGTGGCGGCACACGCTCAGCGCACCCCATAAAGAGCCCGATCACGAAGACCAGACCGACCCACCGAGCTCTGCGACCTGAAGTCGAGCCGTCACCCATCGCCACCATCAAACGAACCCAACCAAGCAGCCTTTTCGGCGTCGGTGGGATTCGTTCTCGTGCTCGTGCTCGTGCTCGTGCTCGTGCTCGTGCTCGTGCTCGCTCTCGCTCTCGAGGACCTCGAACCTCGAACCCGGAACCTCGAACCCGGAACCTCGAACCTCGAACCTCGAACCCGGAACCTCGAACCTCGAACCTCGAACCCGGACCGAGTCACCCCTCGTAGTGAGGAAGCTCGATGTCGTCCCGCACCGTGTCCCCTGCGAGGAGCTTTGCGAAGATGGGCTTCGCCGCGAGGCTGACCATCCAGTCGCGCGCCTTCACACCGAGCTGCGACTTGGGGACGAAGAAGCCCAGCATTCGCGTTGCCGACTTCTGTTTGTCGGCCAGGAAGCCGCTCAGGCGCTCCTCGTAGCGGCGGAAGGCGACCTCGTGGTCACCTTCGGCGCGGTGGAGCTCTCCGGCCAGCACGTAGGCTTCAGCCATGGCGAGTCCGGTTCCTTCTCCGGCGAGGAAGGAGACGCAGGCGGCGGCATCGCCCACCAAGGCGGTACGGCCTTTCGTCCAGCCACCGAGGCGGATCTGACTCACGCTGTCGAAGTAGAGGTCCTCGCCGTCGTTCAGCTTGGCGAGGATCTCGTCGACCTCCCAGCCCATACCGCCGAACACATCATGCAGGGTGGCCCGGATCTCCGGCACGGCAGTGGGCATGGTTTCGACGAGGGAGCTGCGACACACGAACAGGAAGAGGGTCTCGTCGTTGCGCAGCGCGACCCGTGCGACCTGGCGCTCCGGGACGTTGTGCATCACGTAGGTGTTCTCGTCCCGCCGAGCGTAACCCTTCAGGCGGAAGGCGGCGACGCAGGCTCCGAGGTCGTGCTCGACGTCGACGTCACCGAACATCAGTCGTCGCACCGCGGAGTGCAGTCCGTCGGCGCCGATCACGAGGTCGAACTGCTCGGTGCTGCCGTCGTCGAGCGTGACCTCGACCCCATCGGGTTTCTCCTCGAGCGCGGTGAAGTGGCGCCCGAAGCGCGTGTCGACGTCGCCGCAGGCTTCGTAGAGGGTGCGCGCGATGTCGCCGCGAGGGATGCTCACGAAGCGGCCCCCCGTCATCTGGGCCAGCGCGTCGACGCTCATGCGCGCGTTGACCGCTCCGTCGTCGTCGACCATGCGCACCTCCTCGAAGCGGTAGCCACGCTCGTGCAGGCGATCGAGCACGCCCATGCGCTCTGCGATGTCGTAGCCGATCCCCCAGAAGTCGATCACGTACCCACCGGTGCGCAGCGCCGGTGCCTTCTCGAAGAGCACGGGCTCGTGCCCATCGTGCTGCAACCAATAGGCGAGCGTGGGTCCGGCGATGCCACAACCGTTGATGCCGATTCTCATGGAGCGTTCCTTCCTCGACGGGGGAGCAGCCCCCTGAAGACGACCTTCACTTGTTGCTCGAGGGCCGTCGCCAGGTCCTCGATGGGGAATCCCGGGGTGGACAGCCACAGCATGACCGCCACGCAGAAGGTGCCGTAGAGCACGATGGCGGCCTGCTCGGCCTCGACGGCCCGCGTGAGCGTTCCGCGTGATTGATGGCGCGCGACGATGGCGGCCAGTTGCTCGATCATGGTGCGGTCCAGGCTCACCAGCTCTGCGATCTGGTCGAACGGCTCGAGGAACCCGACCGCGAGGGAACGCCGCAGCAGGGCAGCGTCACAGGTACGGAGTGCATCGACCCAGCCCCGCATCATGTTCTCGATGGCATCTCGGGGCCCCGTAGACGGCTCGTCTGCATCGACGACGGCTTGCCCCGCATCGAGAAGGGCCCGGCATTCGTACGCCACCACACCGAAGAGAAGGCCGTGCTTGGTGGGGAAGTAGTTGTAGAGGCTTCCTACGCTCACGTCGGCCGCATCGGCCACTGCCTCCATGGTCGTGGCATCGAAGCCGTTCGTGACCATGAGCCGTCGCGCGGCCTGCACGATGGCCTCACGCGTCTCGCGTTTCTTCCGCGCGCGACGCCCTTCCCCTTCGGCGGGTGGAGCATCAGGAACAAAGCTGAACATTGATCAAAGTTGTAGTTCATTCAAAATTGAGATCAACACCAATATTCGCGAAGCCGAGAGACCGCGACTGGATTGTTGACGGGCGTGCACCAATCCGTTGCGTGGGCCCTGCTAGAGCACGACCGGAGGCCGCGCTACGCATTGGCCATGAGCCAGCTCTCCCATCTCACGTCGCCCACGTCCCTCGGTCCGATCGAGCTCCAGAACCGAGCCGTGATGGCGCCGATGACGCGTTCGCGCGCCATCGAGAACATCCCCAACGACCTGATGGCCGAATACTACGGGCAGCGCAGCGGCGCCGGCCTCATCATCACGGAGGGCACGAGCCCTTCTCCGAACGGGTTGGGCTATCCGCGCATCCCGGGCGCCTATTCCGAAGCTCAGACGGCGGGTTGGCGCAAGGTGGTCGAGGCGGCTCACGCGGGTGGGGCGCGCATCTTCCTGCAGCTGATGCACGTGGGTCGCATCGGGCATCCGCTCAACCTGCCCGAGGGCGCAGAGCTGGTCGCGCCGTCGGCCGTCGCCGCCGCGGGAGAGATGTACACCGATCAGGAAGGGCCTCAGCCGCACCCGACGCCGAAGGCGATGACGGCCGACGACGTGGAGGAGGCCATCGAAGAATTCGTGACGGCCAGTCGGAACGCCGTCGCGGCAGGCTTCGATGGTGTCGAGCTCCACGGGGCCAACGGCTACCTCATCGACCAGTTCCTCAACCCCCGGTCCAACCAGCGAGAAGACGACTGGGGCGGGTCGGCGGCGGCCCGCAACCGATTTGCCGTCGAGGTCGCGCGCCGCACGGCCGACGCGATCGGCAAGGAGCGCGTGGGCATTCGGCTCTCGCCCTATGGCGTGTTCAACGACCTCACGCCCTTCGAAGGCATCGACGAGCAGTACGTGGCGCTCGCTGAGGCCTTGGGCGAGCTCGGCATCGCCTACGTGCACGTCGTCGACCACGCCGCGATGGGCGCCCCCGAGGTGCCCCAGAGCATCAAAGACGGCATCCGCAAGGCGTTTGGCGGCGCCATCATCCTCAGCGGTGGGTACGACGCCGAGCGGGCCGAAGCCGACCTCGCGGCGAACAAGGGCGAGCTCGTGGCTTTCGGACGTCCGTATCTCGCCAACCCCGACCTGCTGAAGCGCTTCGCGCAGGGCGCCGCGCTCAACGAGCCCAAGTTCGACCTGTTCTACACGCCCGGACCCGAGGGCTACACCGACTACCCGACGCTCGACGGCTGACCGGTTGCCCGGCGGCGCATGCGAGAGCATGCGTCGCGCTCCTACTTGCGGCGTGCCGCTTCCCGGGTCACGCCGACGTGCATGACGACCGAGGCGTGGCTGGCGCTCGCGGGCGCGGCTGCGATTCCCTGGCTTCTCTTCGCGCTCGCGGTAGGGATCGCGCGGCGTGAAGCGCGTCAGACCCGGGAAGACCAGACGCGCGTCATCGTGGGGCGGTCGGCCGTCTTGCCCTGGCTGGTGGGGCTGTGGCTGATGGCGGCGCCCGTGCTGCTGTTTCTTCAGGCGGCCGAGGCCCTCGCGTGGTCGTCGTCGGAGCCGGTCGCCCCTGCGCTCGCGGCGGGGCTCCTCGTCGTGCTCGCCGGCGTGATGCTCTTTGCGAGTCACCGCGTGGTGCCTCGACTGCGGTTGTCGCGGCGCGTGGTGGTCGACGACGATGGCATCGCCTTACGGTGGTGGTGGCGCGACAGCCCCCGCTTCGCGCTACGGTGGGATCGACCCTATCGCCACGAGGTGTACCTCGACCGAGAAGAGAAGCCGCGCAAAGACGGCGGCAGCTACGCCCTCTCCTACGAGAACCACCGCTTCGAGCAGGACGGTGAGGTCCTGTGGCTGCGCATGGCAGAAGGGGAGCCTCGCCTCAATGCCGTCGACCTGCCCGAGAGCGCACCTCGGTGGCGCCCGACGCTGGCGATGCCCCGCGAACGTGCACGCTTTCTCCGCGACGTGAGGATCGCGAACCGTCGCCGCGCGTGGGTGCCCGAAGGCACGGAGCTCTCACCCGGGGGCGAGAGCATACCGTCGCTTCATTCGAAGTCGGGTTCGTAGGTACCGGCGCCCCGCCCGCGGGCGAGGCGCGGTAGTCCCGTGACTAGGTCACGTTGTTGCGTAGACCACCGTCGACCACGAGCTCTTCGCCGCTGATGAAGCTGGCGTTCTCCGAGAGCAGGAAGGCGGCCGCCTTGGCCACGTCGGCCGCAGCTCCGAAGCGCCCGAGGGGGACCCGTGTTGCCATGTGGGATGCGAAGCCATCGAGGTCGGCTTTCGCCATGCCCATCTTGCCGTAGATGGGCGTCTCGATGGGACCGGGGGCGACGGCGTTGACCCGGAGCCCCGCCCCTGCGAGCTCGACGGAGAGGGCACGGACGAGCGACCGCAACGCCCCCTTGGTGGCCGCGTAGGCGGCGGAGCCGGCAATGCCCACGTCGCGCACGACGGAGGTGTTGAACACCACGCTGCTTCCCTTGTTCAGCAGCGGCGCCAGGGCTTGCACCAAGAAGTAGGGACCCTTGACGTTGACCGCGAAGAGGTGGTCGAAGGTGTCTTCTTTCCAGGTCTCGAGCGGGGCCAGAGGCGCGACGCCGGCATTGAGGAAGACGCCGTCGAGTCGCCCGTATTCCTTCTCGACGTGCTTCGCCAGGGCGCGGATGTCGTCGAGCTTCTTCGCGTCGGAAGCCACGACGTCGACCCCAACCGGTGCCGCCTTCTTGGCCGCCTCCAGGGTCTCGGGATTGCGCCCGGTGGCGATGACTTTGGCGCCCTGCTCCGCGAGGTAGGCGACGGTGGCAGCGCCGATGCCGGTGGTGCCGCCGGTGACGAGGTAGGTCTTGTTCTGGTGTGACATGATGGTGTGATTTGTAGCTTTTAAGGTTACAGATTTGGCCGTGCGAAGCAGGCGCACGGGCAGCGTCGTACGGCGGGGTGGCCCGCAGCACGTGTTCACCGCGCCAGCAGATGGTGCGTGGCTACGGGTGAATTTCCTCCTGCACCAGATGGTGCAGCGTAGTGCGTTGGAACAGGCCGGCCGCTTTGTCGGCGATGCCTTGGTTCAAACGCTCGATGACGTGGGGCATGCAGCGCGAGACCTCGCACTGCATCCGCGGATCCTTGTCGTGTCCACTGACGAAGGCCGGCCGACCCATCGCCTCGTAGATGTCTTCCACGGTGATGAGCTCGGGGCTTCGCGACAGGCGCGCACCCCCCTTGGGCCCGGGCTGGGTGTCGACCAGACCCGCCTGAACGAGCTGACCGACGACCTTGCGAATGGTGACGGCGTTCGCGCCGATGCTTTGCGCGAGCATGCTCGAATTCACCATGACGCCGTCGTTGTAAGCGAGGGCGAGCATGATGTGCAGCGCCGTTCCGAAACTCACATCTGTAATCTACGCTGTTACAGATGTGGCGCAAGGGGAGAATCGGCGATGTGCCGAGATCTTGCTCGTGCGTGATCGCGCACGGGGCCTCGTGACGCTCCCCCTGTCGAACCCTCTTCGAAAGGATCGACATGCAGCCATCGCGGGGCGCTTCAGCCCTCACCTTCGTCTTCGCTTCTTCTCTCTTCTTCGCTTGTTCGGCGCCCGCGCCGGACCTCGGCGAGGTCGGCTCGCCGTTCACGGGGGTGTGGCAGCAAGAGCTGACGGCGACGAATCTGGCATCCCAGGATCGCCTAGGCTCCTCGGTCGCCGTCGACGGCGACCTTCTCATCGCGGGCTTCCCCTTGGCGGGAGGTGGTAGCAACAGCGGGGCCGTGGCCGTCTATCGTCGGCAGAACGACGGGAGCTTTGCCGAGGAGGCCATCCTCACGTCATCGAGCTCGGTGAGCAGTGGGTACTTCGGGGGGGCGGTCGCGCTCGATGGCGACACTGCGCTCATTGGAGCCTACGGTGAGGGGGCGAACCTCACGGGAGCGGCCCACGTCGTGGTCCGCGACCCAAACACCGGCCTGTGGTCCGAGCAAGCCTTGCTCTCGCCCAGTGACGGCGACTCGACCGACTACTTCGGATTCGAGGTCGCGCTCGACGGCGACATCGCTGCCGTAGGTTCGGTCAACTACGAGGTGCAGAGCGGGACGAGCAACGTGGGTGCGGTCTACATCTACGTGCGCTCCGGCACGACGTGGACCCAGAGCTTCACCATCTCGCCTCCGACCAATGCCAACTTCCAATACTTCGGTAGGGCGCTGGCGCTCGAGGGCAATCGTTTGGTGGTGGGGGCGCCCAAGGGGGCTGGCTCGAACTTGCCGGGACGAGCCCACGTCTACGAGAGCTCCGATGGGGGGCAGACCTGGGCCCTGCAAGCGACCTTCGTGGCCAGCGTGACTGCAGCTGCAGATCGGTTCGGACGCGAGGTCGCGCTGTCGGGAGATACCGCCATCGTCAACTCGGAGGCCAACAATGGCTACGCCGTGGTCTTCGAACGGGTCAATGGGACCTGGACCGAGCAAGAGGCGATCGCAGGTGCGACCGACTCTGGCTTCGGCCTCGCTCTCGCGGTTCGAGAGGACGTCTTGGCGGTGGGGGCGCCTTTTCGAGATCAACCAGCGACGAATGTCGGCGCCGTTCATCTCTACCGCCGCAGTGGTGGCACGTGGGCGCCAGAAGGCGACCTCGTGCCCAGCGGGCTCAGCGTCAATGCCAACATGGGGACTTCGGTCGCGCTTTCTGAGCACACCCTCGTGGTGGGAGCGCCGCTTCAGGCGACCGTCGTCACCGATGGAGGCGCGGTCTACGTGGCCCAGGTCGGCGGCGAGCTCGGGGATGCATGCACGGAGCCTGGTGACTGCCTGAGCGGCTTCTGCGTCGAGGGGCTGTGCTGCGACACCGCGTGCGACGAGGGCTGCGGCACCTGCGGGCTCAGCGGCAGCGAAGGAACGTGCAGCCCCGAGCCGAGCGGGACGACGTGCCGAGAAGCGGCGGGCGCCTGTGATGCGGTCGAGACTTGCGATGGGACGGCGCTCAGTTGCCCTGTCGATGAGGCGGCACCAGATGGGAGCGCCTGCGACGGTGGCGTCTGCGAAGGCGGAGCGTGCGTCGACGATGGGTCCGGCGGCGCGAGCAGCGTCAGCGTGAGCGCGTCGAGCAGCGCCAGTACCTCAGGCGCAGGAGGCGGCGAGACCACGCCACCGGTCGAAGAGGGCGGCGGATGCACGGCATCCGGTCACAAGAAAGTAGGGCCGACGGGTTTGTGGTTGGGGATCCTGGCCGCCCTGGCACTCCGTCGCCGACGACGGTGACCTCCGCGCGCGTGGCCGCTACCATCGCCGCGCGCGATGGAACGGGACGACCGCGAGCTGCTCGAGTCTTGGCGAGAGGGCGACGCCCAGGCGGGCAACGCCCTCTTCGCCCGGCACTTCGATACGGTCTCCGGCTTCTTCGTCCGACGGGCTCCGGACGCCGTGGCCGATCTGGTCCAGACGACCTTCCTCGCCTGTGTCGAGTCCCGCGATCGCTTCCGCGCCGAGTCGACCTTTCGGAGCTTTCTCTTCGGGGTCGCGCGCATCGAGCTGTTGGCCTTCTATCGCAAGCGGCGCGGCAAGGAAGTCGACTTCACGGTCAGCTCCATCGCCGATCTGGCCCGCACGCCGTCGAGCTTGGTGGCGGCGCAGGCCGAGGTGAACCGATTGCACGAAGCGCTCGCAGCCATCCCCGCCGATCTGCAGATGGCCCTCGAGCTGCACTACTGGGAAGGGCTCACCGGACCAGAGCTGGCCGATGTGCTGGAGATCCCCGTGGGCACGGTTCGCTCACGGCTGCGGCGCGGTCGCGAGCAGCTTCACGAGCGGCTGAAGAAGGCCGGGGCGCAGATCCCCGGATTGGGCGATGACTTCGAGCAGCACCTCCGAGCCCGACGACCGGACTGACGCTGCGTCCGCCGCGGACCGCATCGCTCGAAGCACGACCCGCGCCGAGGTGGCAGCGTCGCTCTTCGGCGAAGCCCCGCCGGTGGTGGTGGGTCGCTTCGAGCTCGGTCGCTGCATCGGGCGCGGCGCGATGGGCAAGGTCTACGAAGCCTTCGATCCCACCCTCGAGCGCAAGGTGGCGCTCAAGGTCATCGCCGGGCGCCCCGGCATCTCGGCGGAGCGATTGCTCGACGAAGCGCGCGCCCTCGCTCGTCTCGACCATCCCCACGTGGTGACGATCCACGAAGCGGGGGTGACGGAGGATGGCGTCGTTCATTGCGCGATGGCGCTGCTCGACGGTGAGGACCTCAGGACGCGATGGCGTGGCGCGCGTCCTCCGCGAGCGGAGGTGCTGGCCACCGTGCAGGCGATCGCGAGCGCCTTGGGGGCGTTGCACGAGCGCGGGGTGGTGCATCGGGATGTGAAGCCCGAGAACGTGGTCGTGGTCGAGGCGCGGCCCGTTCTGGTGGACTTCGGGGTGGCGCGCCAGACGCGGGCCGCCGGCGGCGACGTGGAGCGGGGCTACCCGGTGGCGGGCACGCCCGGGTACATGGCGCCCGAGCAGCGTGCCGGTGAACCCGGTGATTCCCGCAGCGACCAGTACGCCCTCGCCATGCTGGCCGCCGAGGGGCTCTTCGGGGCGCGCCCAACGGAGGCGACCGATGGGGAGCTCGCGGTCGAGGTCCCCGAGGGCGGGGAGGAGGACCCACTCTGGCCATCGCTGGCGCGCGCGCTGTCGAGGGCGCCTCACGATCGATTTCCAACGGTGCTGGCCTTTGCCGAGGCCCTCGGGCGCGCGTCTTCATCCGGCCCACGGAAGAGGTGGGGCTACATGATGATTCCGTTGGGACTGGTGGCTGTGGTTGCGCTGGGTCTGTACCTGCGAACGCCCCGCGCGCCGGCAGCCTATGTGGTGGGTCCGATGATGCCTTCGGTGGTGACGACGGTGACGGTTCCTTCGCCCGAGCTCGGTCTCGAGGCGCCGACCCAGGCCGAGCCCCGCGCGCTCATTCGACGGGCGGTCGAGAAGATGAAGCAGGAAGGGCCGCCGGGCGCCGAGATCGTAGCGGCGAATTTCCCCCGCGTGCACGAGGGGCGGGTCGACGTCACGCATCCTGCAGCAGCGGTCGAGGTTCGGTTCGAGTGGATCGATCCCGCCGACTCGGCGCGGCACGGGGTCGCGTCGGTCTACTTCCGGGGAGGGCGCATCGAGCTCGAGCAGGATGAAGGCGGCATGTTCTATCGGGGGCGGCGCTTCGATCGCTACTTTCCCCTCGCGCTGCCATCCTGCTCGCTGGCGGATGCGATGCGCGCCGCCGATGGGCTCGACGGCGCGCCTCTGAACGTGAGCTGGGGTATGCGCTACGCACGCGATGATGAGGGGCACCTCACGTGGCACATCCACGGGCGGCGCGGCGCGCAATGGCACGTCGACGCGGCCACGTGCGCCCTCGTCGAGCGCATCGACTGAGCTACTTGCACACGATGGCGTCCTGCCGGTCCGGGCTCGCCTTCACCTCGTAGATCACCTCGCCGCAGCGCTGATTCACGTAGGCCTTCACCGTGTCGCCCGGGCCCATCCGGTAGACCTCGTGGGCGCTCGCCGCGAGGCGCGTCTGTTTCTGACTCCGCCCCACTTCGACGCAGAAGTCGACGGTGTCGGAGCAGCGGTTGATCACGTCGACCGCCACCTTCTCTCGGCGCGGGGAAGGGGCCTCGGGCTCGGGTGGGGGAAGCAGCGACGGCCCCCCCTGGTCCGACGGGGGCGTCGCGGTGACGGGCGTCGGGGTGGGCGGGGAAGCAGGAGTGGGGTCACCCATCTCG
Organism: Polyangia bacterium; assembly: GCA_030426145.1. GTDB lineage: Bacteria > Myxococcota_A > Polyangia > Polyangiales > Polyangiaceae > JAPYTK01. The sequence goes on from JAUHZF010000009.1 coordinate 43,927, forward strand.
GGCGGGGGCGGGGACGAAGACGCGCAAGCAGGAACGAGAAGGACGAACAGGAGGATCTTTCGCATGATGGGGAGCGGAGCGAGCGAGCCTTTGGGATCCCTAAGAGCAGGTTTTCGACGCCATTCGGATGGTGGACGACAAGACTAGGAACACGACATCTCGATGCAAAACGAAACAGAACACTACATCATGTCTACCTAGATCCAGGCCTTTAGCGAGGAATGGGCCTTGCTGTACTCCCCGTCATGCGACGCGGGATGCGATGGCTGGGTGTCTTCGGGGCGCTCGTGTTGGCGGCGAGCTGTCAGGGGAACATCGGTGATGGCGCCGATGGTGGACCACCAGGTGCCTGTGAGGTGGGGCCCGGGCATCGCGGGCTGCAGCGTCTGACGCGCGACGAGTACAACCAGACCGTCACCGATCTGTTCGGGATCACGACCGATCCGGCGGATGCCTTCCCGCCCGATTCGGCCACCGACGGCTTCGACAACAACGCCAAGAGCCTCACCACCAGTCCCCAGCTCGCGAGCTTGCTGCTCACCGCCGCGGAGTCGGTCGCGGCAGAGGCCATGGCCACACGGTCGGCAGAGATCATCACCTGCGACCCCGTCGCCGAGGCCTGTCTCCGGACCGTGCTCTCGGACCTCGCCCTGCGGGTCTACCGACGCCCCGTCGAACCCGTCGAGCTCGACCAGCTCGTCACCCTCGTCGCGGACGCCCAGGCTGAAGGCGAGACCATCGAGGGAGGCATCGAGCACGCCCTCGCCGCGATGCTCGTGGCACCGCAGTTTCTGTACCGTGGCATTCCCATCCAAGCTCCCCCGGAAGGGGCGAGCGTGCGGAAGCTCGACGACTTCGCCCTTGCGACGCGCCTCTCCTACTTCCTGTGGGGCAGCACACCCGACGACGAGCTCCTCGCTGCAGCGCAGCGAGGGGACCTGAGCTCCGAGCTACGATCGCAGTTCGACCGCATGCTCGCGGACCCCAAAGCCGACGCGCTCTACACGTCCTTCGTTCGGCAATGGCTTCAGCTCGGCAAGCTCGCGTCTGCGACCCCCGACCCCACGCTCTATCCCGAGTTCGATGAGCAGCTCCGGGCGGAGATGGAGGAGGAGGTCCACCGCTTCTTCGACGATCTCCGCACGCGCGACGCCAGCCCGCTCGAGATCATCACCAGCCAAGCGACGTTCGCCGGCGCTGGCCTCGCCGGGATCTACGGCGTGAGCGGACCGGCGGGGGATGCGCTGGAGCCGGTCACCACCGACCCCGATCAGCGCGCGGGGATCCTCACCATGCCCGCCATCTTGACCATGACCTCGAATCCCACCGAACCGAACATCGTGCGGCGCGGGGTTTGGCTCTCGGAGGCCATCCTATGCGTCAAACCTCCGCCCCCACCACCCGGGGTGAACCTCGAGCTTCCCGACGCGCCCGGTCTGAGCGAGCGGGAGCGGTTGGAGCGACACCGCTCCGATCCGAGCTGCGCCAGCTGCCACGCGCTGATCGATCCTCTCGGCTTCGGCTTCGAGCACTACGACGCGCTCGGGCACTATCGTACCGAGGCTCACGGGGAGCCGGTCGACGCGGTGGGGCAGCTCCCCGATGGTCGTCCCTTCGACGGCATGGTCGAGCTGTCGAGCATGCTCACCGAAGACGCCGACTTCGCCCGGTGTCTCACGCAGAAGGTCGCCACCTACGCGCTCGGTCGCACGCTGGCCAGCGAGGAGGCCTGCGTCGTCGCCGGCATCGCCGCGGCCGAGGTCTCACCCGAGAGTCGCCTCAGCGACCTGCTGTGGGCCATCGTCAAATCCGAAGCCTTTCAATCGGAGGCCGTGCAATGAGTCGTCGTTTCGATCGCCGTACCTTCCTCCGCGCCGCTGGCGTTGCCATTGGACTTCCGACCTTGGTTTCACTCACGGGAAGGCAGGCCAAGGCCGATCCGCCTCCGCCGGGGACCAAGCGTTTCGTCTCGCTCTTCTTCCCCAATGGGACCACCCGGCGCCAGGATTGGCAGCTCTCGGGGAGCGGCACCAACTACTCGATGGGCACGGCCCATACCTCCCTGGCGGCCTTCAAGAGCAAACTGTCGATGTTCGAGGGGCTCAACGGTACCCAAGGGGGCGCCCCAGACCATTCCCGGGGCACGGCCGAGTTCCTCACCGGGTCGTCGATCAGCGATAAGAACAACCCCCAGGTCGACATCTCGATCGACCAGGCCATCGCCGACGCGCTCAACCCCGCGACGCCCCTGCGCTCGCTGCACCTCGGCCCCACACCCTACCCCTCGGGCCCGCCTTCCGACACGGGCTGGGCGAGCGGTTACAACACGTACATCTCGTGGTCGTCTCCTACGGCCCCCAATCCTCCCCTCGAGAGCGCCAAGGTCGCCTTCGACCAGCTCTTCCTCACCGGGGGTGATCCGGGCGAGGCCGATCGGCGTCTGCGATTGCGCCAGTCGATCCTCGACCACACCGTGGAGCAGATCGACAGCCTTCAGCCGCGCCTCGGCAAGAGTGATCAGCAGAAGCTCGACGAGTACCTCACCGCGGTACGCGAAGTGGAAAAGGGCCTGCAGAACGGCGCCGCGGCCACGTGTGATCCGACGGCCGCGGCTCCGGCGGCCGGGCTCGACTTCCCGAGTCACACCCGCGCGATGATGGATGTGCTTCGACTCGCGCTGCAGTGCGACGCGACCCGCATCGCGACCTACTCGATGGACTACGGCTTCGGGAACAAGGACTTCACCTTCCTCGGCCATGGACCGCGGCGCCACCACAACCTAGGTCACTCGGGCACCGCCCCCGACATCATCGCGGCCAACGAGGCGATCGTGAAGTGGTACATGGACCAGATCGCCTACTTCCTCGGCGTGCTCGATGGCGTCGACGAAGGCGGCGCAACCCTGCTCGACAACTGCGTGGTCTACATCGGCAGTGACGTTGGAGACGCCTGGTCCCACTCACACCAGAACCTCCCCTGCATGCTCGCCGGGGGCGGCGCGGGCACCCTCTCTCCCGGCCGGCTCATCGACGCCTCGGGCACGAGCTACGACAGCGTCCTGCTCGGTCTCGCCCACGCCATGGGCGCCCCTTTGTCATCCTTCTCCGGTGCCACCTCACCCTTCACTGGCCTCTAGCCGCGCAGTGGAACGACGACGAAAACCGAGCGCGAGACCGAGGACGACTTCGAGACCGAGGTCGAGTTCGAGACCGAGGACGAGGACGCGAACGAGATCGAGGACGCGAACGAGACCGAGATCGATCGCCTCCCGTGCGATGGCCCCCCATGCTCCACTCGGAGCGGCCAGCTCAGTCGAGCTGAGCGAAGAGGGCGGCGAGCTTCTCGCCGCGGCGTGGTGAGGTGGCCGCTACCCAGGCGATGCGTCCTTTCAGGTGAGCGCGAAAGTCGGGGTGTTGGTCGCGGTTCTCCGCCTCGAGTCCGTTGCGTACGCAGTTGGTGAGCACGGCCCGCAGTTGGTCGTAGGCCGCACGAGGCACCTGCGGCTTGTCGTTGACCACGAGACCGCACAGCTCTTGGCGTTGGTTTCGCCGCATCACTCGGGTCTTGCGGAAGTTGACGGTGAAACCACAGTCGATGGCGATGGCGGCGATGTGCGGGACGAGCCGGTCGGCTCTGCGCGCCAGGTCTCCCGAGATGACGAGGTCGTCGGCGTAGCGGCTGTAGCGCCCGCCTACCGCTTCGGCGAGGCGGGACAGTCGGTGGTCGAGGCGGCGGGCGCAGAGGTTGGCCAGCGCCGGTGATGTGGGTGCGCCCTGCGGGAGGTGGCGCGAGATCACGTGACGGCGCAGGCGGTGGTGACGTTCGACGTCGTGCTCCGATTCGCAGGCCAAGGTCATGAGATGCGGCGGCAGCGACGTGGTGCACAGGCCCGTCATCAGTCGCGCCACCTCGTCGCGGTAACCCAAGGAGGTCACCGCCCGCACCACCCATGCATGGCGCACCGAGGCGAAGAAGTCCTCGAGGTCGACGCGGATCACCACCGGCTGGCCGACGTGTTGCGCGGCGTGCTCGACCACCGAGCGACCACGTACGAACCCGCAAGCTGCGTCGTGCGCGGGAACGTGGTCGAAGACCTCCCGCAGCAGGGTGCGCTGCACGGTTTTGAGGCGCGTCTTGGGTCGCTCGATGAGGCGATGGCCTCCCGCGCGCTTTTTCAACCAGCGCCGATGGTAGTGATGCAGTCGAGGGTCGCGCTGACGGCGAAGCATGCCCCGCGGATCGGCCAGCCACATGAGTTGGGGCTCGGACAGCGAGAGGAAGGCGCAGAGTGCGGCCGGGTCGTCGAGCGGAGGGAGGGTCATCGTAAGAAGCGCGCCGGACCCGACGTGCCTCCAGCCTCGTGAGGCGCAGCCCGTGGAGCGGGCCCTTTCCTCCGGAGAGGAACGGTTAGGTCAGTTCGTACCCCCGGGGTAGCCCCGGAGCGCGTTGGCAGAGCCGTCGCAGCTCGGGCCCGGCGCGGGGCCAACCTATCACCGGGGCGGGGCCGAGTCGTGGCGCACGCGTTTCGCTTCGGCGTGCCACGAACACTCAGTCCGCTTCGGCGGCTTCTTTCTTCTGTTTACGCACGCGACGGGCGATGGGGCTGCGTAGGCCGGTGGCCGTCGTGCGCTCGGCGACCTTCTTGGCCAGCGCCTTCGCCTGGCGCACCGTGCCCCGCACCAGGCCTTCTTGGGGGCGGCAGGGGCCGAGGGTGTCGGCCGCGTGGGCGCCGCGCTCGCCCATCGGCCTGGGGGCCCCGACGGTGGTGTCGATTTCGGTCTGGCGCTCGACCTCGGCGTTGAGCTCGGCCCCCAGCATCACGGACCAGGCGGTGAGGAACATCCAGAGCATGAGCGCGACCACCGCTCCGAGGGACCCGTAGGCGCGCAGGTGGATGAAGTGTTGGATGTAGGTCGACAGGAGGATGGAGCCTGCCACCCAGATCACCGTCGCCACCACCGCGCCGAGCACGGTCCAGCGCACGCGTGCGGGACGTCGTGCGGGGCCATTGCGGTAGAGCACCGTCATGCCCCCGACAGAGGTGGCGAAGAGCACGGGCCACCGAACCCACACCGCATCGTCCACGCCGATGATGGCGAGGGCGGCGGGCAGGGCCACGATGAGGCCGATGCTCACCGTGGCGAGCAACACCGCGCCCACGGTGAAGGCGAGCGAAACGGCGCGAAGGTGGACCCAACCCCGATTGACGTCTTCGTCGTAGGCGATGGTGAGGGCGCTGAGCAGCGAGGTCATGGCGCGGCTCGCGCTCCAGGCCGACAGCAGGAGATTCAGGGCGAGGCTGACGCCGAGGGTGGTGCTGGAGCGGGCCACGATGCGCTGGAGCTGGGTCTCGAAGAGCTCGGAGCTCGAGGCCGGGAGATAGGTGGCCAGCGAGGTGAGGTGGTTCTGCACGTCCTGGGGGTCGGCGATGAGCCCGTAGATGGAGACGATGGCGCCCAATGCTGGCACCAGTGCGAGCAGCCCAAAAAACGCGACCCCGGCCGCCACGACGGTGACGTTGTCGGACCCGAGCTCGCGCCGCAGCCGCCAGAAGATGTCGCGCCAGCCCGACCGGGGGATCCCGAGCGGGCTCTGGGCCTCTCGGCCGCATGGGCGCGCGCACAGGCGCTCGAACTCCGTCACGATGCCGGAGGATGTCACGGGCGGGGCGCTGCGCGCTACCTTGGCCCCATGGTGGACCGCTGGGTAACCTTCTGACCGTGAGGTTGGGTATCGATCTCGGAACCACGCGAACCGTCGTCGCCGTGAGCGATCGCGGGAACTTCCCGGTGGTGGGCTTCTCCACCCCCGACGGGGATGTGGTCGACCACGTGCCCACCATCAGCGCGGCCACCGACGACGGACTGGTCCACGGACACGCGGCCGAGCAGGCGGCGTTGCGCGGTGCGCCGCATCTCCGCTCGTGGAAGCGGCTCCTCGGCCGGCACGGGCCCGAGCACCGGGTCGAGATCGGCGGGGTCGAGCTGAGCCTCATGGACCTGGCCGAGGACTTCCTGCGCGCGCTCGCGGTCGACCTGCTCGAGCGCTCCAATCTGCCTCACCGCGAGGAGCTGCCGGAGGCCGTGGTCAGCGTTCCGGCCAATGCGCACTCGGCCCAGCGCTTTACCACCATGGAGGCCTTCCGACGGGCCGGCTTCTCGGTGCGGGCGCTCGTCAACGAACCGAGCGCGGCCGCCCTCGAGTACGCCCATCGCTACAAGAACAAGCTCAACCGCAAGCGCGACCACGTGCTCGTTTACGACCTCGGAGGCGGCACCTTCGATGCGGCCTTGGTCACCGTGCGCGGGGCGGATCACGACGTGGTCGACACGGCCGGGATCCAGGAGCTCGGCGGCGACGACTTCGACGCGGTCATGCTCGAGATGGCCCTCGAGCGGGCCGGGGTCTCGATGGACGAGGCGCGACCCGCTCTGGGGCCATTGCTCGAGGAGTGCCGGGAAGCCAAGGAGGCCATCGGCGCCAATACGAAGAAGATCGTGCTCGAGCTGAGCGCGCTCGGCGATGCTGCACCCGACGGCCCGGTGGTGCTCAAGATCGCCGACTACTACGAACGCCTGCGTCCCTTCGTGGAGCACACCCTCACGGCCCTCAGCCAAGTGATGGCGCCGGGGCAGGGGGTCGACGACGTCGAAGCCCTCAAAGAGCAGGCCGCCGACGCGGGGGTGGCCGGCGTCTACGTCGTCGGCGGGGGCTCGGGGCTCCCGGTGGTACCGCGCATCCTGCGGGAGCGGTTCGCCCACAGGGTGCAGCGCTCGGTGCACCCCTCGGCGTCGACCGCGATCGGCCTCGCCATCGCGGCCAGCGAAGACGCGGCGCCGGGGCTACAGGAACGTTTCACCCGCCACCTCGGGGTCTTTCGAGAGCAGCACGCCGGCCGCTGGATCAGCTTCGACCGCATCTTCGCGCGAGGCACGCCGGTGCCCGCGCCCGGGGAGCCCGTCTTGATCGAGCGCCGCCAGTACCGACCTGCGCACAACATCGGTCACTTCCGCTTCGTGGAGTGCGGCGCCCTCGACGACCACGGTCAGCCACGAGGCGACATCTCGCCTCATGGCGTCGTCTACTTTCCCTACGACCGCCACCTGCGCGACCGCGACGTCTTCCGGCGCGACGACATCGCGCGAATGGACCGCGAGGGCCCGCCCATCGAGGAGCGCTACGAGGTCGACGCCACGGGCACGGTGCAGGTGACCATCCTCGATCGAGAAAACGGCTTCGAGCGGCGCTACCGGCTCGGCTGACTGCGACCCGCCCGGTCCCACCCGGACCCGTTCCGGGCGGTGGACGCGTGCGACCGCGGGGATGCGACTATCCGGTGGTCCATGGCGTGCGTGCGGGCGCCAAGTCCACGCGATGGCGCGGGCTTTCGCCGCGGTGAGACCGGAGGCGTCGCACTGCGCTGGCTGTTGAGCGATCCGCCTCGGGCGTTTGCTCCGACACGAGATTCCAGTGTCTTACATGGTGGCACAGGGTGTGCTCTTGGGTTCGAGCGAATCGTGAGTGCGGCGTGTTGGCCGCGGGAGGAGATCGACATGTTCAGCTCGAACCAAAGCGTTCAGGGAAACCGTCTGGCCATCGTGGCCTTCATCGCCCTCGTGGGCGGAGGCTGCGCGAGCGACGGCGCGGCGTGGATGGACGGAGGCGGCGCCGACCGTCCCGACGTGGCCGAAGCGGCCGACCCGTGTGAGGGGCGTCTCGACGGCTTCCACTGTGACGTACAGCAAGGGGTCGAGGTGAGCTTCGAGTGCCGCGAAGAAGCCATGGTCGAGGCGTCGGAGTGTCCCTACGGATGCGGTCCAATGGGCTGCCTCGACGCTCCGGTGGAGGACCCCTGCGCGGTCGCGCCGTCGGACGGCACCTTCTGCGGGGGCAACCTCGGCGGGATCGAGGGCGTGCTCTACACCTGCCAAGGTGGCGAAACCGTCGACACCAACACCTGCCCCCACGGATGCGGCGGCGAGACGGTCGGCTCACCTCAAGCCTGCGATCCCGAGCCTCCGCCCGAAGACCCGCCGGCGCCGGTCGACCCCTGCGTGAATGCGCCGGCGAGCGGCGTCTTCTGCGGCGGTGAGATCGCGGGTACCGCAGGCACCGTCTACACCTGCGAGGGTGGCAGCACGAAGGAGACCCAGGTTTGCGGCGGAAGCTGCGACACCGGGTCGTGCGATGATCTCGGCACCGTGGTTTGCATCCAGCCCCCCTCGGGGCCGGTCACGCTCGGCTTCCAGGGGTGCGGCGGCCACGCCGGGCTCGACATCGGCCTTCCCTACGGCACGCCGCTCAGCGCCCCCGTCGCCGGCACCGTGGTCGGTTTGCAGACCGGCCACGGCAACTGTTGGGGAAGCGGCAACGATTACTTCGGGGCTTGTTCGACCGCGTGTTGGAACAGCTTCAACTACGTGAAGGTGAAGGCCGACGCGGGCGACCCGCTGCTGCCCGGCCACGACCTCTACGTCTACTACCTGCACGTCTCGGCCGTCGCGCCCGGCATCGAGGTCGGCTCCCACGTCGCGCAGGGGGCCCCGCTGGCCGCAGTGGGCGACGCCGGTTGCGTGTCTGGGCCCAACGTCGAGGTTCAGGTGGTGAGCGTGCCCAACGGCCAACCCGCCGCCCTCGGCACCTGCGACTCGGTCGACCCCAGCACCCGCTTCTGTGGCGCTCTGCCCAACCCGGGCTGCGGCTGCCAGGCCGGCATGGACAACTTCTGCGGCTACGGCCCCAACACCCCTGGCTGCCCGATGACCCAGCCCGGTGGCTACTGCGACTTCAATGGCGACGGTGGCTACGCCGATGGGAACTGGCTCCAGGGCTACTACCACTACCAAGCTGTCTGCGGCGGTTAACGCCCCCTCTCGCCGCAGGTCCAACCTCAAAAACAGAGGTTGGCGCCGGTGCCCCGGTCCTCGTGGACTGGGGCATCTGCGTTTGTGAAGAGGGCCGCGCGCGCCGGCACACCACGGTGGCCAAGGCGCGCGTGCGACGGCGCCGCGGCGAGAGGTACTGCTGTGGTATCCGAAGCCTCGGAGCTTGACGCCGCGGGCGCCGAGAAAGAGGCTTTTGCCAGTTGTATGCGGTCGGTCGATGGACCGATCGGGCGTTCCGCGTCGAACGTCTCGCTGTCTGCACGATGAGATACGCGTCGTTTCTGTCCGATAGCCCACCTGTTTCTACCCTCGGCCTCGGCCTGTGGCCCCTCACCGGAGCCATGGGATCCATCGATGCCGAAGCGGCCAAGTCCACCATCGCGGCCGCCATCGAACGGGGGATCACCTTCTTCGACGCGAGCCGCACGGCGCCCGTGTCCGAGGAGCTGCTCGGACAGGTGATCCGCGGCGACCAGAGGCACGAGCTCGTGCTCGCGACCAAGGCCTATCCAGGCGAGCGCTTCGAGAGCCTGAGGACCACGGTGGAGAAGTCTCTCCGTGCGCTCCGAAGCGACTACATCGACCTGTTCCAGCTCCAGGGGTGGTATCCGCAGATGCCCATCGAGCAGGTGATCATCGATGCGCAGAAGCTCGTCTCCGAGGGCAAGATCCGCCACCTCGGGGTCTGTAACTTCGACGCCTCAGTGCTCGAGAGCGCGCTGCGGGGAGGCCCGGTTGCCACCAATGCGCTCGAGCTCAACTTGCTGCAACGCGCTGCCGAAGAGGAGGACCTCGCTGCGTGTGCGCGGCAGGACGTGGCCGTGATCGCGCACAGCGCATTGGCCAAGGGGCTGCTCTCCGGTCGCTATCGCGCGGGTCACACCTTCGCCGACGACGACGAGCGCGCGCGCTTCTCCGACGTGGCCAAACGTCTCGACGACGGGCAGCTCGACCAGCTCGTGGCGGTCGCCGACGCCGCCGCGCATCCATTGCCAGAGCTCGCCATCGCATGGCTCATCTCGCGGCCCACCGTCGCGGTCACGCTCGTCGGCGCCAAGCACCCCGACCAGGTCGAACAAAATTGCCGCGCCGTCGAGCTCGCGCTCGACGGCGATCTGATGGCGAAGCTGGACGGGGTCACGGCCTGAAGGCCACACCCCGGAGATGCGTTCAGGCCTGGCGCGAGCGCTTCTCGCGCTCGAGCTCTTCCTTGTAACGAACGCTGTAGCGGGTCCAGGGGCGCACGGAGAGGCGGGGGAACCCGATGGCCTCGTCGGTGCCCTCGCAGAGGCCGTACTCACCATCGCGCATCTTCTCGATCGCGTGGTCGATCTCCCGGAGGAGCTTGCGCTCCTTGTCCGCGAACCGGATGAGGTAAGCCTGCTCCGAGTGACGGTTGGCGACGTCGACCTCGTCCGCGAGGGGGTCGATGTCGGTGACCGCCTCGCCGAGGTGCTTGTCGAGACCACGCAGCACCCGGACCCGCTCGTCCTGGAGCTTCTGGAAGAGCTCGAGAACCTGCTCCTCTTCCAGGCCGGCGTCTTCGTCCGCCTTGGGCGTGAAGGTCAGACGCTTGGGCGTCTCCGCCTTGGGCGCCTCGTCCTTGGCCTCGGTCTTCTTCGTGGTCGCCTTCTTGCTCTTCGTCTTCGCCATTGGCAGCCGTATCTCCTGGCGCGCGTTGGGCGCCCCCCCTGTAATTCGGGGCCCCTAGTGGAGGGCGAGGCACCTTAGTACAGGGGGGCGGTTCAAGCTACCGATGTTTGTCCGCCCCCCGAACCGCGCATCAGAGCGTCAGGGAGAGGCCGTCATCGGCGAAGGTGACGGGTGGGCTTCCGGCCGGGACCTCGTCGAGCAGCCGCTCGCGCGCGGCGCGCACGGCCGCGCCCAGGTGACTGAACACGACGCGCTTGGCCGTGCACTGCGGCAGGTAAGTCAGCCAGTCCTCCCACGCGCAGTGACGACCGATGGGGTGTTTCAGGCCCGAGCACTCGGCCACGAGCAGGTCGACGCCGTCGGCGGCGGCCATCAGTCCATCGCCGAGCCGGGTGTCGCCGCTGAAGGCCACCACCTTGTCGCCTTCCGGACTGGGGACCGTGAAGCGCAGGCACAGGGGCTGCTCTGGCGGGTCCATGTGGTCGGCGGGAAAGCCTTGCACCGCGAGTCCCGTGAGCGTCGCCTCCCCACCCGGTAGCAGCTCTCGAAAGTCGAGCTCGTAGGGGCGGGGTCGGTCGAGGATGTCGCCGTAGGTGACGCCCAGCAGCGCCTCGAGGCGCGACTGAACCCCCACCGGGCCCAAGATCTTCATCACCTGGCTGCGAGGCTCGTTGAACATGCCGTCGATGGCCAGGAAGGGGAACCCGCCGATGTGATCGCCGTGGAGGTGGGTGAAGGCGAAGGCGGCGATGTCGCTCGGACGGCGCCCCAAGCGCCGCAGGGCCATGAGGCTGGTGGCGCCGAAGTCGATCATGACCGGCCCGAGGGCCTCGTCGTGGGGCTCGAGCAGGTAGCAGCTGTGGGCCCTCCCGGCGGCGTTGAAGGCATCGGAGGACCCGACGACGGTGAGGTCCAGGCAGGCCATCCCTTCAGCGTACCCCTGGCGGCGCGGGTTCGGAAGTCGATGACGGCGATCCTTGACGAGCCGGCGACTGATTGCGAAGGTGCTCGGCCTATGATCCGCGGAGTGGCCCGTCTCGGGCAGTTAGGCTTGTTGATGTCGTCCCTCCTGGCCGTCGGTTGTCACGGACCGGTCCGGGCGCAGACCTACGCGGCCTACCGGAGTGGCTGCGACGCCGAAGACGTGAAGGTCGTCGAGCAAGATGGCCACGATCTCACCCTCGACGTCTGCGGCGTCTACGAGGACTGGGAGTGGAACGTGCTCGACGGCTGGATCTACGCCGGCCCGTCCGCCAACCAGCCCAACCGGGCGCCCATCGTGGTCGACACGGACGGCGACGGCATCCCGGATCCCAAGGATGCCTGCCCGCAGGAGAAGGGTCTCGCCAACGCCGACCCCGCGCTCAACGGCTGCCCGCCGCCGCCCGACACCGACGGTGACGGCATCGCCGACAAGCTCGACGCCTGCCCGACCGAGAAGGGCGTGACGAACGAGGATCCGAAGAAGAACGGCTGCCCGCTGCCGACCGATGCCGATGGCGACGGGATCACCGACGACGTCGACGCCTGCCCGCAGGTGGTCGGCGAGCAGAACGAGGATCCGGCGAAGAACGGCTGCCCGCCCGACCGCGACGGCGACACCATTCTCGATGCCGACGATGCGTGCCCCGACGAGGCTGGCGTGGCGAACGAGGACAAGCGCCTCAACGGCTGCCCCAAGCAGGACCAGACGCACCATGTGATCGTGACCCGCACGGAGATCGTGATCACGCAGAAGATCCAGTTCGCGATCGGCAAGTCGAACATCAAGTCCGTCAGCTTCCCGCTCCTCGACGAGATCGCTCAGGTCATGAAGGACCACCCCGAGGTCCTCAAGATCGAGGTCCAGGGTCACACCGACAACACCGGCTCCGACGGCCTCAACCGGCGCCTCTCCGAAGCGCGGGCCAACGCCGTCATGGCGGCGCTCGTTCAGCGCGGCGTCGAGAAGGAGCGCCTCACGGCCAAGGGCTACGGTCCCGACAAGCCGCTCGCGTCGAACGACACCGACGAGGGCAAGGCGACCAACCGCCGCGTGCAGTTCGAGATCCTCGAGAAGAAGCCGCCGGTGGCTGCGCCGCCGAAGCGCCTCAAGCCCGCCGAGACGCCGGCCGATCCCGCGGCTCCGGCCCCGGCCGCACCGGCTCCGGCCGAGCCGGCCAAGCCCTGATCGGCTAGCGAGGCCATGATGGCCGGGGCCAGGCTTCACGCCGGGCTCCGGCCTTCTTCATTTGGGGTCAGGCGTCTGTCGCGGCGAGCGCTACGAAGTCGCCTTCGGTGATGATGCCGAGCAGCGCGCCTTCATCGTCGACGACGCAGAGGCTGCCGATCTTCTGCTCGAGCATGCGCTTCGCCGCTTCGGCCAGGGGCACGTCGGGGCCGATCGTCTGCACCGTCGTCGTCATGGCGTCTTTGATGAGATACATGTCGCGCAGCCGCTCGGCCGCCCGCGTCCCGTAGCCCATCGCTTGGAGCAGCGCGTTGTGGAACAGGTCGCGCTGACTCACGATGCCCACGAGGCTGCCGTCGTCGTCCACCACCGGGAGGTGTCGGATGCGGCCGAGATTCATCACGTCGCTCGCGCTCGCGAGCTTGTCGTTGCGTGCGAGGGTGACCACGCCGGACGTCATCACGTCACGCACCAGGAGCGCCTTCGTCATGGCGCGCATTCAAGCACCGCGTTCCCGCGAGGTCACGGGGGTGTGCGTCAGGCCTCGCGTCGTCGCGCGGAAGACCAGACCGCCTTCGTCTCGCGTCGAGGTGCCTTCTTCTTCTTCTTCTTGGGGGCCTTCTTGTCCGCCTTGGCGAGCGGGTATTCAGCGAGCCACTTGTCGTAGGTGCGCCACCGCTTGTTGACTGGCCCGTGGGCGTGGTCGCAGTGGCCTGAGGCGTAGAGGTTGAGCATCGAGCGCGGGCCGTACTTCTTGCTCATGCAGTAGCGACGGGCGCGCTGCAGGATGTGCAGACCACGCCGGAAGCACTTCTCGCGGTCCTTCACGAGGTCCTTGGCCGTCCAGCCTTCGGGGGTCTTCTTCTTGAAGACCGCGATCTGCATCATGCAGTGGTAGCGACCACCTCCCCTCCGCGACACCGGGCCGAGGCCGAGATCGATGTGCCGGGCCCAGTGGGACTCGTGGAAGGAGATGGTGAGCAGCAGCGCCGCCGTCTTTCCCCGCGCGTAGGGGCCAGCGAAGATGGGCGACTCGTCTTCGTCCATCGACACCTCGGCGATGGTGCGTGCGATCTGGGCGTAGCGCGCTCGGCCTGCCTCCGCCGACTCCCGGGCCTCCTTCGGCCACCGAGGTTTCCCCGGCGGGATGGTGGCCAGCATGATCGACAGCAGCCAGGCGCTGAGCGACTCGACGGTCACTCGGCCGACTCCGCGTCGTGGCGTCGCACCGTGAGCACGGGACATGTGGCGCCGCGCACCACCTTCTCGGCCACGCTGCCGAGAATGAAGCGCTTGAACCCCGTCGCCCCCTCGGTGGCGATCACGATGAGGTCGGCCTCTGCGGTTTGGGCGTAGCCCACGATGGCTTCGTCGACGGCGTCTCCGCGGATGATGTCGACGTGGACCGTGACCTTGCCGAAGTGCTCTCGGGCCGTGTCGCGCAGCCGCGTTTCGAGGGTGGGTTTGGCCTCGTCGAGCGACGCGAGGTGAGCTCCGTCTTCGCTCGGTACCGGCACGCTCTCGTCCCAGACGTGAACCAGATGGATCTCACCTCCGGTCGCCTCCGCGAGCTCACGCGCGGGGGCGAAGGCCGATGCGGCCGCAGAGGAGAAATCGGTGGCAACCACGATGCGCGAGCCAATGGCCATGACGCCGATACTGTCTCAGCTCCCCCGAAAACGGGCAAGCTGGGGCACGGGTGGGACGCTGCCTGTCCCACGTGGGACGTGGGGCTGTCCCGCGTTCAGAAGGCCATGGGAGGCCTGTGAATGGGCTTTCACACCCTTTTCAGGTTGTGGTGGTGGTGACCTCTAAGTGGCTGAATCTTGGTCGAGCGTTCCATGGCACGCCCCATGCGATGGAAGGGGATGTCTCCGCGCTTCGCCCCGGAGGCGTAGCCTAGAACGGAATCGAAGGAGCTTGTCCCATGCGTACCGCCGCCATCATCGCCCTCACCGCCACCCTCGCCACGAGCACGACCGCGTGTCGTGAGAACAAAGAGCCCCTGACCACGGGAGAAGCCTTGCAAGCCCTCGAGGAGGCCGCCGTGTCGTCGCAGGCGAGCAACCTCGTGAGCGGCAGCATCGAGATCACCACCGACTTCACCATCGGCGGCGCGGTCGAGTCCGCGGCCGAGGAGATCCGGACCTTCGTCGAGACGCAGCTCCCCTGCGCCGAGGTCACGGTGACCGGGGCCATGCTCGAAGTGGAGTACGGGGCCAAGCCTGGCGACTGCGAATACCGCGGTCACACCTACAGCGGCACGCACACCATCGAAGTCGAGGCCAACGAGGAGGGGAACGTCATCGTCTCCCACACCTGGAACGAGCTGAGCAACGGCCTCGTGTCGGTCACGGGCGACGCCACCGTCACGTGGAGCCTCTCCGAAAAGAGCCGCCGGGTGGAGCACGAGCTCACCTGGACCAGCCTCACGAGCGACGTCTCCGGGACCGGTAGCGGCGACCGCACGCAGACCGCCCTCAACGGCAACCTCGCCGAGGGCATCCAGGTCGACGGCGAGCGCGCATGGAGCGGTCAGCGCGGCACCTGGAGTCTCGACATCGATGCGGTGCAGATGCGGTGGGCCGACCCGGTCCCGCAGTCGGGCACCTACACGCTGGTCAACCCCGACAACAAGCGCATGACCCTGTCGTTCGAGCGGCTCGACAGCAACACGATCACCGTCACCATCGCTGGCACCAAGCGGTCGTTCTCCTTCGACGTGACCGCCGCCGGTCAGATCGAAGAGGGTGGCGCCTGAGACTCCGCCCGAGACTGGGTCTCAGCCTGGGTCTCAGCCTGGGTCGCCTCGAGCTCGGCCAATCGCTGCCGGGCTCGGGCGACACTCTGCTCGAAGGTCTGCACCACTTCGGGCCGGCTCGGCTGCGCCACGCTGAGGGCGTCGCGCAACACGAAGTCGAAGTGGTGCGCGAGCGCATCGGCCACGAGGTCTGGGTCGTGCTGGTGCTTTCCTGGCACGGCGAGCGGCGCGGTGAGATCCATCGTGCCGTCGCCGAGCATGCTGCGGACGAAACGAGGTTGCCCGTCGGCGAGCGCCTGGTGGCGTAACACGGCGAAGTCGAAGTTCTGCTCGCCGCTCCTGATCACGAGGTGGTCGCGCAGCAGCCGAACATAGTCGAGGATGGTGAAGCGCTCGGTCTGATCGCCTTCGCTTTCGAGGTTGTGCACCATCACCCGCGTGGCGCGCGCCTGCACGATGGCGTCGGCGACCTCGGCCGTGGTGAGGGTGGCGAGGGTGCTCGTGATGAAGCTCCCCGGCCCCATGAAGATGAAGTCCGCGGCTTCGATGGCCTGCATCGCTGCCGGGTTGGCTTGCTCGGGACCGTGCACCATCGTGACCACCGGTGAGACCGCCTGCGCTTCGACGTTGGTCTCTCCTTGGAGCGCGCCGGCGACCATGTCGTAGACGGCGAGCACGCCCGGGACCTCGGCCACGGGCACCACGCGCCCGCGGCACTCGAGCAGCTCGGCGGCCCAGTCGACGGCGGCCTGGAGGCTGCCGAAGGTGTGGTAGGCCTCGGAGAGCGCGAGGTTGCCGGCCGAGCGCTGCACCGCCGGTTCGCCCTCGAGCTCGTCTTCGGCGAGCAGCCGCACCTCGAACTGCTCGGCCAGGCGTCGGTTGCGGGCCAGGGTGGTGAGACAGCGGCGAACGTCGCCGGGCGGGGGCATGCCGAGCTCGGCGCGAAGCCGTCCCGAGCAGCCGCCGTCGTCGGCCACGCTCACGATGGCGGTGATCTCGCACTCCACGAGGCAAAGGGCCGCGAGGAGCGCGGCCTGACCGTGCCCGCCCCCCAGCGTCACCACCCGTGGGCCCATGGTGCTCATGCGAATCTGGGGAACGATCAGCGGTCGCCGAAGGAGATCCCAGTGTCCCGGGCGGCTTGGACGAGCTGGCCGTTGGGGTCGACGTTGCGCTCGTTGGCGATGGCTTCGGAGATGGGCACGGTGACGATCTCCGGGGTTCGAAGGGCCACCATCTGGCCGAACTTGCCCTCGGCGACAGCGTCGACGGCCGCGGCCCCGAAGCGGGTGCCGAGGATGCGGTCGAACTGCGTGGGCGAGCCGCCGCGCTGGATGTGGCCGAGCACGGTCACGCGGCAGTCGAGGTCGAGGTGGGGCTCGATTTGGGCCGCGAGCTTGTAGGCCGCCCCGAAGAGCTTGGGCATGGCACCGAGCTCGCGCGGGCCGGCGAAGCTCTGGTCGCCTTCGGCCGGCTTGGCGCCCTCGGCGACGACGGCGATGGCGAACGGTCGGCCTTTGCTGAGGCGGCGCTTGATGGCGTCGACGATGGCCTGCGGTCGGTAGGGGATCTCGGGGATGACGCAGATGTGGGCCCCGCCGGCGATGGCGCTCGCGAGCGCGATCCAACCTGCGTTGCGGCCCATGACCTCGAGGAACATCACGCGGTCGTGGCTGGCCGCGGTGTCCTGGAGGCGGTCGATGGCGTCGGTGCAGGCTTGCACCGCGGTGTTGAAACCGAAGGTGTAGTCGGTGGCGCCGAGGTCTTGGTCGATGGTCTTGGGTACGCCCACGACGGGAATACCCTTGTCCATGAGCTTCTGGGCGATCTTCATCGAGCCGTCGCCTCCAACGCTGATGAGCGCATCGAGCTCCAGCTTCTTGAAGTTCTCGACCACGGTGTCCGAGACGTCGACCTCCTTCTTCTCGCCGTTCTCCTCCACCACGAAGTGAAAGGGGTCGCTGCGATTCGAGGTGCCGAGGATGGTGCCGCCGCGTACGAGGATGTCCTGCACGTCGTCCGGCTCGAGCCACCGGTTGCCGTGGGGGGAGCGGTAGTCGAGGTCGATGAGGCCGGCCGTCGCGTCCTCGAGACCCATGACCTTCCAGCCTCGGGCGTGCGCCTTGAGCACCACCGCCCGGATGACGGCGTTGAGGCCCGGGCAGTCGCCGCCGCCGGTCATGATCCCGATTCGCTCGATCTTCTTCGCCATGGAATCGACGCTATCGCGATCGAGGGACCGACGCGAGAGCGGGGGGAGGGGTGACGGTGACGGTCGTGAGGCGGCTCACTCGAGGGTGATCCACTCGGCCTTCACACGGAAGGCCGGGCTCGTGCCGTCCTGGTAGACGACGACGGCGTGGGTGGCGTCGACCAGCGTGAGATCGATGGGGTAGACCGAGGGCGCCCCTTCGGTGGAGAGCCGGCGTACGGCGCCGAGCTGCCCGGAGGCGTCGACGCGCGCGACGTTGATGGCAAAGCGACCGCCGCTGGCCTGCTCCATCCAGGCGAGGGCGACGTCGTCGCCGTGGCGGGCGAGCCGCGGGGAGATGTTGAGGCCCGTCAGCCCGAGGGACACGTCGGCGCCGCCGGGCGGGCGCAGAACGACATCGCTTCCGTCGGTGTCCCACGCGAACCAGGGACCGGCTGCGACCGAGGGGCGGGCGCCCGGATCGCCGAGCGCGGTGGTGGGGCCGCCGACCACGACCCCGTGGGCCGAGGGGGCGGTGGAGGTGGTCGTGTCCTCTTGCCACGCGAGGTGGATGGTCGAGCCGTCGACGGCCACGTCGACGGCGGTCTGACCGGTCATGGGATCGAGCTCGGCGTCGATGGCTTCGCCTTGCACGACCCCGTCCCGATCGATACGCACCGCAAAGGCCTGGAACGCCGTGGCGTCGTCATGCCCCCAAGATCCGGCGAGCACCCAGCCGTCGGCGGTGGGGGCGAGTTGGGGATTGAGCGCATTGCCGGTCACGGGCACGCCGGCCCGGGTGGCGGCGAGCTCCTGCACCCCGGTGACGGGGACGCCGTCGAGGCCGACCACGCGATAGCGGATGTCGAGGTTGTTGGACCCTTGCCCGTTGTCGCTCGTCCAGGCCACGAGGATTCGGTCACCCGACACGGCGAGGGCGGGGTCGAGCTCGTTGTCGTCGGTGGCCGTCATCTCGACGGGTGCGACCACGGGGGCTCCGTCACAACCGAAAGCGGCGAGCCACACGTCGAAGTTGGAGCCGGCGTCGGGGCGGTCCCAAGCCACCCAGAGGCGCTGGCCATCGAAGGTGGAGGTGCCGTGGATCTGCGCGTCGGGTCCGTCGGGGTCGATGATGGCGGGCATCTTGTTGTTGGGCGCGATCTTGAGGAACTTCGGGTCGTACTGGTCGCCCTTGCCGATG
>JAUHZF010000258.1 GCA_030426145.1 Polyangia bacterium
CAGGGCTGCCCCGTTGAAGCGCGCCGCAGCACCCTCCTCCCGACCCACGGCCTCCCGTGCTCGAGCTGTCGCGGCATCCGGCTGCAGCGCGGTCATCTCGGCAGCCGCCTTCACCAGCTCCGGATCCCCGGGACGCTGGGCGAGCGCCCGGTCGAGGGCGGCCCAGGCTGTGCCGTCTCCCGCTGCGAGGCGCCGCACGAGCTCCGCGCGCTCCAGGCAGGCCGCTCGACCAAAGCGCTGGCGAGCCGTCTCGAGGGCCGCCCCAGCCGCCGCCTCGTCGCCGGCGCGAGCGAGGAGGATGACGTAGATCGCGGCATCTTGGGCAGTGCTGCCGCCGCCGCTGGCCGCCAGCAGCTCCCGTGCCAGGTCGTAGCGGCCCACCTCGTACCAGCACGCGGCCCGCTCGGAGATCAGCTCCGGGGGACTCTCGGCCGTGACGAGGGCCTGGCCGCAGCTGCGCGCCGGTGCGGTCTCTGGGAGCACGGGCTCAGCGGCGCACGGCAGGGGGGCTCTGGTCGTGCCAGCTTTCGTCCAGCCCGGCGGCGCCCCGACCGACACGAAGCGCAGCCGCCACGAACTGGCACGGTGCGTGCAAAGCACCGGAGCACCCGTGACGGGCCCCTCGGCCCACGCCGCGCTTCCCTCGGAGCCTCCCATGGACACCAACCCCACTTCTGACACCGCTCCAGTCGACCGCATCGCCGCCCAGGGCTTTCTGGCGCTCATGGCCCTGGTGGCCTGGGCCCCGGTCGCCATGGCCTTCGCCGCAGCTCCCTGAGGCTGCCGGGGCGCCGAGGCACTGGCGTCCAGGAGCAGGTGGTGGCGAGCGCCCGCTGGGGATCCACGCCCAGCCCCCTGTGGGAAAGCACACACGGTGCCGGGCCCCTGCAGCAGCTCCATGTGCAGCAGCTGCTTGCGCCCGCTCCCCCAAGCTGGCCCCCGACCAGGCACACGCGGATCGGGACCCGGCCAGGTCGAGCCGGTCTCCCCGTCCTCAGGGGCTCTCACACACCGAGGCGTAGCGCCAGGTCTGGGGCGCCTCGTGCCAGTACATGTCGGCGGCGTCGCCAAAGGCCGCCGCCTGGCCGAAGTAGACCGTGCCGTAGTCGTCGGTGATGACTTCGCTGTCGAAGTTCTCGTAGCTCGTGCTGACCCCGTCCCACTGCCAGCTGTCGCCGACGGGCTGCCGGTAGCCGATCCAGGTGTGGGCATCGATGTGGCCCAGGCCGTCCTCGCCCTCGTAGATGAGCTCCCACACGAGGTCGTTCTCGGCAGTGTCCTCGATGGTGACCAGCGTGTAGCCGTAGGCCGCGCAGTTGGCCTGGGCGTGCGACCAGTCCATGTGGGCGGCGACCATCATGTAGGCCACCCCGCTGTCAGGGTCGGTCACGACCGTGTCGGGGCAGGCATCCTCGTCGTCGGGGATGCCGTCGCCGTCGCGGTCGTTGTTGGTCGGGGTGTAGCGAACGCCCGCGAAGACCCGGAAGGTAGGGATGCCGTAGCCGGGCACGATGCCGAGGCTGGGGCCAAAGCTCACCGTCCACTCCTTGGTCGCGTGGATCTTGCCGAAGAGGAAGGCCTCGAGCGGCAACTCTTCGAAAGCGACGTCGGACGTGAGGGCGGTGGCACCATTGACCTCCGCGCCGAGCGTGACGAGGCCGTCCCAGCCGCCGATGCGGTAGCTCGCGGCCACCGCATAGACGTACTCACTCAGGGCGTTCACGTTCTCGAAGACCGTGCCCTCGCGGATCACGACGCCGGCGTTGGCGCCGAGGCGAAACCCGCTTCCTCCAAAACGGTGGTCGAGCGCTAGCCTCGCGCCGCCGCTGACCATTCGCGCACCACCGCTGAAGTCACCGGCGTGGGTGGGGAGGCGGAGGTCACCGATGATGGCGAGGCCCACGATCTCGCGATCGTCGAGGAGGCGGACCTTCGGGGCGAGGCGCAGGTCGCCGAGGCCGGCAAAAGACGGCGACTCCGCAAAACCATCGCCGTCGAGGTCGGCTTCATCGCCGGACTGGGCGAGGAAGAGGGGCATGCCGATGCCGAGCGCGAAGGGGCCGATGATGGTGACGGAGCCGATGAGGTCGAAACCCAAACGCCCGCTCACGAAGCGGTCGGAGATGGTGTTGTCGCCGTTGACGACCACGAGTTGGTTCAGGCCGTAGTTGAGGTAGAGGCCAGCCTCCCATCGGTCGGCTTCGGGGCGCACGTCGCTGCCCTCGGTGTTGACGAAGCCGTCGTAGGTGATGTGCGGCTCGAAACGTTCGACGTCGATGGGCTCGCGCACGCGCGGCTGCGCCGAGGCGACCCCTCCCACGAAGAGAAGCAGGGTGAAGACGAGACTGGCGAGCGACTGGCGCAGGGGGTGATTCATGCTGAGCGACGGCGTGACAACAGGCCGAGGGCGAGCAGGAGGACGACCCCGTAGGGCGTGCTTCGTGAGCCGGGAGACGCGGAGCAGTTGAAGGCGCCGCCTTGGACTGCTTCCTGACGTCCGACGAGGACCCCGCCGCGGGTGCATTGACCACCGATGCAGAGCAGGCCGAACGGGCAGTCGGGATCGACGGTGCATTCACCGCCCTCCTCGGGCACGCAGCGACCGTCGAGGCAGATGAACGACGCGGGGCAGTCGTCGTCGGTCTCGCACGGTTCGATGCAGCTCCCGGCTACGCAGATGTTGTCACCGGGGCAGTCGGGGTCGGTCTCACACTCGCAGCCGAGGGCGACGCTCACCTCGGCCGTCTGGTCGGCCTGCACGGTTCCACAGGTGGTGGTGCAGAGGGTGATGGTCTCGGGCGGGTTGTTGTCGTCGTAAAACCAACCCCCGTCGGGCCCGCACTCGGACGCGTCGGCGACCTGAGGGATTCGGTCCGGGGTGCCACCATCGGAGGCGTATTCGATGCGCACGAGCTCGGGGTCGAGGGTGTCGCCGGGGTCGGAAGGGTCGGGCACGTCGAATGTGCACGAGACGGCTTGGCCGGCGATGTCGAGCAGCGCGTTCACGAGATCTTGTTCGGTGTTGCCGGCTCCGATGAAGAACGCATTCGTGGTCCCGCCCGCGGCGGCGATGCCGTTCATCACCGCCTCGTTCGAGCCCTGGAGGCCGACCGCATAGGTGAGGATGCCGTCGTCGGTCGCGTCGGCGGCGATCTGCGCGATGGCCATCGGATCTTCGACGCACCCATTGGGATCGCCGTCGCTGACGAGAAGGATGACGTACTGTTCGTTGGGGGCCGCCATCATGCGGGTGCGAGCCCAGAGAACACCACCTTCGAGCGCGGCCGACATCGGGGTTGCGCCGTCTGGGTTGCGGGAGGCAAAGGCATCGATGAGGTCTTGCTGGTGACCTGCATTGGAGAGCGGACCGAGGGTTACGAGGGGCATGGCGCACGGGGCGGCGTCGCAGGTGGTGTCCATGTCCATCGGGTTGGGAGCCTCGCAGCCGTCGTCGGGCCAGAACCGCAGGGCGACACGAAGCGCGCCCGCTTCGGTGTTCTGGAAGAAGGCACCGAACGCGGCCTCCGTATCCGTCCACTTGTTCATCTCGTCCATCGAACCGGAGCGGTCGACGAGCACGTACATGTTGACGGGAACGAGGGTGGCCTCTTCTCGGACTTCGGCACAGGGCTCGAAGTCGAGGTCCTTCACGCTGGGGGCACCGCCTGCGGCGGGCTCGTCGGTGCCGCCCACGACATCACTCGAGCGCCCGCATCCCGAAGCCGTGACACCCACGGCCAGAAGTGCAGTGGCCAGTCCAGCCAGGACGTTGCGGTACCCCATGACGTCCATGATCTCGCAATAGGCGTGCCGGCGCAGCCCCGAACAGGATCTTTGAACAAATCGGCCCGCGCTCGAACAGAAGTGCGCCCCAGCTGTTCAAGGATTGAACACCACACCTGACGATGGGTACAGGGGCGCCCTCACATGAGGCTTTCGCCCCTCAGGTGAGGCCTCGCCACCTCACCTTTCCCGACCGACGCCGCGGGGTTCCGGCTCAACGCCGTTCTCTCGGCCTCGCTCTCGGCCTCGCTCTCGGGCTCGCCCTCGACCTCGCTCTCGGCCTCGTTCTCGGCCTCGTTCTCGGCCTCGCTCTCGGCCTCGCTCTCGGCCTCGACCTCGATCTCGCTCTCGGCCTCGCTCTCGGCCTCGCTCTCGGCCTCGCTCTCGGCCTCGCTCTCGGCCTCGCTCTCGGCCTCGCTCT
This sequence comes from Polyangia bacterium, assembly GCA_030426145.1. Lineage (GTDB taxonomy): Bacteria > Myxococcota_A > Polyangia > Polyangiales > Polyangiaceae > JAPYTK01. The sequence goes on from JAUHZF010000258.1 coordinate 4,205, forward strand.
CGGCCTCGAACCTCGAACCTCGAACCTCGAACCTCGAACCTCGAACCTCGAACCTCGCGTGGGCTACCGAGAACGCTAACGAGGTCGAGACCGAGAACGTCCACGAGAACGCTAACGAGATCGAGAACGAGAACGCCCACGAGAACGAGAACGAGATCGAGAACGAAAGCGCTCCACATTCCCCTATCCGAACGGCATTGGGGTTAGGCTGGGGGCATGCGTGGCTCTTGGGCGTGGGTGCTCGTGTCGGTGGGGCTCATGGCCTGCGGTGGCGGCAAGAAGGGCGCGTCGACGGCCGACGACGCCACCCCGGCCAGCGGGGAGACCGAACGTGAACGCACCGCGCGGCGTGCGACCGAGAAGCGCGAACAGTGCGAGTCCGTCGGCAATGCGATTCAAGCCGGTGAAACGGGCGGCACCGAGTTCGTCAATCTCAACGATGCGGCCAAGCTGAAGAGCCTCTCGGAGCAGCGGAGCGCCACCGCCGAGAAGATCGCCTCCATGGAGGTGACGGCGGACGGTCTGGTGGAGGTCGTCGCGAACTACGTGAAGCTCAACCGCGACCTGGTCGAAGCCCTCGGCAGCATGCGCTCCGCATCCGGGGACGCGGAGCAGAAGGCTGGGCTCGATCGCTACCGCCAGCTCGAAGGCGAGGTCGATGGCATCTTCGAGCGCTTCAACCAGACCTGCGACGGTCGCTGATCAGCGCTCGGTTTCTTCTTCGACCCGCTTCGCTGGGAGAGCGCTGGGGACGGCAGGAGCGGAGAGCAATCGAGGCGCTTCGCCCCTCAGCTGCCGAACGGGCGCGGGGGCCCATTGCACGCCTTCGTCGTAGATCACCTGAGGCTGGAAGTTGGGCGAAGCCGCTTCCTGAAGGGCCTCGGCGTACTCCTGCAGGCGCTGGGTCATCTGAAAGCCCCACTTGTCCCGCACCTGCTGGCAGTGATTCAGATCGATCTCGGCCACCATGAGGCCGTCGCGGGTTCGTGAGAGGCCCGGCGTGCGCCCGCCGTCGGGCGCCGTCACATAGGTGGAGCCGTAGAAGTGGCCGAAGTCACGGTGGGCCTTCTTGCCGTCGCCCGAGGTGAACTCGTTGGGGAAGGTCTCGGTTCCGATCCGGTTGATGCCAATGGTGAAGTAGTTGTTGGCGATGGCGGCGCAGCGCGCCTCGATGGGCCACAGCGGTTCGGACAAGGCCCCTACGGTGGCCGAGGGGTTGAAGACGATCTCGGCCCCGTTGAGGCCGAACATGAGCCAGTTGAGCGGGTGGTGGCGCCCGTAGCAGATGTTCACGCCGATCCGGCCGAACTGGGTCGCGAAGACCGGGTGCCCGGTGTCGCCCTCCATGTAGTAGGTCGATTCGTTGAAGTCGCCGACTCGCGGGATGTGGTGCTTGCGGTGCTTGCCGATGATGTTGCCACGGTTGCCGATGACCACGGCGGTGTTGTGAATCGTTCCCCCATGCACCTCGTCCCGCTCGAGGATCGAGGACACGATCACCATGTTGTACTGACGCGCGAGCTGCGCGAGGAGCTGCGTCGAAGGCCCGTCGACGGGCTCCGCGAACTCGAGCCAGGGATGCTTCTCACGGGTGCAGAAGGCGAAGGGCATGGTCCACGCCTCCTGCAGACCGAGCACGTTGACCCCCATCGCACCGGCCGCGTGCACGATCTTCTCCGTGCGGTCGCAGATGGCCTGGAACTGCTTCTCGACCGGAGCGTCGGTGGGCTCGACGATCTGCGTCTGGATGGCCCCAACCCGGACCTGTCGGGGCGTGCGCCGCTGCTCGGGCGTTGATTGGAAGCGGTGGGCCTGGATCTCGAAGCCATGCTGTGCGCCGAGATCAGCGGCCGCAGGAGGGATCTGAATCGCTTCGGGCATGTTGCCGTAGAGGATCCGGAAGGCCTCCGCCTGGTCCTCTTCGGGCAGCTTGCGGAGAAGGGCTTCGAGGCTGTCGATCTCGGTCTTGCTCATGGGGTACCTGCAGTAGGCCGAAGGTAGAGCGGTCGTGGCCGTGGGTCACCCCTGGATGTCACCGACGTGGCACGAGCCGTGCGCGAGCGAGCTGTGCAGCCCCGAGAAAGCGGGGGCGTGTACGGTGTGGTGAAGTATGCTCCTCGCGATGGCGGCGCGTTTTCTCTGGCCGGTTCTGCTCGGAACTGGGGTCGTGCTGGGCTTGGCCTGCGGGGCCCGGTCCGAGCTCTACATCCCCGACCCCGAGCGCCAGGTCGTGAGCCGCGGAGGCGGCGGGGAGGGGGGAGAAGACATCATCCCGCCGGATTGCGCCACGCTTCAGAGCTCGTCGGAGCTGGCGCCCCTCGACATGTTCGTCGTGGTCGACGCATCCGGATCCATGGGAGAGGCGCTCGGGGGGACGATCACCAAATGGGACCGGGCGCGCACGGCCCTGTCGGAGTTCGCGCGCGACACGCGCTCGACCGGCATGACGATGGCGATGAGCTTCTTCCCCATTCGCGACACCTACATCCCCGAGTTCTGCGGGGGGAGCGACGACTGCGGTCAGGTCGGCAGCTGCGACTTCTTCTCCCGTTGCACCACCGGCGAGGCCTTCTGCACCACCAACCAAGACTGCATCGATGCCGGCTTCCCGGGCGGAAGCTGTCAGCCCATGGGCTTCGGCCGCTGTAGCAATCACCTCACATGCCAGCTCGAGGCCAACAGCAGCCCGGCGCTGGAGCTGACCGCCTTGCCGTCGAGTGCGGTCGTCGACGACGTCTTCTCCAAGCGCGCACCCTTCGGGGGTACGCCGACGCGCATCGCCATTCGGGGCGCGCTCGAGGCCGCGCGACAGCGCCAGCTCGCCGCCCCAGACAACAAGATCATCGTGCTGCTCGTGACGGACGGTTTCCCGACCGAGCAATGCGACGACGACGCCATCTTCGGCAATTACGACCTGGTGGGGAACGTGGCGTCAGAGGCTGCCATGGGGGCAGCCGACGGGTTCCAGACCTTCGTGGTGGGGATCTTCGGCAGCGACAACGCCGACATGGCGCAGCAAAACTTCAACACCATCGCTGCCGCCGGTGGATCGGGGGAGGCCATCATCGTCAACGGCGCCCTCGTCGACGCGCTCAACGCGGTTCGTCTCCGGGCCAAACCGTGCGAGCTGGCGTTGTCGGGCGACATCGCCGATCCCGAGAACGTTTGGCTGCGCCTCATCAGCGACGACGGCAGCGGCGACCCGATCTGGGTACCGCGCCGCGACAGCGAAGCCGACTGCGACGAGAACCCCGGCTTCTACTTCGACGTCCCGCTCGGCGCCGGCACCCCGAGCCGCGTCACCCTGTGCCCAGACACCTGCGCCCTGCTCGGCGGAGGCGCGCAACGTCGCGTAGAGATCGTCACCAGCTGCGACGAGTAGCGCTTACGGTACCGCGTGAACCCGAGGCCCTCAGTCCGGCTCGGTGCACACCCTGAAGTCGTCGAACTGGGCGGCGTGGCTTCCGCCAGGGTCGCCCTCTGCGAAGATGGCGAGGGCGATCTCCTCGCCCGAGGGCAGGATGCTCGGTGACCCGACGGCCGTCCATTCGGTTGGCTCCGCTTCGTCGTCCCGCCAGACCGCGACCTTCAATGCGACCGGACCCGACGTGATTCGAGCTCGCACGTGATAGTTCAGGCCCAGGCTCGGGCTGGTGTCGAGGTCGATGGCCGGAACGAGGAGGGCGCCGACGCCCTCGTCGACCTCCACCAATCGTAGCTCGACGATGTCGGCCTTCTGGTTGTTGACGAGCCGCACTTCGTAGCGGTTCAGGCCCATGCCGCTCAGGAGATAGATGCTAGCCGCCACGCTCTCGCCATTGCCGCCGTAGTTGGTAAAACCGATGGTGGCATTGGCCTCGAAGGAGGCGGGGAGCTCCGTGAAGTCGAGGCGTGCGCGGATGGGAGCCATTCCCGTGATGGTGATCTCGCCCTGTTCGCCGTTGACGCTGAAGCGCTGGACCGCGGTCCCGAGATCGTAGGTCTTGGGTAGCGTGCTCCCCGGGTTGGGGAGCCCCCAACTGCCGCTTACTTGACGGTCGAAGCTGTCGTGGAACGCGGTGGTGTCGGTGGTGCACCAGGTGGCGACCTCGTTGGTTCCACCTGCGCCACCCGTTCCGCCGCTCCCCACCGTGGTGGCGGCGCCCCCGCTTCCGCCCGTGGACGCCGTGCTGCTCGTGGTGCTCGAGGTGGCTCCCCCGCCCCCGACGTTCTCGGCTTGTTGGAACCGGTCGAGGTCGAGCAAGCAGCCTGCCACCAAGATGGTGAGGCTGGGGATGAGCGCGGAGCGCATGCTGTACGCTATCACGGGCTGGACGCCTCCACCGCCGCGGCGGCTCGGTCGACCTCGGCCCGGCGCGCGGGCGCGAAGTAGAAGCCGACGTAGGCGAGGTAGAGGGCGACGAAGAAGAGCAGCAACGAGCTGGCGGCGGCGGGGATGCGGCGGGCTCGACCGAGCCGGCGGTAGAGGTAGACCGCCGTCACGAGCACGAGCAGCGCGAGGCCTCGGCCTGCCACCAGCCAGAGGTCGCTCTCCCCGCGCTCCCGCTCGAGCTGAGCCGCGATGCGCTGAGAGAGCGACGCGGGGGGGAGCGGCGTCGGGGCTTGGCAGTCGTCGCAGGGGTACAGCCGGTAGCGGGCGACGAGGCAGGGATGGTCCGACAAGGGGCCCTCGCCACCCTCGTAGCGGACGGATTCTTCGAAGAGGGCCGCGGCATCTTCGAGCTCGACCCCCAAGTGACGCCCGGGGCGGCTGAGGATGTGGTCGAGATCGTAGTTCGGCTGTGCCGGCACGAGCCCCAACTGAGCCGTGATGAGGTCGACGGGGAGACTGCGGGGCGCGGCGTTGAGGTCACCGACGAGAAACAGTGGGGCCTCTCGACCCAGCTCGTGCAGTCGTCGGCTGAGCGAGAGCGCCTGCGCCATCTGCACGAAGTCGTAGTTGCCCGTCAGGTAGGTGGCCTGAAGGTGGGTGTCGGCCACCACGACAGGACCCACCGGGCTCTGAACCCGCACCGCGGCCACGCCCTTGTTGGCCATCCAGTCGACGTGCCACGGGATGTGCGGCGTGTGCCCGGCGGTGAAGGCCTCGAAGCTCACCTCGGAGATGGGCCAGCGGGACGCGATGAACAGCCCACTTCCCTTGTCGTCGTCGGGACCCCCGGCCCCAGGGCCGAAGTGGTGATGTTGGTAACCAGCCTCGGTGAGGCGCGCACCCACCGCCTCTGCATCTTCGGGACGCCACAGCTCCTGCAGCGCCACCAGATCGGGTCCGCGGCGTACGATTTCGGTCGCGATCGCCTGTAGCCGCGCGTCGATGTTGGGTGAGATGCCGTAGGGAACCGCCCAGACGTTGTAGCTGAGCAGATCGATGGTCGCCTCGCCCCCCGCCGCCGCCGGCGAAGCGCCGAGCAGGACCATCGCGGTCGTAAGGACGCCGACCCCCGCGCGCATTCTACGGTGGTAGCACGCCACGGGGGAGGCGGCTCTGCGGGGCACGTGTACAATGGCTCCATGCTCGGTGTCGCGCATCGTTCGTTGCGACTCGGGGGAGCCCTCTTGGTGGGGGGCGTCCTGCTGTACGCCTGCACGCTCGACGTGGGCGGCACGGCGCCGGCTTCGACGGGGTCCGGGAGCGGAGGCTCGGGGCCGGTGACCATCGGCGCTGGCGCGAGCGGCCCCGGCACGGGCGGGATGAGCGCCGGCGGAATGAACACGGGCGGGACGAACGCCGGCGGAATGAACACGGGCGGGACGAACGCCGGCGGAATGAACACGGGCGGGATGAACGTCGGTGGCATGAACACCGGGGGCGGACCGCTCGCGTGCAACAACCCGGTGGCCTGCGCCACCTGCAGCGCGGGTGAATGCTGCGACGAGGATTGCGGCACTGCCTGCGGCTGCAATGCGGGTTGCGCCTGCAACTACACCTGCAACCAGAAGCCCTGCGTCCCGAACTGCAACGGCACGGGCACCCAGTGTACGGCGGTGGTGGAAGAGGCACCGTTCACAGCCCCGGCCACGTGCACCACCTCGGCGAACTGCAACTTCACCTGCGGGATGAAGCCCTGTCACGTGCAGTGCAACACCGGCGCGACCTGCGTGGCCGAGCTGCGAGACGGTGACGGCACGTGCGGGCCGAACTCCGACTGCACCTTCGCCTGCTTGGAGAAGCCCTGCGGCGTGAACTGCGGTCCGAGCGCCGTCTGTCGCGGCAGCATGCGCGACGACACGACCTTCTGCGGGCCCGGAAGTAGCTGTGACCTGTCTTGCGACCAAAAGGACTGCGCGCTCGAGTGTGCGGTGGGGGCCAACTGCCGCCTCGACTGCTCCTCCGTGATGAGCGGGGTGGGAACCGAGTGCGACATCACCTTCTGCGGCGACAGCAACCGCATGGACTGCAACGACGGCACCGTGATCTGCGGCAACAACATCTCCTGTTGAGTCCCTGAGGTTGCTCGAAGGGGGCAAGGCCACTATGGCCTAGGCGATGAAGCTCGCCACGCTCCGAGACGGCTCCCGTGATGGCACCCTGGTGGTGGTCTCCCGGGACCTACAGACCCAGGCTTCGGCGGCTGCGGTCGCCCCGACGCTGCAAGCCGCGCTCGACGACTGGGACGAGGTCGCCCCCAAGCTCGAGGCCATCTACGCCCGGCTCAACGACGGCACCGAAGAAGGGGCGCCCTTCGACCCCCGTCAGGCGCACTCGCCTCTGCCTCGGGCCTACGAGTGGGTCGACGGCAGCGCCTTTCTCAACCACGTGCGCTTGGTGCGCAAGGCGCGCAACGCCGAGCCGCCGAAGACGCTCGAGACCGACCCGCTCGTGTACCAGGGTGGCTCGGGTCGTTTCCTCGCTCCCACCGATCCCATCCCGCTTCCCGACCCGGCCTGGGGTCTCGACTTCGAAGCCGAGGTGGTGGTCGTGCTGGGCGACGTGCCGCAGGGCACCAAAGCGGATCAGGCCGGCGCCTACGTCCGTTTGGTCGGGGTCTGCAACGACGTGACCTTCCGAAGCCTCATCCCCACCGAGTTGGCCAAGGGCTTCGGCTTCTTCAACGGCAAGCCCGCCACCGCCTTCTCGCCGGTGTTCTGCACCCCGGATGAGCTCGGTGACGCCTGGAAGGACGGCCGCATCCATCTCCCGCTCGAGACCCAGCTCAACGGCGAGGTGGTGGGCGACCCTCACGCCGGACCCGAGATGCACTTCTCCTTCTTCGACCTCATCGCCCACATCGCGAAGACCCGCGACTTCACCGCCGGGACCCTGCTCGGCAGCGGCACCGTGTCCAACGAAGGCGACACCCACGGGATCAGCTGCTTGGCCGAGCGGCGCATGATCGAGATCATCGCGCACGGCGAGCCGAAGACCGCGTGGATGAAGTCGGGCGACCGCGTGCGCATCGAGATGAAGAAGGACGGTCAGTCGCTCTTCGGGGCCATCGATCAGGTGGTCGCGTGAAGCTCTACAACTACTGGCGTAGCTCCAGCTCCTGGCGGGTGCGCATCGCGCTCAACCTCAAGGGGCTGTCCTACGAGTATGTGGCCGTGAACCTGCTCGAGGCCGAGCAGCGCGACGATGCGCATGTGTCTCGCAACCCCATGGCACGCGTGCCCGTGCTCGAGCTCGACGACGGCACGATGCTCCGTGAGAGCCTCGCCATCATCGACTTCCTCGACCTGACCCACCCGGAGCCCGCCTTCTGGCCGGCAGACCCCATCGACCGGGCGCGCGTCGCGGAGATGACCCAGATCATCAACAGCGGCATCCAGCCTCTGCAGAACCTCGCAGTCCTGGTCCATCTCGAGAGCCAGGGGGTCGACCGCAAGGCCTTCGGTGCTCGCTACAACCAGGCCGGCCTCACGGCGCTCGAAGCGGTGGCCCAGACCTTACGCGACCGCGGTGACTACCTGCTCGGCGCCACGCCCACGGTGGCCGATATCTGTCTCCCGCCTCAGCTCTACAGCGCGCGACGCTTCGAGATCGATCTGTCCGCCTTCCCACGGCTGCTCGAGGTCGAAGCACGCATCAACGCCATCCCCGCCTTCGCGGAGGCGCATCCCGACCGACAACCCGACGCCGTCCGCTGACGACGTCCGCATCCCCCACGACAACACCCATGACAGAGCTCGCCCCCCTCGGCATCGAAGCCGTCGATTCGATTCACTACTACGTCCACGACATGGAGCGGATGGGCCGCTTCCTCACCGAGAAGCTCGACTTCGCCGAGGTGGGGGGCAGCGACCCCGAGCTCGATGCCCGCAGCGGACAGCGCAGCCGCGTCTTCGTTGCCGGCGAGGTGCGCCTCGTGGTCAGCCAGCCCCTCGAGCCCGGCGGTCGGGCCTGGCGGTGGCTTCGTCGCCACCCGGAGGGCGTGGGCACCATCGTCTTCCGCGTCGCCGACGCGAAGCGGTGTTTCGAGCTGCTCGAGGCCCGCGGCGCCACCATCATCGAGGAGCTTCAGACCTTCGAGACCGGGGGCGGCACGCTCTCGATGTTCAACATCACGACGCCGTTCGGCGACACGACCTTCCGCTTCATCCAGCGCGAAGGAACCGACGACGCCTTCCCGAACTACAAGGCTTTCGACCCGCCGCGCGGGGGCAAGAACAAGTTCGGGTTCGGTCGCATCGACCACATCACCAGCAACTTCCAGACGATGAAGCCAATGCTGCTCTGGATGGAGCACGTGATGGGCTTCCGTCACTACTGGGACGTCGAGTTCCACACCGTCGACGTGGCGGAGGCCGCCAACGACGGGTCCGGCCTCAAGAGCGTGGTGATGGCCGACGTGAACTCGGGCATCAAGTTCGCCAACAACGAGCCGTCGCGTCCCTTCTTCAAGAAGTCGCAGATCAACCTCTTCGGCGAGGACCACCGCGGCGATGGCGTGCAACACGTCGCGCTCACCGTGCCCGACATCCTCTCCAGCGTGCGCGAGCTGCGCACCCGCGAGGTGCAGTTCATGCCCACGCCGGGGGCCTACTACGACGCGCTGCCCGAGCGGCTGAAGGCGCTCGGGGTCAACGAGATCGAAGAGGACATCGACGAGCTGCGCGACCTCGAAGTCCTCGTCGATGGCGATCGCGACAAGTCGTACCTGCTTCAGATCTTCCTCAAGGAGCAGGCGGGTCTGTTCGAGGACCCCGAGGCGGGGCCCTTCTTCATCGAGATCCTTCAGCGCAAGGGCGACGAAGGCTTTGGCGCCGGCAACTTCCGCGCGCTCTTCGAGAGCATCGAACGCGAACAGAAGGCCGAAGGCCGAATCTAGCTGTGCCCTCCAGGCGCGCAGGCCTCAGCATTCTCCGCTGAGCTCTTGAGGAGGGCGCCACGTCCTGTTCTCGTCGAGCTTCGGCGCCGGCGGGTGGTTGGCGCGGACGGAGGCGTCGTCGCTCGGGCACCTGAGCTCGAAGCACGCTCCGCGAGCGCTTTCCGCCAAACGTAGATGGCCTCCGAGGGCCATCTCTGCGAGGTCGCGACAGATGCTCAACCCTAGGCCGGTGCCAGCACCGTCGAGCTTGGTGGTGAAGAGGGGCTCGAAGATGTCGTCTCGGTGCTCGGGCGGGACCCCGGGGCCATCGTCGCTGACGCGGATCAGCACGTCATCGCGCCTCTTCTCGACGGTGACCACCACCTCGCCTCCGTCATTCGACGCGAGGGCGTCCACGGCGTTCTGCATCAGGTTCAGCAGAATGCGATCGAGT
>JAUHZF010000259.1 GCA_030426145.1 Polyangia bacterium
GGGCGCCGACAGGCTGTCGGCGGCGATCTGGCTGCGTGTGCACGCGCAGGGGTAGATATCGCCCTGCTGGGCCAGGCGGTCGAGCGCCGCGCGGTACGGCGTCGGGTCGGCTGTTTGGTACAGCGGCCCCTCGTCCCAGTCCATGCCGAGCCAGCGAAGGTCGTCACAGATCTGCGCCGCTGCGCCATCGACGACCCGGGGGCCGTCGATGTCCTCGATGCGCATGACCAAGGTGCCCCCTGCCTGGCGCGCGCGCAGCCACGCCACGAGGTAGGTGCGGGCATGACCGAGATGGGTCTCCCCCGTCGGCGATGGCGCCAAACGACCGCGGTAGGGCTTCACTTGCAGATGTGCTTCCGCTGGGCCTTGTCCCAGACGCACTTGGGGAGCGTCGCCGAGGCGACCACGTTGTTGCCTCGCTCGCGGTCGGTGTACTTCAACCGCGCGTGGCCCGAGAGCTTCGGCATCACGCAGCCGCGGAAAGCCGAGTACGGCTCGGCCCCCACGATGCGAATCCCCTGAGGGGTGGTGCCCTTGTCGGGCATGATCAGCGTGAGGGTCATCGACACCGCCTTCTTCGCTTCGGGGCCATCGTAACGAGCCCAGCAGCTGTAGAGGTGTTGGGTGATGCCCGTCACGTCCAAACCGTTTGTCGTTCTAGCGGAACCCGTGCCGCACCAGTAGCCTCGGCCCCATGGCGCCCCTGCCCGACGGAGACTCTACCCTCGACGCGAGCACCGCCGCGTCGCAGCGGGCGCCCGTCCTGACCCTACGCACGGTCTTCACGGGTGGCGTCGTCGACAACAAGCTCACGGTTCTCAGCGCAGCCGAAGGTGAGCTCCGCGCAGGACGCCACCCCGACTGCGAGCTCGCCTTCCCGCACGACCGCCTGCTCTCGCGCGAGCACGCTGCCTTCCGGCCTCGCGGTCTCACGGTCGAGGTCACCGACCTCGGCAGCCGCAACGGGGTCATGGTCGACGGCCAACGCGTCGAGAACGCCGTGCTCGGTGACGGCGACGTGGTGCGCATCGGCGCCACCTTCCTCGTGGTGCGCATCCAGGACCCACACCAGCTCGACGTCGCCGACGAGGCCGTCCTCGGCCCCTCGCCTGCGATGCAATCGGTCCGGGTCGCGGTCCGCCGCCTCGCGCGGTCTCCAGCCACACTGTTGCTGACCGGCGAGACGGGCACCGGCAAAGAAGTGGTCGCCCGCGCCCTGCATCGTGCCTCGGGGCGCACCGGCCCCTTCGTGGCCGTGAACTGCAGCGCCATCAGCGCAGCGCTGGCCGAGAGTGAGCTCTTCGGCCACGTCGCGGGCGCCTTCACCGGCGCGCGCAGCGATCACGCCGGCTACTTCCGCGCCGCGGAAGGGGGAACCCTCCTCTTGGACGAGATCGGCGACATGCCGGCGTCGCTCCAGCCCAAACTGCTGCGAGCCCTCGAGACCTCCACCGTGACCCCGGTCGGCTCCACCACCCCGGTCGCCGTCGACGCGCGGGTCGTCGCGGCCACCCACCGCGACCTGGAGTCGATGGTCCCCGACGGCGACTTCCGCGAAGACCTGCTCGCTCGCGTCGCCCAGCTGCGCTTGTCGCTCCCTCCCCTGCGCGAGCGGCGGGAGGACATCCTCATGCTCCTGGAGCGGCAGCTACCCGCGAAGCATCCCCCACTAGCGCCGAGCCTGGTGGAGGCGCTCCTGCGGCATTCGTGGCGTCGCAACGTGCGCGAGGTCGTGGCCGTCGCCGCCGAGCTGGCCCTCTGGCAAGGCGCAGAACGTCTCGAGCTCGAGCAGGTCCAGTCGCATCTCGACCTCGCGCCGGGCCCATCGACCCCCGACAGCCAAGAGGCGGTTCCCGAGTCGGCCGCCGACTGGGAGGCGTTGCTCCGACGTCATCGCGGCAACCTCGCCGCCATCGCCCGTGAGGTGGGGCGCTCGCGCACTCAGGTCTATCGCCTGCTCGACAAGCATGGCCTGGATCCATCCCAGTTCCGGGACGATTGACCAGCCCTCGGCGAGCACCTCGGCATCGTCGACCTCCCCGTCGCCGGTGAGTACCAGCGCTACGATGCCCGCTGATCGCGAGATGGTCTAACCTCGGCCGCGATGCTTTGGGCTCGCGCCTCCGTCCTGCTTTTTGCGCTCGTCACCGTCGGTTGCCAAGGCGGCCCTCCCCCCGCGTATCCACGCCCTCCCTTCGAAGACGTCAAGAAGCTGGGGCTCACGCTGCAACAGGCGCCCTCCTCCACCTTCGACTTCTGCGCCACGCCGTCTGGACCGCTGCACCTGGGCAACGCGACCTGGCTCGCCTTCATGGCCGCCAACGAGTACGCGCACCTCGGCTACCTCGCGCCCGTGCTCAACGAGCTCGGCTTCTACCGACCGGGCGGCATCGACCAATCGTGGACCCAGTGCGCCTTCGACCTTCAATGGGTGCGAGCCTTCGAGAAGATCCACGCCGACGATCTGAAGGCCCGGCACGAGGCGGGCCCCGAGGCGATGAAGCGCTACCTCGAGCAGTTCACCGACCCAGCACATCCCGAGGTCTTCGGGCAGTGCCTTCGCCGGTGGTTCATCTACGAGGACTACGACGGCAGCGCTTATCCGGCCGCGGCCTTCGAGGGCTTCCTCGTGCAGGAGACGGACGACAGCCGCTACCTACAGTTCTTCTCCGGAGGTGAGTTCACGCTCAGCGGCGACGACTTCAAAGAAGGCAGCACGCAGGTCTTCTTCGCGCGGCACCGACGTAAGCCGGTCGCCATCGTGTCCTTCCGCGGAACCGAACCCGGCAAATGGAGCGACGTGGGGGTCGACGCCAAGATGTGGCATCACAGCCTCGAAGAAGAGGGTTGGTCGGCGGGGTGGGGCCGCGTGCACGATGGCTTCTTCGACGCCTTCAACACGGTGGCCGACGGCAGGCTCATGGCGAAGATCCGTGGTCTCCACGGAAGCCCCGTGGGGATCTGGATCACCGGACACAGCCTGGGGGGCGCCCTGGCGACGGTCACCGCTGCCCGCTTGCTCGAGGAGATGGAAGCAGGCACGCCCCACCCCCTGCGCGGGGTCTACACCTTCGGCTCCCCGAGGGTTGGCGACGAGGCCTTTCGCGACCGCTTCACCGAGCTCGCCCGCAAGCACGGGGTGAAGGTGGTGCGTGTCCGCAACGGCCGCGACCTCGTCACCAACGTGCCAGGTCTGCTGATGGAGTACGCGCACGTGGGCCTGCTCGTGCACCTCACCGACGAGGGCCTCACCGTCATCGAGGACCCAGAAGCGGAGCCCGGCCACGGCCTCATGGGGGGAAGCATCGGTGATCACAACATGACCGGCTACGACGGTGAGGGGCAGCCCGTGAGTGGCTACTACCGCCGCCTCCTCGAAGCCCTGAACGAGCGTGCAGGCGCCGGCGCCGACGATCCCTTGCTCCGGTGTGAAACCGATGAGACAAGTCCGCCGTAGTCCGCACTGAAAAAAGAACCGGTGGAGCTCCGTGTGTTTCTGCGGCACTGAATGCTCCGACCGTGAACGCCGTCCAACCCCCCGACCACGGACTGCCGAAGTCCTGCTCGAGGGCTATGCGCCGGAGCTAAACCTGCGCAACCTCTGCCTCCCCCCGACACCACCATGAAGTTCAAGAAGCTCATCGCCCCCCTCGCCATCGCTGCCCTCGCCGCGGCGGCCTTCACCACGCTCGACACCAGCGCCGACGCCCAGGAGCCCATGGAGCTCGAGGCCACCGAGCTCGGTGCCGGCTCGTTCTCCGTGAGCGTCGGCAACGCCACGGCCAAGGTTGGCGAAGCGGCGGCCATCACCGTGACCGTCACCGCCGCCAGCGGTTTCAAGCCCAACGACGGCTACCCCCACCGTGCGAAGAAGCTCACCGGGGACGGGGTGAAGTTCGGCGCCGATTCGGTCGCCGGTGCCGTCAGCGGCAAGAGCATTCGCTTCTCGGTTCCGGTCACCCCGACCTCCGCCGGGCCCCACGCCGTGACCGGCCAGGTCAAGTTCAGCGTCTGCAACGACAAGTCGTGCCACATCAAGAAGGTGCCGCTGAACGCCACCGTCACCGGCACCTGAGCAACCCCTGCTCCTCGATGCACGAGCGGCTCCTCACGAGGGGCCGCTCGATGTCGTTTGTGCGCGGAAAGGCTCTGCGGAAACGTTTCCGCGAGGCGCTTTCAACAACTTAGACCGTTTTCGCGTCTCCGCGGAGCCACTGCCCGCGGTCATGTGAACGTCACGTAGGGCCTATTGCGCTTATGTAAACATTTGTCGTACATTGGCGACCATGTCGTGCCGTGGTTTCTGGCCCCTTCACCGCCTCGCCGGCTTCACCCTCGTCGGCCTCGGTCTCGTGGCCGCATGCAGTCCGGATACGACCGAGAGCGTGAGTGCCAATCATACCGAGGTGGAGATCCCCCTCGAGGGCACGTGTGAGGCCGAGGCGATGCGCAACCTCGTCAATGAGGCCGACTTCGAAACCCTCGACGACGCCGTCGGTCTCGACCGGCGTGCGGCCGAGCGCATCATCGAGCAGCGCCCCTTCGACACGCTCGAGCAGATCGACGACGTCTCCTACGTCGGGATCCGCGCCATGCAGCGCATCTTCATCTACGCCGCAGAGCACGGCTATCTGGCGGCGGCCTGCGAGGTCGAACCGGATGCGGTGGAGATCGGCATCATCTCCGACCTCGACAAGACGGTCATTCCCCCGGGTGAGCCCGACCTCTCCGCGGCGCCCTACCCTGGGGTGACGCGCCTCTACCAGATCCTCGAGCTCGGCGCAGAAGGCGCCAAGGCGGCAGGCGACATCGCCTTCGTCACCGCGCGCCAGCCCGAAAGTGTCACCGAGGTCCCCGCCTACCTCGAAGAGCATGGTCTCCCGACGGGCGTCATCGAGACCGGTGTGAGCGGTCTCCCTTGGGTCGCGGGACCGGAGAAGGTCCGCGACATCGAAGCCGTCTTCGGCCGGCGCGATGCCAGCCAGCGATTCGTCTTCTTCGGCGACTCGTCCCACGTGGACGCCGCCGCCTTCCAGGAGATCCGAGCCAACTACCCCGAGCGCTTCATCGCCGGCTTCATCCACAAGGTGAACAACACGGTCGACCCCGCGCGGGTCGAAGGCCTCTACCTGCACGAGGGCTACATCGAAGTGGCCGCCATCCTCTACGGGCTCGAGGTGCTCACCCGCGACGAAGCCCTCGAGGTGATGGTCTCTGCTCGCGACGAAGGTGAAGCGATCACCGACGAAGAGATGGCCGCGCTGCTCGACGCACAAGACGCCCCCGAAGAGTGATCTTTGCCATCGAGGTCACGGCGGATTACTCCCCTAGATCATGCGCAAAGCCACCTCCTCCCACGTCTACGAGTGCACCGTCGACACCTTCTGGGACGTCTTCCTCAGCGAGGAATACACGCGGAAGTTCTACCTCGAGAGCCTGGGCTTCCCCACGTGCGAGATCGTCTCCCAGAGCGAGACCGAGCGCCGGATGCGGGTGGTGCCCAAGCTCGACATGCCCAAGGCGGTGACGAAAGTCCTCGGTGACTCTTTCGGGTACACGGAGGAGGCCACCATCGTGCGCGACAAGAGCGAGTTCCGCTGGAAGATGAAGCCCAACGCGATGGGCGACAAGCTTCGCACCGAGGGGAGCATTCGCGTGGAAGCGGTTGGCGACGACAAGTGTCGGCGCATCGACGAAGTGCTGGTCGAGGCGAAGATCTTCGGCGTGGGCAAGCTCATCGAGAGCTCGGCCGAGAAGCAGATCCAAGACTCGTGGCGCGCTGAAGCCGCCTTCTTCGCCCGCTACCTCCGCGAGCAGAAGAAGGACTGAGTCGCTCGGGCGTGAACCCCATCTACGTCGGGATCGAACCGTCGGGAAGCACGCCGTCCTCGTCGGGCTCGTTCGGCGCTGGTGAGTCCTCCGAGGCGGGCTCTCCTTCGTAGTCGGCGCCGTGGGTCCCATCGGGAGACACCCCGGGCTCGTCGTTGGGCAACGAGCCGTCGGGGTTCACGTCTTCGGGTGGGAGCGCAGGCGGTTGCGGAGCCCCCTCGGGAAGGGAGCCGTCTTCGGCAGGCTCGGGCAACGGTTCTTCGTCGAGGCCTTCGCCGGTGACCTCGGGGTCGTCATTGGGGGTGCCCTCCTCGTGCGTGTCCGGAGGCTCTTCTCCAGTGCCGTCTTCGTGGACCAGCGAAAGAGCCGCCCTTTGATAGTCCGTCCAGGTCGCGGGCTGGGCGTGCATGGTGGCCGGGACCGACGCCTCGCGCAGGCCGGCAGATTGATCCTCGACGAGCTCGTCGCCCTCGGATGGGAGAGCGCAGGCGGTGGTGGACAGCGCGAGTGCGCTCACGATGACGGTGATGTACCTCAGCCGGCGGGCACGAAGATGATCGACGCCGAGTTGACGCAATGCCGCACGTTCTTGGCCGTCAACCGCTCACCTTCGAACACGTGGCCGAGGTGGCCATCGCAGGTGGCGCATCGGATCTCCGTCCGACGCATGCCGAACGAATGGTCGACCAGGCGGGTGACGGCATTGGGCACCTCATCGTCGAAGGCCGGCCAGCCGCATCCAGAGTGGAACTTGTGGTCGCTCGAGTAGAGATGCTCGCCGCATCCCGCACAGTGGTAGGCGCCGGGGGCATCGTGGTCGGTGAGCGGCCCCGTGCCCGCCGGCTCGGTGCCTCCTTCGCGCAGGATGCGGTACTCGCTGGGTGAGAGGAACGAGCGCCAGGCGTCGTCGTCGAGGTTCACCTTTCCGTCGGCCGAGCGAGGAAGCTCACGGTAGCGCGCGAGGGGGTCGGAGGCAGTCATCGGCCGAGCCTATGGCATCGCGCCGTTTTCGTCTCGGCCCGTCGACCTTCGCCAGCGACGAGGCGAAGGTTGGACTGGAAAGGCAGCAGGTGCGCCTCCGTCCGCCTGCCTCTTCACCGGGTCCGCGCCGTGTTAGCCCATACGACGACGTGACCATTCTCGATGCCATCGGGCACACGCCTCTCGTTCGTTTGCAGCACCTCGCCGCCGACGCGCGGAACGAGGTCTGGGTGAAGTGTGAGCACCTCAACCCCGGAGGCTCGGTCAAGGACCGCATCGCCCTCGCCATCGTCGACGCAGCCGAACGCGAGGGTCGGCTCGCCGCGGGCAGCACCCTCGTCGAAGCCACGGCGGGCAATACGGGCATCGGTCTCGCCATCGTGGCGGCCCTTCGCGGCTATCAGCTCGTATGCGTGATGCCGGAGAAGATGAGCGTCGACAAACGCCGCGCCCTCCGCGCGCTCGGGGCCGAGGTGGTGGTTACCGACAACGCCCCCCCCGACGACCCGCGCAACTTCAAGCACGTCGCGCGGCGCTTGGCCGCGGAGCGAGGGGCGCTGTTGACCGACCAGTTCAACAACGTCGCCAACCCCGACGTGCACGAGCGCACGACGGGGGTCGAGATCTGGGAGCAGATGCAAGGACGCATCGGGGCCTTCGTGGCCGGCGTGGGAACGGGGGGCAGCATCACCGGGGTCGGGCGCGCACTGAAGGCGAGGTCGTCGACGGTGAAGGTCGTGCTCGCCGACCCGGTAGGGAGTCGACTCGCGGGGCTCGTCAACGACGGCGCCCTCGGCCCCGACGGCAGCTACCTCGTGGAGGGGATCGGCTCCAGCGACGTCTCCGCCGTCTTCGACCCCGACGTGGTCGACTGGGCCGAGACCATCGACGACACCCTCTCCTTCGATACCGCCGAAGCGCTGGTGCGCCGCGAGGGCCTCCTCGTGGGTGGCAGCGCAGGCACGAGTGTGGCGGCCGCCTTGCGGGTCGCCCGGCGCGACGACGTCGACGGCCCGGTGGTGGCGCTGCTCCCCGACGGCTGGGACCGCTACTACACGACGCACTTCGATCCCGCGTGGCGCCAGAAGAAGGGCGTCTAGCCCCGGGGTTCGAGGTTCGGGGTTCGAGGTTCGAGGTTCGGGGTTCGAGGTTCGGGGTTCGGGGTTCGAGGTTCGAGGTTCGGGGTTCGAGGTTCGGGGTTCGGGGTTCGAGAGCGAGAGCGAGAGCGAGAGCGAGAGCGAGAGCGAGAGCGAGAGCGAGAGCGAGAGCGAGAGCGAGAGCGAGAGCGAGAGCGAGAATGCCTCTCGATGGGGCCGAGGTCGCTGTCACCGTCTCCGCGGAGATGTGCAACGCGCAGGATTCTGACGGAGCCTCGCCGGCTACGCGTTGAGAAGGACCTTTCGCAGCAAACGCGGTCGTTCGCGCGCTGCGTCATTTCGCTGCTCCTTCGCCTTTCGGGCACTTGGGCTCTGCATCCGCTCATGGTGTGCCCTTTGCAGCCTCACTGTGCAGACACGACCTCACGGAGGATGCATGGAGTACTTACTTGGAACCCTGGCTTTGGCCCTCGCCCTGCGCAGCCTCATGCGCCTCGGCCGCCTCGACCAAAAACAGCAAGCCCTGACGGCTGAGCTCGAGCAGGCGCGCCTGGCGTTCCTCGCGATGCAGCAGCGCGTAGCGTGGCTCGAGAACAGCCGTGCGTGGGCACCGCAGAACACGTTCACACCCCCGGCACCCGCGGCGGCCCCCATGTCCGAGACGTCGCCGCCACCCGTCGCCGAGCGCCCCTCGCCCGAGGTCCCTGCGCCCGAGGCCGCAGCCGCTGAACCGAAAGTTCCACAGCCCGAGCCCGCGGAGCCGTCGACCGACGTTGCGCCGACCATCCCGCCCACCGAGAGCACGATGGCGCTCGAGACGTGGCTCGGTGCCCGCGGCGCGGCGCTTCTCGGTGCGGCTCTGCTGGTGCTCGCGGGCATGTACTTCTTCCGCTACTCGATCGAGCACGGCTACCTCACCGCGCCCCTTCGCGTCGGCCTCGGCGCGCTCACCGGCACGCTGAGCATCGTGGGCGCCGAGCGCCTCTTGCGACGTCGCCACGAGTTGCTCGCCAACGGCCTCACCGGCGCGGGCGTCGCGATCCTCTACATCACGACCTGGGCCGCCTTCGACCTGTATCACCTGATCGACGCGGCCATGGCCACCGTGGCCCTCATCGGGATCACCGCCGCCGCTTGTGCGCTGTCCGCCTGGCGGCGTTCGTCGGTCATGGCGACCATGGGGCTGCTCGGAGGCTTCGCGACGCCGGTCATGCTCTCGACGGGTGAGGCACGCCCCGTAGCCCTCTTCGCCTACCTCCTGCTTCTCGACGCGGGCCTGCTCGCGCTCGCAAGGCGACATCGCTGGCCCGGCCTCGCCCTCGCCTGCCTCATCGGCACGGCCGGCTACGAGTGGGCGTGGTCCATCGCGGCCATGGGACCCGACGCGCTCGCTGGCGGCATGATCGTCTTCGCACTCTTCGCAGCTGCCTTCGCCGTCGGCACCCATCGACGCAACGAAACCCTGTGGCGCATCACCCGTGTGCTCGCCGTGGCCCTCCCCTTCGGGTTTGCGCTCTTCCTCGGCGCTGGCGCTCTGGTCACCACCAGCCTTCCCTGGCTGCTCGCGTACCTCGGCTTGCTGCTCTGCGGCGCCTTCGTCCTCACCCGTCTCGACCATCCCGCGATTGGGCCCGTCGCCGCGGTCACCGCCTACGGGGTCGTCGGCCTGCGGCTGAGCGGACACCCGAGCGAGGCCACGTCGGCTCCGGTCGCGATTCTACTGACCGCCTTCACCGTCGGCCTCAGCCTCATCGCGGGCGCCATCGGGCTCGTGCCCAGTCTGCGCGCTCGCGAAGAGGCCGAAGACGAGCGGCTCGCCCGTCATCAGGCCGCTTCACCCACGGTCCTCACCTGGGCCCTCGGCGGCCTCGTCCTCATCGCGACGACGACGGTAGCGTCGCCCGTCGTCGGCATCGTGGCCATGGCCGCGCTCACTGGCGGGCTCATCGTGTGGGGCCGCTTGGGTCGCCCGTCCCTCGTGGGCGCGGTGAGCCTCGGCGTCTTCGGGCTCACCACCGCCATCCGGCTCGCCTTCGAGACGGTGCACGGTTCGTCGGCCTCGTGGCTGGTGGGCAGCCTGCTCGCGACGACCGCGCTCACCGTCGGCGTCATGCTTCGCGATGGGCAACGTCGCAGCCCCGAAGCGAGCGCCCTCGCAGCGCCCATCCTGGGTGTGCTCGCCGTCACCTTCGTCGTGCAGGACGTCTCGCTCGGGCTGCTCGCCTTCGCGGTTTTCGGCTTGATTGCGCTCGCCCTCGTCACCCTCACCCGGCATGGCCGCACGGCCATGCTCCCCACCGCGACCACGTTCGGTGCGCTCGCGTTCGCCGCCCGCGTCGAAGCCGGTGAAGGTCTTTGGGCCGTAGCCGCCGTGCTGGCCGTCTTGTCCGTCGGTCATCTCTGGCCGGCCTTCATGCCCGCGCCTCTCCGGCGTGAGGGCGACACCTGGCGCGCAGCGGGCATCGGCGCCGCCCTCGGCCTTCCGATCCTCATCGCCATCTGGCACGCCCAGTGGGGCTCGGCGTCGCTTGGGGTGCCTGCCCTCGTGAGTGCCCTGGCCACCTCCCTCACCCTTGCCGCCGCCGAAGTCACCGGCCCCATCGACCTTCGCTCGAAGGCCCTCGCGCGCGAGTGGCTTGGCGGCGTGGCCTTCGTGGCCCTGTTCCTCGCCCTCACGCTGCAGCTGTCTGGCCTGGGGCTGACGGTGGGGTATGCCTTGCTCGGCCTCGGCACCGCCGCCCTCTGGCGCCGACACGACCACGGCGGCGTCGCCGTCATCGCGGCGAGCGTGTTCGCCCTCGTCTTCGCGCGGTTGTTGCTCGATCCGGGGGTGCTCACCTACGCACCGCGCAGCGGTGTGGTCCTCTTCAACTGGATCGCCCTCGCCTACGGCATCCCCATGGCTGCGGCACTCGGCGCGCGTCGCCTGATGCAGTCGTCGGAGCACCCCCTCATCGGCCTCGTGCGCTCGTTCCTCGGCGGAGGCGCGGTGGTCCTCGGCTTCTGCTGGCTCAACCTCGCCATCGTGGACGCCTTCGCCACGGGCGCGACCCTCACGCTACCCCTCGACCACCGTCCCGGGCGCGACCTCACGCTCTCCATCGGCTGGGCGCTCTACGCGCTGGTCCTGCTCGGCGTGGGGTTGCGCACCGACCGGCGTGCGCCGCGCACGGTCGGGCTCGGGCTCATGGTGCTCACCTGCGCCAAGGTCTTCTTCATCGACCTCGCGCACCTCGAGGACCTCTATCGGGTCAGCTCCCTCGTCGGTCTCAGCCTCGCCCTCATCGCCGTGTCCCTCGGTTACCAGCGCCTCGTGGCCAAGGGTCTTGGACCGGTGGGAGCCGAGCCCGCACCGCCGTCCTCGCGCTGACCACCCATAAAACAGCCCCGTGCGCTCGTCTGAGGGCGCACGGGGCCTTGTGAGCGGCTCTCACACCGTGTAACCCAAGGCGCGAGATGCTTCGGAAAATCGTCGAGACCACCCTCTGGATGACGGCCCTCGGTTCCCTCGTGGGGTGCATGGAAGATGGGCGCTACCCCTTCCGCGACGTGCCGGCCTGCGCCAGCGACACCGCGGCCGCGCCCCCCGTGTTCAGCGCCCCGACCTACGCCATCATCAAAGATGTGCGCGCGGCTGGCATCTACCGCCTCGGCGATGCGAGCAAGCGCTCCGCCCTTCGTGGCCTCTCGAGCAGCGCCACCCTCGCCGTGATCACCTGTCAGGGCGAGCTCGCGACGGGGGCCAGCTCCACCCTGCTCGAGAAGTTCGACGCCTACTACATCCCGCAGCTGTGCGAGGGCCAGAAGACCCTCTTCCACGCCCCGGTCAGCGCTCAGCAGGATCGACAGAGCGAGAAGATGGGCTACGCCGGCTACTTCCAGTTCCCGCCTGTCGAGCTGAGCTGTGCGTCGGGTACGCTCGTGCGAAGCGACGACCACACCCTCGGTCAGCGCCT
The DNA here is from genome assembly GCA_030426145.1 of Polyangia bacterium. Taxonomy (GTDB): domain Bacteria; phylum Myxococcota_A; class Polyangia; order Polyangiales; family Polyangiaceae; genus JAPYTK01. The sequence goes on from JAUHZF010000259.1 coordinate 11,864, forward strand.
CGATGGCTTCTACGAGCACGTGAGCCGGTTCGCGCGCACACACGCGGGCCGCTACCCCGACTCCCTCGAGGAGTTGGCCGAAGCGACGGGCAACGAGGCCGTGATGCTCGACGCTTGGAAAACGCCGCTCGAGTACGTCTCCGAGCCCCGGACGGCCAAGCTCATCTCCTACGGGCCCGACAAGCGGAAGGGCACGCGGGACGACCTCGAGGTCTTCAGCATCTCCCACAACGGTGGGGTTCAGCACATCCTGACCTACCCCGGCACGGGCTACGTGCCGACCGGTAGCTGGGCCACCTTCAGCGGCAAGTAGCCGCTACTTGGTCTGCTTCTTCGTGAAGCGGAGCAGGTCCTGATCGATGAACCATTCGGTCACCGTCGGGGCGAAGCGGTGGGCGACCCAGATCGCCCAGCTGCTGAAGCCGGGCACGACCTCGAACTTCCCCTTGGCGATGCCCTTGAGCATCGACTCGGCCACGGCCTCGGGGGCGAAGCACTCCGAGTTGCCTTCGATGGCCCAGGTCTCCGGTGGCTTGTCCTCGTTCTCCTTCTCGAGACCGGGGGTGTCGGTGGTGGGTGGGTAGACGAGGGTGACCTTCACGCCGTGGGGAACGAGCTCGTTGCGAAGGCAGCGGGCGAAGCCGGCGATGGCGTGTTTGCTCGCGGCGTAGGCCGAGTAGCCGAAGAAACCGAAGAAGCCGAGCATCGAGGACACCAGGCAGATGTGCCCGCTCTTCTTCTCCATGAAGTGGGGAAGGAACGCCCGGGTGACGTAGACGTGGCCTCGGTAGTTGGTATCGAGCATCTCGTCGAAGGCCTCGTCGGGCATGTCCTGGATGTATCCCGTGAGGGCGTACCCCTGGTTGACGATGAGCACGTCGACCCCGCCGAGGGTGTCGATGGCCTCCTGGGCCGCCGCCCTGACCGCATCGCGATCGCGCACGTCGAGCGAGATGCTCCCGAAGATCTGCCCCGTGCCGCCCGCGGCGCGCATCTCGTCGACGGTGGCGTCGAGGCGCTCCTGGTTGCGGGCCGCAACCATCACGCTCGCGCCGGCTTTGGCCAGCATGACGGCGGCCGCCTTGCCGATGCCGGAGGAGCCGCCGGTGATGAAGACCTTCTTGCCGTCGTAGAAGCGCATCGTGCCGTAGCGCTACGGTGTGGGGACCCCGTCGTCAATCGACGCATTTGTTGCCTGCCGTGCGACTTTCACCTACATTGCCATACATGCTGGAGATGAATCGGTTCGATAGGTCGCAGCTCGGTCAGCGCCGTGTCGCGATCCGCAAGCAGGTCCTGGTTCCCGTCGAGCTCGTGAGCAGCAAGGTGGACGAGCCCGTCCTCCACTGGTGTGGCGACCTCACGCCCTACGGCCTCTGGCTCGACACGCGGTTTCCGCTCGTGCGCGGCGAGCACGTGGTGCTCTGCTTCGAACCGCAGGTGTGGGACCTCGACCCGATGATGGTCTTCGCCGAGGTCACCCGCGTGCGCCGCGCCCGCTACGGCGTGCGCGCCGGCATGGGGCTGAGCTTCCTCGACCTCACCGACCGCGAGCGAAATGCACTCGCGGGCTGGCTTCGACACCAGCCCGCGGTTCCGCTCGCCGCCTGAGCGACGACCCTTAGTACAGGCGGCCGTGCAGGCCGTAGCTGCGGCTGCGGCCGCGAGGGCGGCTGGCTGCGCCGCTGTCGCTGATCTTCTCGCCCTTGGCCACGGCCTCGAGCTTCTTCTCCAGCTCCTTCTTGGCCGCGAGCTTGCCCGCCTTGCGGGACTGCGCATGGGCCGTGAGTTCGGCCATCACCGTGGAGGCTCTCTGTATCGGGTTGGTCAGGTAATGCGAGGTCGCGGCGGCGGGCAGATCGCCCGAC